>CAYOKT010000010.1:0-4472 GCA_964404605.1 uncultured bacterium
CCCGGCGACACGTCGCCGGGCTACGTAACTGAACAACAACACCCTACCGCACAGCCTGCAGAGCGCTGCGCCCTCACTCCCGCGGCACCAGCGCGATCACACGCGCCGGGCTGCCTGTCCCGCCGACCAGCGGCAGCAGGCCGAGCACCACCCACGCCCCCCGCGCCGGCACATGCTCCAACCTCGCCAGGTTCTCCACGTGCACCCCGCCCGCCTGCGCCACCGCGCGCCCCGCGGCGAAGTGCTCGTCCGGTCCCGGGTCCACCCCCGGCGCATCGCTGCCCAGCCCCGACACCCGCCGCTCGTCGATCAACCACCGCGCCGCCTCCTCGCCGAAGCCGGGGTGGGTCAGCCGCCCCTGCCTGTCCTTCGCGAACACCTTGGACGGCTCCGGCCAGCGCCGGCTCCACCCGGTGACCAGGGTCACCAGCGAACCGGGCGTGATGGGGCCGTGCGCCCGCTCCTCGGCGAGCAGGTCGTTCACGGTGACTTCGTAGCCGTGCTTCTTCTTCGCCGCCCGCGTCAGGTGGACCAGCGCCAGCGGCACCACCAGCCGCCGCGCGGTCACCCCGGCGGCGTCCGCCCCTTCCGGCGAGAGGTGGCGCGGAGCGCCGACATGCGTCCCGGTGTGCTCCCCCACGGTCCACTCGTTCAGGGCGTACCCGTCGTAACGCCGTATCGCCGTCGTCCGGCGCGCCGTCTCCGGGTCTCCCGGCCAGCGTGTCCCGGCGGCCTCCAGCGGGTGCGTAAGGTCCACCACGCGAAAGGGAAAACGCTGCTCTCCGGGCATGGGTACTCCTCCTCGCTCCATCCACCGGGCCGGCAGTTCGCCGGCCGGCTCCGTCGCCGGGCACGAGGCCCCTCACTCCCGGCACGCCTCGCCCCCGACCATCCACCAGCAGCAACATCGCCCCGCATCGCCCCCCCGCGCAAGCCTCTCCGCCGGGCGATGCGGTATCCTTGACACATCCTTGGAACAGGCGCTACATTCGTGCCTGGATTCACAAATCGTGGCCTTTCGAGTGCGGCCGAACCGCAGCCATGCGCAAACCCGCCGCCTCCCACGCGGAGCCCGGCACCAACGGTGGATGATGCGATGGATATCTTCGAGTACGCCATGCAGATGGAGAAGGACGGCGAGGCGTACTACCGCGAACTTGCCGATACCGCCAACAGCAAGGGGTTGGCGAACATCCTGACCTTCCTCGCCGATGAAGAGGTCAAGCACTACAAGATCTTCAAGCGGATGAAGGAGGGAAAGGGCGAAGCCCCCGTTTCGCACCTCCTCGACGATGTAAAAAACGTTTTCGCCGAGCTGAGGGAGAAGGGCGAAACCTTCCACTTCGATGCGAAGCAGCCGGAGCACTACCGCAAGGCACAGGAAATCGAGAAGAGAAGCGAGGAGTTCTACCGCGAGAAGGCGAAGGAGGTCGGCGACCCGGCCCAGGCCGAGATCCTGAACAGGATCGCCGATGAGGAAAAGCGCCATTACAACGTTCTCGAGAACATCATCGACTTCGTCCGGCAACCCGAGCGATGGCTCGAGAATGCCGAGTGGCACCACATCGGGGAGGAGTGAGGCGCCCTCCCATCGCGACGGGAGCGCCCCGCCAAGCATCACCTGTCAGTCGGTCCTTTGCGCCGGGTTTCCCCCGGCGTGTTTTTCTCCCGGGGAGAGCAGGCGGTGCGCGCATCCGTTCTTTTTACGTTGTCTCCCGGTACCTCTGCTTGCCCCTCCGGCGGAGCGGTTGTAGCTTGAACCCATGGCTGTCGAACGTGCGTCCCGTGATCCCGGCCTACTCCCGCTACTCCTCATCCTTCTGCTTCTCGCCCTGCCCGGGCCCGGCCGCGCGCAGGTGACCGAACAGGGTTCCCTGCGCGGCTTCATCCTTGGTCCCGAGCCGAACACCGCCTACGATAACTGGATCTCGCACACCGTGGAGGGGCTCGCCGTATTCGGCGGCTACAACGATTACATCCCCGCACCCCTTGATCCGCAGACCAACGGTTTCGGCAACTTCCTGTACATCCCCGAGAGCCAGGCGGACTCCGCCCGCGCCCTGTGGCATGACATTTTCACTGCCTTTTTCGCGGGCGACCTGGAAGGGGCGCAGGGCCTCATCGACACCGCGGGGATCAACTACGACGTGGTCGAGCTGACCGATTCAGCCGCCGGGCGCACCTTCTGGCTGCTGCGCGAGCGGCTCGACTCGCTCTTCATCGATCCCGGCTGGTACGGCGGCCCGGATGATGATGTCATCGGCAGCTTCGACCGCGGCTGGGGGCTCTTCGTCTACAACCCGGAGGCGACCCACCCGGAGGTGGTCGTCCAGTGCCCCCACCCGAACGACGACTTCATCTCGGTGCCGCTCGCGGTGGAACTTTACCTCGAGGCGGATCTCGGCGCACTCGAGATCCACGGCACCGGGCGGGAGGTATACTGGTCGGGCGGCAGCTACCGAAACAGCCGCTCCCTCTGCGACCCCTCGCGCAACCCGAACCTGCCCTTCCAGTTCTTCGCCGAGTCCTTCGTGTCGAACGCACGCGCGGAGGGGCTGAGCGACCTGAGCATCCAGATTCACAGCTATGACAGCGCCGAACACCACGGCCATGCCTCGGTGCAGATCTCCTGCGGACAGGAGGACGGGTACCCGAACCGGCCCTCGCGCGACCTCTCCTCCGCCGGACTGGACTGGGTCAACTTCACCCCCACCTTCCCCGTGCCGGCGGGTTACGCCGTGCTTGGGCAGGCGGCCGTGCACATTTCCGATTACTACCAGGTCTGGCACGCTCCCGGCTTTGTCCACCTCGCCAGCGGAACCGTAATATCAACCGATGTCGACCTCCCGGGCTACTCGGGAAGCAACCAGATGATGACCGCCTCGGAGGGCCGGAATCCGCTGGTCAGCTTCGATTCCTACCTCCACGCCGAGTTCGACGAGCTGCCGGATGCCATCGCCGCCGCGGGGTACAACGAATACGAACTGTACTCCAACGGCCCCCTGCCCCCGACGCAGACCAACTGGGAGGCGATGCTCCGGTATTACGAAGCCTCCATCGACGCCCTCACCGCCTATTTCGACGACATCGCCGACAACCCGGACACCACCGCGCCGACGGTCCCGGAACTCCAGGCCGACTACGCCTCCGACCGGTTCGTCGACTTGAGCTGGACCGCCTCCGATGATCCCAATTTCGCCGGCTACGAGATCCGGATGACGCCCGCCGTGATCCCGGCTCCTCCACCGGTGTACTGGAGCATCGAGGACGACACCACCCTCGTCGGGGCGCGCACCCTCTCCACCCGATCGTATGGCCTCCACCCCGGGCAAGCCCACATGGTCAGCATCCGTGCCTTCGACTTCGCCGGGAATGTCAGCCCCTTCTCCCCTCCGGTGACCGTGGTCGCCCTCGACACCACCCTGCCGGAACTGCAACACCTCGGTATCGTTTCAAGGTACCCCCTGCACGCCTGGCCGCCCTATCTTCGGTTCCTCGTCCGTTCACGCGAACCGCTGCGGGAGGTCCGCGTCCGCCTGCAACCCCCCACCGGGCCCGAGGAGACCGCCTCCTTCCAGCCCCTCGACCCCTGGGAGCCGGACGAATGGATCCCCTTCGGCGGACGCTTCCCCGGAGAAGCGCAGGAGAACTGGGAGGGACAGGTCGCCCGGTACTGGCTCGAGGTCGAGGAAGAATCCCTGGAGCCGCACCTGGTCACCATTCCCTCGTTCGGCGGATACCCGCTCACCTTGACACCCGGTGAGCACATGCTCGACCTGGCGATGGAGGAGGGCGATGGCGGCCTGCGCCCCAGCGACGACGGCGGCTGGACGTACGGAGAGGGGTCAATCGGGGGCGAACCGGCGCGGCTCGTCTGGATCGCCGATCCGTACTTCAACACCCTGAGCACACTCGAACTGCCGGACGTGGTCAACCCCGCGGGGTATGAATACCTCTACTGCGTGATCGAGCACGCCTGGTCGACCGCTACCCGCCTGATCGACACCACCCGGTGCTATGCCGGAGGGCAGCTCCAGGTCTCGATGGATGATGGAGCGCACTGGGAGGCCGTCCCGCCGCTGGGCGAGTACCCCTGCACGATGACGAGCGGGCCGCTGGAGGAGGGACCCGTGTTCGGCGGCTCCTCGCAGGGGTACCGTGAGGACCTGTTCCTCCTGACCCCGTATGTCGAAGAGCCGCGTTTCCGGCTGCGTCTCGCCTTCGCCACCGCGCCCGATGACCCCGGCAGCGAGGGGTGGGCTCTGGCGAGCATTCGCATAACCTCCTCGCCGCCGCCGCCCCCGGCGCTGGCCCGGGCGACCGTGGAGCCCATCGGGTCGGTCAGCCTGCGCATCTTCTGGGATCCGAACGGGGCGGACCTGTTCCGCATCTACCGCGCGGTGAACCCCTACGGGCCGATGGAACTCGTCGCCGAGACCGCCGATACGACCTGGGTGGATGTCGGCGCCCGC
>CAYOKT010000010.1:4572-51168 GCA_964404605.1 uncultured bacterium
CTCACTCCCAGCCGACCGCGCAGGCGATCTCCCCCGCGATCTCCCCGGGTGTGCTGCCCCCGGCGGCAAGCCAGCGGATGCGCTTGTCACGGCGGAACCAGGTGAGTTGACGCTTGGCGTAGCGGCGGGTGTTACGGCGGATCCGCTCCATGGCCGCCTCGAGGCTCGGCAGACGGCCGCCCAGGAAGTCGATGGTCTCCGTGTATCCCACGCTTTTCAGGGCGTTCGCCTCGCCCCAGCCCCGGTCCAGCAGGCCGCGGACCTCCGCGACCAGCCCGCGGTCGAACATCTCCGCGACACGACGGTCGATCCGCTCGTACAGGCGCCCGCGCGGCCACTCGAGCCCGAACCACGCCGAGGGGAACGTCGCCGCGGCCCGCCCCCTTCCGTGCAGCGCGCTGAACGGCTCGCCCGCCGCATGGCACACCTCCAGCGCGCGCAGGATGCGCTGACGGTCGCCGGGGCGTGTCTTCGCGGCGTAGGCCGGGTCCAGCCGCTTCAGCTCGGCGTACAGCGCCTCCAGCCCCTCCTCCGCGGCCCGGCGCTCCAGCTCGGCGCGAAACGCTTCGTCCTTCACGTCCCCGGCGAAAAAGCCATCCACCAACGCCTGCAGGTACAGCCCGCTGCCCCCGGCGACGACCACCCGACGGCCCCGTGCCCGGATCTCCTCGATCCAGCCCCGCGCCTCATGGGCGAACCGCCCCGCGCTGACCCGGTCCGGCGGATCGGCGATGTCGAAGCCGTGATGAGGCACACCGCCCCGCTCCGCCTCGGTCGGCTTCGCCGTACCGATGTCGCAATACCGGTACACCTGGCGGCTGTCCGCGGAGACCACCTCCGCGCCGCAGCGCTCCGCCAGGGCGACCGAAACCGCCGTCTTTCCGGAGGCCGTGGGGCCGACGATGAGAACCACGGGGTCAATTCGTGAGCTGGAATCTTGCATCATCTTTATGGTGCCTGGCGGGGTTTCGGTGTCGGTTTGTCAACGAGGTGAATCGGCGGCCCGGCCCGCCGGAAGCCGCATTTTACCGGGGCAGAGACAGCGGCGACCGCCGTCCCACTGTTGCAAAGTTACATATATGCGTATATATCTATAGCAAGTAGCCCGGGAGCGACCTCATCCCGGGAAACCATGCTGTCGCACCGTATGCCATTCACTCCCGCCCGAAGAGACGGTGAAGCTCCTTCAGGCTGAGGTTCACCACCACCGGACGACCATGCGGACAGACAAAGGGATACCGGGTCAGGAACAACTCGTCGATCAGCGCGTTCATCTCCTCCAGCGTCAGCGGATCACCCGCCTTGATCGCCGCCTTGCAGGCGAAACTCGCCGCGAGGCTCTCCTCCGGCGACAACCGCAGGTCGTGCTCGCGGCGGTAGTCGGCGAGGATTTCGCGGAGCAGCGCCTCCTCGCTGCGCACCCGCACCCCCGAGGGAATGCTGCGGATCGCCCACTCCCGGCCGCCGAAGGGCTCCACCTCCAGCCCCATCCGCTTCAACCGCGGCGCGATCTCCTCCAGCAGGCCGCTCTCCGCCGGGTCGAGGCTGATGGTTACCGGGAAGAGCAATTGCTGCCCGCTCCAGGGGCGCTCCCGCATCGCTGCCAGCGCCCGTTCGAACAGGATGCGCTCGTGCGCCACGTGCTGGTCGATGATCACCAGCCCGCTCTTCACCTGGGAGAGGATGTAGGTGCGGTGGAGCTGCCAGACACGCGTGCGCTCGCCCGCGGATTTCGCCCCCGCGCCCTCCACGGGACGCTCCAGCGCCTCGCTCTCCTCGATCAGGCGGTCATAGTGCTCGCCGTCGTGCGGGTCGTACACCCCGGCCAGCGGCGCCGCCTCGTCCCGGCTCTCCGCACCCCTTGGCTCCCCCCCGGCCGGCGGCCCGGCCGTGGCGGGCGCGCTCCCCGGCCCGCCGGGGGGCGGGGTGTGAGTTTCTCCCGGCTTCCCCGGTTCCGCGGCGGTTTCCGCCCCGGCGTCCGTCGTTCCACCCCGGGTTTGCCGCGCCGTGGGCCGGCCGAAGAGCAGCTCCAGCTCCCGCAGGCCGTCCATGTGCCGTCCGCCGCCGGCTCCCGCCCCCGTCCGTGGAGCGGCGCCCCCGCCCCGCCGCGCCGCCCCCGGACCCCCCGCGGGAAGCTGCACCGGCGCGCCGCCGCTGCGCACCGCCAGCCCCAGGGCGCCCCGCACGGCCACCAGCACCGCCCGGTAGGCCAGTCCCTCGTCCCGGAAGCGCACCTCGTGCTTCGAGGGGTGCACATTCACATCGAACTCCTCCGGGTCCAGCCGGAGCTTGAGAACGTAGAACGGCGCCATCCCGGGCTTGATCAGCGGCCCGAAACCGTTGACCACCGCATGGTGCAGCGAGGGGCTCTGGAAGGGACGGCGGTTGATGAAGAGATACTGGTCGCCGCGCGAACGGCGGAACAGGCCCGTTCCGCCGACGACCCCGCCGACGAAAACGTCCCCGCTCCGGCTCTCCACCGCGTGCAGGTCCGAGGCCGTCTCCTCGCCGAAAAGCTGGCCGATCCGCCCGGGAAGGTCGGTGGCGGGCAGCGTCCACACCGTCTCGCCGTCCTTCAGCAGCTCCCAGTGCAGCTCCGGGTAGGCGAGCGCATAACGGCGGAAGACCTGCACGATGTGCCCGTACTCGGTGGCCGGGGTCCGCAGGAACTTGCGCCGCGCCGGAACATTGTAGAACAGGGAGCGGACGCGCACCGTGCTCCCCCGCTCCCGCGAGGCCGGCTCCACCTCCGAGGCCTTTCCCCCCTCCACGCGCAGCCGGACCCCCTCTTCGCGGTCCTCGCGGCGGCTGACCACCTCGACACGCGCCACGCTGGCGATCGAGGGCAGCGCCTCGCCGCGGAAGCCGAGGTGCGTGATGTGCTCGAGGTCGGACGCCTCCCGGATCTTCGACGTGGCATGCCGCCGGAAAGCCAACTCGAGATCGTCGGCGTCCATCCCCCAGCCGTCATCCGCCACCAGCAACTCGTCCAGACCCGCCTTGCGCACCGCCACCTGGATATGCGACGCCTCCGCGTCGAGGGCGTTCTCGATCAGTTCCTTCACCACCGAGGCGGGGCGCTCGACCACTTCGCCGGCGGCGATCCGGTTGGCGATCCCCTCGGGGAGGACACGGATGGCGGCGGCGGGCAACAACCGTTCGGGGGTCCTGCTCATCGCCCCCCCGTGCCGGCGACGCCGTCCCTCGCATCGGGCGTCGCTCCCCGGCCCTGCGCCAAGGTGTCAATCGCCCGGGAGCTGTCCGCCGACCCCGCGGCGGCGGGAATATCCTGCCGGCTCAGTTCGATCGTCTCCCTGTTCGGGTCCACCGTCCGTGTGTTCAGCATCCACATGACCACCGCCACCACCAGCGCGAGCAGAATCAGCAGGGCTGGGTTGCGGGATCTCGCCCGCCGTTCGCGCCATGGTCGACTGCGGTCGAACCGCAGCCGTTCGCTCCGGTCCTCGTCCTTCGCCGGGTCGTACACCATGGGATGGTAGACGAATCGGCGGGGCTTGAGCTTATGGCGAAAGCTGAACAGCAACTGTCATCCCTTGTCTTCCCGCGTACTCATCGAGCGCGCGGACCATAGCGCCGACAAACGTATTGATCGCCTCGTCCGGGTTGACCGGGGAGTTGTTGACCAGGATCGCGAAGATCGCCTCCGGCTCGCCCCCGGTGATAATGTAGCCTGCCAGGCTGCGGGTTCGGCTCAGGCTTCCCGTCTTCGCTCGCAGCCTCCCCTCCAGCCCCGGGAAACGTCCGGCGAGCGTGCTGTGACGCTCCTCCGGCCCGGGGAGCAGCCGCAGCCAGGAATCACCCCAGCGCTCCTCCGCGCGCAGGAGAAGGCCGGCGACCATCCGCGCGCTCAGGTTGTTCCGCCGCGCCATGCCGCAGGCGTCCACCGCGGCCGCGCCTTCGAGCTCCACGCCCAGTTCCTGCAGCACCGCGGGCCAGACCGGCTCCTCCAGCGGGCCGCCAAGCCTCGCGCGCAACGTGGCGGCGATCTGCTCCGCCCACCCGTTGGCGCTCACCACGAGCAGGGAGTGGAGCAGGGTGTCCAGCGGCGCGCTGCGGTGGACGATCTCCAGCGCCGGGATTTCCGGCAGCGCGGGCGGCTCTGCCCGCACCACCGTCCCCTCCCCACCCGCGATGCCGGCCTCGCGCAACGCCTGGCGGAAACCGTCCGCCGCGAGGGCCCGCGGATCGACCACCGCCCGCGTGAAGCGACGCCCGACACCGCCGCTCTCCAGCATCTCGCGCGAGGAGGAGAAGCCCCGCTCCCGCAGCGGCGCCTCGGGGTCGTCCGAGAGTTTCGCGCCGAGACCGGGCACCCGCGGACCGGCGTGGTCGCTGCGCCAGTATGCCGTGTCCGGGCGAACCACCCCCTCCCCGCTCTCCGCGCCGAGCCAGGTCAGCAGACCGTCGTTCCAGGTCAACCCCGCCACCGCCGGGGCGAACTGCTCCTCGAGGTCCCCCGCCTCCCAGCCGCCGGGGGTGAAGCGTCCGCCTACCGCGACAAGATTTCCCTCCACCCGGCGCAGCCCGAGCGCGCGCAGGCTGTCCGCCAGGGCGCGGAACACCCGCCAGGGGTGGCCGGTGTAGGGCTCGTCGCCCGAGAGGCTCGGATCCCAGGAACCGACCAGCACCAGGTCGCCCGACAGCACCCCGGCGCTGTCCAGCCGCCCGGTGCCGACGATACGCGTCTCCCAGCGGAACCCCGGCCCCAGCGCCAGCCGCGCGGCGGCGGCGAGGGCCAGCTTCTGCACCGAGGCGGGCAGCATCAGGCGGCCGGCGTCATGGGCGTACAGCGTCCCGCCCCCGGGGTCGAGGACTTGAACCCCGACGGTCGCACCCACCGCTTCCATGGGCTGGACGAGGAGGGAATCGGCGGCATCCGCCAGGCGGCCCCGCAGGGTCGGTTCCGGCGGCGGCACGGCCCGGAACGCACAGCCCGTGGAAAGAACGACGAAAAACGGGAGGAGCAAACCGGCCAATCGAAGCGTCGCGGTTCTCCGCCTCCTTCTTCCCCGGCCCCGGTCCATCATTCCCTCAGACCCCGATGAACAGGCGCAGGAAGAAATTGACCGTCGGCAGCAGCACCGCCCCGATCGGGGAGATTCCCGTGACCATGCCGAGCAGCACCACGGTCAACAGGGCAAGCGCGCCGAACCGCTCGATCTTGCGATACGCGCGGTCATACCTCGCCGGCACCAGCGCATAGATGATCCGCGACCCGTCCAGCGGGGGAATCGGTATCAGGTTGAATACGGCGAGGCTGATGTTGATCAGCAGGCCGAGGAACGCGAACTCCTGCAGCGCGCCCACAAGGGGAACCACCGCCTGGCCGCCGGATTGCAACCATCGCAGAATCAGCGCAAACAGCACCGCCTGGAGCACGTTGCTCCCCGGTCCCGCCAGGGCGACCAGCAGCATGTCGCGCTTCGGGTGGGCGAAATTGCGCGGATCCACGATCACCGGCTTCGCCCAGCCGAAATGGAGAACGAAGAGCATGATTGTCCCGACCGGATCGAGGTGTTTCAGGGGGTTCAACGACAACCGCCCCATGTTGCGCGGCGTCGGATCGCCCAGCAGGTCGGCGACATACCCGTGCGCCAGCTCGTGCAGGGTCAAGGCGAGCAGGATCGAAGGAACGAGCAATACTATCTGGTAGAAGTCCAAACCACCCCCATCGAGACGCCGGTGCGTGGTGAAAGTCGTGCGTGAGAAGATAGACCGCTCCGGCGAACGGGGCAAACGGCGCGGACACGATGAAGCGCCCGCTGACGACGGTCCCGATTGCGCCCCTACTCCGAGTCCCCTATCTTGGCGGAGGCGGAACGGGACCCTCCGGACGCGGCAGGCTCCGGAAACGGCGACAGTCCCGACATTCACAGGTTGACAAACGGACGTTTCCCGATGGCGGAAGTACCCGAGCCAAAATCGATCAACACCGAGGGACAGATTCCGGGCCTCACGGTCCGGGAGATGATTCGTCTCGCCACCGTGCAGGTCAATGGGGTGATGCGGCGGATCGACCGGGGATATGCCATCGAGATCCGCGACTACCCCGAAGACCGGAAAATGGATGTCATGCTCACCCGCGCCGCCGATGTCAAGGGCGGCAGCAACCTGCGCATCAACATCGGCGCGGTGAAGGGGCAGATGTTCAACACCCTGGTCAGCATGAACAACCTCGAACACCTGTACATCACCTGGGAGACGCCGCGCCAGATCACCTTCTGCTACGCCGCGGAAGGCCGGTACTCCCTCGTCGACATCAGTCGCGAACGGGGTGTCATCTTCGTCGAGGATATCGACCGCCGCCTGGAGGCCGAAGAGGACGAGGAGCGCGAACTCACCCCCGAGGAAGAAGAGGCCCGCCGGAAACGCCGCACCTTCTATCACATCGGGGTCATGCTGTCGCGGGATATGTCGACCGCCATCCCGCCGGAAGAGGAATCCTCCGGCTCCTCGGACCGCTCCGCGGAGTAGGCGGCCGCGCCTCTCCCGCGCCGAACCCGCCGGGGTCTCGTCGCCGTCTCCGGCAGGCGGGTGAAAAGGGCCATCGCTCAACTCCGGCGACCCGGCGGGAGGAAACGACAGCGAACGATAACAGCCGGTACGGGGCTCGTTCGCGCAGGAAGTCCGCTTGAAAGGGCCCCGCGGGGCCTCTATATTGGCTGAAACGATGCCGGTTTCGCCCGGCATCGCAGGGAACATTGAACCCCAACCGAGTGAGAGGTCGTCTCCCGGTCCTTTGCGCCTCGCTGTTCATCGCCCGCCCGCCGGGGCTGCTTCACCATTGCAGGAAAGCGCCATGAGACGACCCTGCCGCGCGAAAAAAACGATTCCCCGCCATACGTTGACGGCTCTCGCCGCCCTGTCGGCGTGGGCGACCCTGCTGTTCGTTTCCGGCTGTGACAGGACCGCAAGCGTGGACCCCGCGCCCGGCCCCGGCCGGGTGACCGCCGCGCTGGACAGCGTCGAAACTCCCGCCTTCTGGATTTACCACTCCCGCATCCTGCGCCCGCTCCGGGTGACATTGAGCCTGCCGGCGGACCAGCGGACAGCGTTGCAGCGCGGCTCGCTCTCCCCGCCCGCGGTCGCGGTGCGCATCACTCCACCCGGCGGGGGCGCGGTGATCGTCCTCCCGCTGAAAGATGACGGCGGCGTTCCATCGCTCACCGGCCTGCCCTCCTTCGTCGACCAACACTCCGGCGACCTCATTCCCGGCGACCTCGTCTACAGCATTCGGCTGGACGCCGGGTTCGCGGACTCGCCCGGCACCTTCCTCGTCACCTACGCCGCCGGCGACCTCGCCGGGACGCCCTTCGATCCGGCGGAGCCCGGGGAGCAGGATACGACCGGGCTTGCGCTCTTCCGGGACACCCTCGTGGTCGCGGAGAACAACCCGCCGGACATCCTCTCCTTCAATGTGCCCGACAGCCTCCACTCCGGTTTCGATGAGCAGGTATGGACGGCCGAGGTCACCGACCCGGACGAGGACGGCGGGGATTATGTGACCCGGGTGGAACTCGAACTGGCGCTCGAGGAGGTCCCGGTCCGCACCGTGCAGTTCGCCGGCGCCGGGGCGCATGTCTGGACCTTCAATGCGAGCGCGGACTTCGCCGCCGGGCTGTCAACGGGGGACTACCGCTTCCGCCTCTCCGCGACCGACCGCTTCGAGGCGGGCTCCGCGCCCGTGGATACCATCGTCTGGGTGGAGAATGCCCCGCCCGTCCTCAGCGAGCTGGCCGCCCCGGACACCGTCGTCCGCCCCCTCGAGGGGCAGAATGTCTACACCTTCAGCCTGCGGGTGGAGGACGAGCAGGGGCAGGGCGACATCGCGGAAGTGGTCTACCTTGCCGTCAGTCCGCAGGGCGACACGCTGGAAAGCCCCGATTTCACCCTGCAGGACCTCGGGCAGACGCCGGATGAAACGGCGGGGGACGGCACCTGGTCGGCCGGGTTCATCACCGTGCCGGAGAACAGCAATTTCGGCACCTGGACCTTCCTCTTCGTCGCCCGGGACCGGGGCGGCAACGAGAGCGCGCCGCTGGAGAAGAGTATCGAGTTCGTCGACAACCCGGGGGTGGCGAGATGAGCGCCCGGATGACCGCTCTTCTCCGCGCGACCGTTCTTCCGCTCGTGTTCGCCGTCGCCGCCGCGCCCCGCGCGGGCGCCGCCCCTCCTCTCGCCCCCTGGACACCGGCGGCGGTTCCTACACCCCTGGGCGTTGCCGGCCTGCCCTCCGGCCGCCCCCCCTCGAACAGCATCATCGACCTCGAGGTGTTCGGACCCTACCTCTGGGCGGCCACCGGCAAGGGGCTGGGCCGTTTTCTCCCCTCCGCCGGCCCCGCCTATCCGGTGGCGGGACACTGGAACAACATCGGCCCGCAAGACGGTTTCGGGCGCGGCGGGGTCAGCGGGCTCGCGGTCGGAACGGTGCCCTCCGGCGAGACGATTCTCTGGGCGGCCACCGCCCTCGACACCACCATCGACGGTGCAAGCTTCTCCGCCGGCGGCGGGGTCGGCTACAGCCTGGACCTCGGGAACACCTGGACCTGGATGCCCCAACCCACCGACCCCCGCGACGAAGAATCGTTCAGTCCCACCACGACCAACGTGCAGAATGTCACCTTCGACATCGAACTCCTCGGGAGCCGGGTGTGGATCGCGAGTTGGGGCGGCGGGCTGCGGTACCTGGACATGGCCGCTGATGAGCCCGTCTGGGTCAACCAACCGCCGGACACCAACAGCTTCGATGTTCTCGCCCACCTCAACCACCGCGCCTTCAGCATCGCGGTGATGCCGCTGGAGGACGACACCCTGCTCTGGGTAGGCACCGCGGCCGGGGTGAACCTGTCGCGGGACAACGGGGAGACGTGGCAGAACTTCGGCTACTCCGCCACCAGCGAAGCGACCTTGAGCGGAAACTTCATCACCGCGCTCGCCGTCCAGCGGACCGCGAGCGGGAAGAACATCCTCTGGGCGGCTTCCTGGGCCGCGGAGGGCACGGGAGAATACTACGGCATCACGAAGACCGAGGATTTCGGCGTCACCTGGCAGCGTGTCTACGGCTCGCCGGAAGAGCCGGTGCGGGCGCACAACTTCGCCTTCGATGACTCCGTGGTCTACGCCTGTAGCGACCTCGGACTGCTGAAGAGCGCCGACTACGGCGAGTCATGGGGGCTGTTTCCGCCCATCAGCGACCCGGAAGCCCGTGAATATGCGTACGATCCGGAAGTTTTCAGCGCCGCGGTGGGGTGGAACCGCCTCTTCGTCGGCGGCCCGGAGGGGCTCGGGATCAGCGCGGACGGCGGCCTCACCTGGCGGCTCCTGCGGACTGCCGCCGGGGCGGGACCCTCCGGTGCAGCCGGGGCGTTCGCCTATCCGAACCCCTTTTCGCCCGACCGGCATGGTGTCGTCCGCGTCCAGTATTCCCTGCCGCGGGACGATTTCGTCACCCTGGAGATCTACGACTACGCGATGGAACTCGTCATCCGGCCCGTCCGCGACGGGTGGCGGCCGGCGGGCATCCGTAACGAGGCCTGGAACGGACGCGGACCCGGCGGACGAGAGATCGCCAACGGCGTCTATTTCGCGCGGCTCCTCGCGGGCGGCGAGGAGCACTGGGCCAAGATTCTGCTGATGGATTAGCATGGGAAAACGAGTGAACCGGACCCGGCGCACAGTCGCCGCGCGCACCCTTCGCACCCTCTCCGCGGGGCTCGCCTTCGCCTGCCTGGCCGCCGCGCTCCCCGGGCCGGCCCGCGCCGAGGGGTACGCCGGGCAGGCGGGCGCGTTCCTCCGCATGGGCGCCGGCGCGGTCGCAGTCGCCGCCGGGGATGCCGGGGTCGCGCGCGCCGTCGGGGTGGAGCAGGCCCACTACAACCCCGCCGGCCTGCCCTATGCCCCCGCGAGCGAAGTCGCCGCCGGGTATCACGTCCTCTCCCTCGACCGGCGTCTCGCCCATGTCGGCCTGCTCGCCCAACTGCCCCGCCTCGCCACCTGGACGGTGCCGATACGGCTGGTCGCGGTGGCCGAACCGGCCCCGGGCGACTCCCTCCCCCGTCTCGTCGATCCGACCGGCCTGCACCTGGCCGCACGGCGTGAGTTCCGGGCGGGAGAGATCGTTCAACCCGTCGCCGAGGCGGTGGCCGCCCTGCTGAAGGCGGGAGAGTCCACCTCCGGGGAGCCGGTCATCGTGATCGACGGCGAGCGGTACGATGCCGGCGTGCTCGCGCCCGTGATCCGGGAAACCGCGTCCGAAGCGCGCCGCCGGGGGCTGGAGACCACCGGGCAGGTCCTCGCCCTTCTCCGCGAGCGCTACGGGCGGGTGCAGATCAAACCCGCGGCGGTGGCCCTCACCTGGACCCACGCCGGCACGGGCGACATCGAGGCGCGCGATTTCGACGGCGATCCTTATGCCACTCTCGGCTACTGGGAGAACCGTTTTGCCCTCTCCTTCGGGGTGAAACTGCACGACAAGGTCTCCTTCGGGTTGACCGCCGGGGTGCTCTACGCCCTGGTGCCGGACATCCTCGAGGACTTCAGCAGCAACCTCACCTCGACCACCTTCGGGGCGGATGCGGGTGTGCAGGTGCGTCCGTTTCTCGGCGGGCGGATGCCCTGGCGGCTGGAGACTCTCGTCTTCGGCGCGGCCCTCTACGGCATCGGCGCGAAGAACACCTGGAACACCACCGGCCTCTGGAGCCGCGGAACGACGAAGACGGACCGCTACCCCACCCGTGCTCGCTTCGGCCTCGCCTGCCGCCCCGTCACCGGGCTGGAGACGTTTTTCGACCTCGAGACGGACTTCGACCTCCTCCTGCGCCCCAAGGGCGGGGTGGAGCTGACCCTCGTGGGCCTGCCGGGAACGGGGGATGAATCGAAAGGGGAGGCGGGACGGGAGGCTCTCACCGCCGCCGGGGGTAACTATGGGCTCAGCCTGCGGGCGGGCGTGGACCGCGACCGGCCCACCTTCGGGTTCGGCCTCGAGTTCCGTCTCGCCGGGCTCGGGTTGAGCCGTCTCGATTATGCCTATGTCATCGAACCGGTGAGCCCGGAAGCGACCCAGGTCGTCTCCTGGCGCTTCCGGCTCGCGCGGTAAGCAGGAGAAGCCCGAATGAACATACTCCCCGGCCGCATCGCCCGAATGGTTCCGGCTGTCGTCCTGCTCGCCGTGAGCGCGCAGGCGGCGCAGCCCGGCGCCGCCTGGCTCGAGATCGGTCCCGGCGGGCGCGCCGCCGGCCTCGCGGAGGCGATGACCGCGGCGGTCGAGGGTCCCACCGCGACCTACTGGAACCCCGCGGCCGTGGGATTCGGCGCCAGCGGCGTCGAGGCGATGGTCGCCGACTGGGGCCTGACGGGGGGGAAGGTGCAGTATCTCGCCGGGGTGTTCCGCGGTCACAGGCTCGGCTGGGGGGTCAGCCTGCTCCATGTCGGTACCGGCGACCTCGAACTCCGCACCCGGCCCTCCGCCGCGCCCGTCGGGAGCTTCACCGCCCGGAGCTACGCCTTCGGCGGAACCCTCGCCCTCGCCCTTCCGTGGGGCGGCCTGCGGGCCGGCGCGAGCGGACGATACCTCGTCGACGAGATCCACATCTACGACACCGAGGGATGGTCGCTGGACCTCGGTCTCCTGCGCCCGGGGCTGCTCGATGGACGGTTGGATCTTGCCGTGACGGTTCGCCACCTGGGCCGGATGAAGGCCTTTCTCGAGGAAGCCTGTGACCTGCCCACGACCTACACGGCCGGCGCGCGCTACCGGCCCGGCGCTCTCGGGCGGGTGAAACCCTCGCTGATGCTGGATGTCGCCCGGGTGGCGGACTACGATCCCAGCGTGCGGGGCGCCGTCGAGGCGGTGCTCTTCGACGCCGTCGCCCTGCGCGCGGGCTATGCCACCGGGTACGAGGCGCGCGGTCTCTCCGCCGGGCTGGGTCTCGCCTGGCGCGGCTGGCGCTTCGACTACGGCTACACGCCCTTCGCGGAGGACCTCGGCAATGCCCAGCGCATCAGCGTGGCGAGAACCTGGTGAGGAGGGTCCACGGAGCAGCCGGTCGCGGGCGTCCACCGTTTTGTACCTTCCTTGGTTGACACGATCGGGTCATGTTGTACTTGTGGGTAGTGTATAGCATAAACTCTTGAAGTTTTAGTCTTTACGAAAGGAGTTACGGAGAGATGGCGAAACACCGCATAGCCTGGCTGCCGGGGGACGGCGTCGGCATGGATGTCATGGAGTGCGCCAGGCTCGTCCTCGACGCGCTCGAGTTCGATGCCGAGTACGTGCACGGCGACATCGGGTGGGAGTTCTGGATCCACGAGGGCAACGCCCTCCCGGACCGCACCCTGGAGATGATGAAAGACACCGAGTGCGCCCTCTTCGGCGCCATCACCTCCAAGCCGCGGGACGAGGCCGCCGGGGAACTGGACCCGGCCTTGCGCGACAAGGGATACGTCTACTTCAGCCCCATCGTCCGCCTGCGGCAGGAGCTGAACCTGCACACCAACCTCCGCCCCTGCAAGGCGTACCCGGGCAACCCGCTGAACTACCGGGACAACATCGACCTCGTCATCTTCCGCGAGAACACCGAGGGGCTCTATGTCGGCGTCGAATTCCACCCGGTACCCGAGGAGGTGATCCGCACCCTCGCGAAGCACCAGCCGAAGGCGAAGCGGTTCCTCGACATCCCGATGGAGGACATCGCCCTCTCCTCGCGGATCATGACCCGGGGCGCCTGCCGGAACATCGTCACCCGCGCCTTCGAGTACGCCCGGGAGCACGGGCGCAGGAGCGTGACCGTCGTGGACAAGCCGAACGTCCTCCGCGAGACCGGCGGGCTGATGGTGCGCACCGCGCGCGAGGTGGCGAAAAACTACCCGGACATCCCCCTGTGGGAGACGAACATCGACGCCCAGGCGATGTGGCTGGTGAAGAACCCGGACAACTATGACATCCTCGTGGCGGAGAACATGTTCGGCGACATCCTCTCCGACCTCGCCGCGCAGCTCGTCGGCGGTCTCGGTTTCGCCGCCTCGGGCAACATCGGGGATGACTACGCCGTGTTCGAGCCGACGCACGGCAGCGCCCCGAAGTACGCCGGACAGTACAAGGTGAACCCGATGGCGATGCTGATCTCCACGCGGATGATGCTCGACTGGCTGGGCGAAAAGACACTCGCGGAGAAGCTCGAGAGGGCGATCGCGAAAACCATCGCCGACGGCAGGGTGCGGACCTACGACATGGGCGGCGACAACACAAGCCTCGAGGTCGCCGGGGAGGTGGCGCGCAACCTGGGATGAGGCGTTCCATGCCGCGCGGAAACGGGAGAGTCGAAAGAGGACCGTGGAATACGGGCGCGGGGGCGGGGGGCGCCCGGCGGTGGTGGACTCCGCTCCTCCTCGCCGGCTGCCTGCTCTCCGCCGCCGGCTGCGACCTGTTCGGGACACGCGAGCCGGAAGCGCCCGCGGGCGGGCAGTCCGGCGGCGACCTCGCCCTCACCCCGGAACGGGTCCTCGAGTTGCTGCAAATCGCCGTCGACCTGCGCGACCCCGACCTGTACATGGCGATGATCGACGTCGATTTCCGCTACGAGGCCACCAATTCCGCCTATCCCGAGGACCCCCATGTCTTCGACTCCTGGGACCGGAACCGCGAGGACACCTTCATCCGGCGTCTGCTGGCGCCGGGGCTCCTCCCGGCGGACTCCACGGGCTCCATCGGTTTCGAGGAACAGGATGAAACCCCCGAGGCGGATTCGGTTTTCACGCGGCAGAGTTATCTCATCGAGTTGCACATGACCCGGGGCGACCTGCCGTCGAGTTATTCCGGCCTGGCGGAGCTGTGGCTGGTGCGGGGCGACGACGGCGGCTGGCGGATCCGTTCCTGGGAGGACGACTCGGGCGGCGAGGGGGTGACGATGAGCTGGTTGCGGGCCACGCTCTGAGGCGCATATCTCCATATGTGTTCCGGCGAATACTGCCTGCGCACGACGCGGACTCGCCGCCAAGACGCCCGGAACACAGGCACGACAGGGAACGGCCATGAAATCCGGGGCGATGATGAGACGAGCCCTGCTGCTCGCTGTGCTGATCGCGATGCTGCCCCTGCCCGGCTGCCTCAACCCGTTCGCCCCCCAACTCGGCGATGTCGCCGGCGAGCTCTGGGACCCGCAGACCTCCATCGGGGGCCTGCTGCGCAACTTCCGCACCTCCTACAACCTGCGCGACAGCCTCCGCTACGCCGACCTGATCGCCGATGAATTCGTCTTCCAGTACTTCAACGTGGACCAGCAGCGGTTCGACGAGTGGTACCGTGACACCGAGCTCCGCGCCACCGGCGGCCTGATGCGCAGCACCGACCACCTCGACCTGCGCTGGGGACCGTGGGCCACCGAACTCGACACCTTCTCACAACCCGACACCACCGTGGAGTTCACTGTCACCTTCAGCCTCAGTGTCGGCCAGCAGATCTCCCTGTCCGGTTTCGCCCGCTTCCGCGCCCGCACCGGGAGCGACGGGCGGTTTCGCCTCGTTCTCTGGCGGGATGATTACTGATGGCTCCTCTCCCGCGCCGCCGGCTGGAAACCCGGATCGACCGCCTGGTCCTCCTCGCGTCCGTTGTCGTCCTGCTCGAAGTGCTGCTGCTCGCCGCGGTCTGGTTGGGCCGGGTCCGCGTCGGGCCGGGGCGTGCGGCGTTTCCTCCCGCCCGCGGCGGCTGGATTCCCGGCTACCCGGAGGCGGGCCCGGAGCTGGACACCCCCGTCCCGGCGGAGTCTGCTCCCGGAAGGACCACTCCACCGGCCCCGGGGCGCGGTCCCGCGCTCGCCCTGATTATCGACGACTTCGGCAACCAGTGGAACACCCAAGCGGTGCAGGGCATCCTCTCCCTCGACATTCCCCTCACCGTGGCGGTGCTCCCCAACCTGTGGGCGAGCCGCCGGATCGCCCTCCGCGCGGGCATGAACGGGAAGGAGGTCGTCCTTCACCTGCCCATGGAGCCGAACCATCGCGTGCGTCCGCTGGAGCCGGAGTACCTTCATGGCGGGATGTCCTCCGGCGAGGTGCGGGCGTTTCTCAACGCGGCCGCCGCCTCCGTCCCGGGGGCCGTCGGGCTGAACAATCACATGGGCTCCGCCGCGACCCAGGACTCCGCGTTGATGCGCGAGGTCGCCCGGTGGTGCGCAGAACACGGGTGGTACATTCTCGATAGCATCACGCATCCCGCCAGTGTACTTTATTCGGCGGCGGTCTCCGCGGGGGTCCCCGCCGCCCGGCGGGACATCTTCCTCGATCACACCGATGAGGAGGAGGCGATACGCGAAGCCCTGTCCCGCGCGGTGCGGCTCGCCCGCCATCGCGGCACGCCGGTGCGGGTGATCGGTCACCCCCGGCCCGCCACCTGGAGGGTGTTGCGGCGGGAGGTGCCCCGGCTCACCCGCGAGGAGGGCGTTCGCTGGGTGCTGCTCTCGGCGGCGATGGAGACCGGCTGATGCTCCAGCGACTCATGTTGAACGGAGCATGGGAAAAGAAAACCAGCAGGGAGGAGACTGACACATGCGGTTAGCGGTTCATCTGAACCCCGTGGCCCAGATGCGTCGCCTGGGCGGGGGGGATGTCCCCGATCCCTTGGGCGCGGCGCTTGCGGCGGATCTCGCAGGGGCGGACGGTATCGCATGCCGGCTGAACCTGTCCCGCGAACCGATCAGCGATCGCGACATCGCCAACTTGAAAGAGGCGATTCGCAGCCACCTGAACGTGGAGGTCGAATTGCAGGAGGACCTGCTGCGGACCGCGATCGACCTCGCGCCGGACCAGGTCACCCTCGTTCCCCCGGAGGGCGCCGAGCCGGAGGAGGGGCTCGATGTCGTCGGCTACTCCCATGAGATCAAGGACGCCGTCGCCATGTTCCACGCCGCCGAGATCGAGGTCAGCCTGCTGGTCGCGCCGGACATCTCCCAGATCAAGGAGGCGCGGCGGTTGGAATCGGATTATATCACCCTGAACACCACCGCCTTCGCCGCGGCGCGCAGCCCGCGGGATGCGGTCATCCACCTCGAGGAGATCGAATCGGGCGCCCTCGGGGCACACCGTCTCGGGATGCGCGTTCTCGTCGCGCGCGGGCTCGATCACCGCAGCCTCGCGCCCCTCGCCGGCTTCGACACCATCGAGGAGGCGATCCTCGACCACCGTCTCTACGCGCGCGCGCTCTTCGTCGGACTGGAGCGCGCCCTCGCCGAGGTGCGCGAGACCGTTCGCTGGCAGACGCCGAGGAGATAGGCTGCATGCGGTTGTGCTCCGGGACCCGGCGGTGGATCCGCCGGGTGCTCCTGCGCCGGGGATGGACAGCGGCCCTCTGCGCCGCCGTCCTCTTCCTGTTCGTCGGCTGCGAAGGGCCGCAGGGGCCGGACGGCCGGGAATTCGGCTTCATCGATACCAGGCCCCCGGAGATTGCTCTCCTCTCCCCGCGCGGCGGGGTGGAATTCTTCTCCGACACGCTCCACTTCAGCGCGGAGGCGGAAGACCCGGATGGAGAGATCGAATCGGTCACCTTTTATGTCAACGGCAATGACCGTGTCGACGGCGACAGCGCCGTCCTCCATGCGCCGCCCTGGGAGTATGACTGGGATCTCTCCCGGAGCGGCACGGCTTACGGCACCCTGACCGTGACCGCGGCGGCCGCCGACACGGCCGGGCACCGGACGCTGACCCCGATGATCCTCGTGCAGTACAGCGCCCGCATGGGGTTGGACACTCTGGCCTACGACGAGCACGGCGGCGTGGTCGATGGCCTGCCTCTCCCCGACAGGATCACCGACCTCCTCGGGAATCCGATCATCGAGGGGCATTACCTGAATGTCCGCTTCACCGCTCCGGCGGACTGCGAGCTGCGGGCGGTGCAGTTCCGCTTCGGGGATCCGAATCTCTACCGCCCGCGCGAAGGCGGCAACCCCCTGCCTCCCCTGTTCACGAGAAAATGCCCCTTCTGGGCATTAATCTGGTGGTCCTCCCCCGAGGGGTACCCCGGCGAAGCGATCGACTCGGCCCTCGCGGACACGATGTCCATCCTCTACGGCGACTGGACGACCGTGGCGCTGGACCACCTCGCCGGCGACACCGCCGGGTACACCTTCTCTGCCGGCGAGGAGTTCAACCTCGGCTTCGAGCCGCAGGTCAGCCCCCTCGACACCGTCTCCGGGCTGATCCTCCTCTTCACCGACGAGCGCGGGGCGTGGAGTGACACGATGATCGACCGTTCCTTCGACTACCAGGTCGACTACCAGCTCCCCGAGTTCACGGGTTGGGGATCGCTTCGCGAGCATCTTGCCGGCCGGGTGACGAGCCTCATCAGCCTGCACATCCGCGCGGTGGTGGACTACGGCGATGGCGAACCCTCCCTTCTTACCCCGTCGCCCGGCGGACTGCCTGGTGGGAGGGAAACCATCCCCGGCGGCGGTGACGCCGACAGGCGCATTATCCCCGCCGGTCCGGGAACGAAGCAGTGAGGCGTTCGATGCGAGTCCAGTTCTTCCGAGGGGTTCTCCCCCTCCTTGCGAGTCTCCCCCTGGCGATTCTCTTCGCCTCCGGTTGCGAGGGACCCCAGGGTCCGGCCGGCGAGGGGGTGAGCGACCTCGACCTGGTTCCTCCGACCATCCAGCTCACCCGTCCGCGCTCCAGCGACACGCTGTTCGTGGACACCTTCACCGTGGCGGCCGAGGCCTCCGACAACGAGGGGGTCGGCTATGTCGAGTTCTTCCTCGACGGCTCCAGCGACCTCGGCGGGACCGTCGCGGTGGACTCCTCCGCCCCCTACTCGCTGCTCTGGGACATGGCCGCGAGCGGGCACGGCCTCGGGCCGCACCTCCTCGTCGCCCGCGCCTACGACCTGACGCGCAACCACACGGACACCCCGCCCATCTTCCTGTTCCGCAAGGAGCTGAAGGGCATCGACATCCTCTATTACGACGGCTACGGCGCGGTGGATGCCCTGCCGCTGCCGGATACCTTCGGCGACCGCTACTTCAACGTGCGCTTCACTCCCGCCGGCCCCTGCACCCTGCGCGAGATCTGGTTCGAGTTCCTCGAGCCGGGGCAGAACGACCCGCCGCTCTCCGGCGGCGTGGACATCTATGTGCTCGCCTGGTCCTCGGAGAACAACCTCCCGGCCGCGGCGTTGGACAGCGTCCTCGTCCCCGAGGGCGACATCCCCTTCAACCTCTGGCTGCAAGTCGATGTGAGCGACTGGAACCTGCAATTCAGCGGCGACTTCCACGCCGGCTGGACACCGGATGACAGCCGTTACGGCGAATACCTCGCCGCCAACCGCGGCATCGGGATGCTCTACAACCTGAACCCCGAACCGTTGCTGAACCCGCGCGAGCACCGCTCCGGCGAGCTGGAGGCGGGCGAGGGGGGGCGCGGCTGGGGGACGATCCTGGAGCAGTGGGAACAGCAGTTCGACTTCCACATCCGGGCGGTGGTGGAGTACGGCGACGGCTCCACCGCGCTCCTCGCGCCCGGAAGTCCCGCGCCTCCGCCCCCCGAACGCTCCGGGGCAAGCGCTGTCCGCCTGTACGGCGAAAAAGTCCCCTCGGGAGGGCTGAAATGACCCTCCGCCCGCGCCCTGTCCACCTCGCTTCCGGGGTCGCCCTCCTGTCCGCTCTTCTGCTGGCCGCCTGTACGGGCCCCGAGGGTCCCCCGGGACGCGACGCCGCCGGCGTCGACGCCGTCCCGCCCACGGTGGACCTGGTCTACCCCCTCGCCGGGGACACGCTCTCCGACACCCTCGAGGTGCTTGCCCGGGCGCTGGACAATGTCGGCGGAGCGCAGGGGGTCTCGCGGGTCGTCTTCTACTTCGACGGCAGCGACAGGATCAATGATTCCACGGTCGCCTGGGATGAGAGCCCGGAGGAGAACGCCCTCTTCCGCAGCACCTTCATCCTCTCCGCCCTCGGCGTGCGGCCGGGGCTGCACACGGTCAGCGCCCGCGCGTACGACCTTTCCGACAATATCGGCTCCACCCCGGCGGTGATCGTCCACTATCCCGGCCTGCCGGACACCGGGCATGTCGCCCTGCGTTACTGGTCGCCGGACACCCTCGCCCTCTGGAGCTTCCCCAAGCGCTCCCTCGACGGCGTCGTGCAGGACTCCCTCTACAACGTCCGCTTCGAGGCCAAAAGGCGATGCCGCCTCGACTCCGTGCGCTTCTTCCTCGACACCCTCGCCCACGTCGAGGCCGCCTGGGACAGCCCCCTCGAGGTCTCCCTGTGGCACAGCAACGGCGCTTTCCCAACGCGGCGCCTCGCCAGCCAGCGGCTGCCGAACGCCAATTTGAACCGCACGGGCTGGTACACGGTCCAGTTCGAGGGGGAGTTCACCTTCGAGGCGGGCGAACGCTTCCACGTCGCCGTCACCGCCGAGGATCCATCCGAGGGCACGCTGATGGCGTTACGCTACACCCCCGGCGACCCCGCGCCCCTCGCCATCGACAACCATTCCGGGTTCTTCAGCGCTGACAGCAGTTTCAACCGCTTTGTCACCCTGCAGGAGTGGACCGCCGAGCAGGACAGCATCACCGTGCCCTACGCCGGGGAGTTTCTCATCGAGGCATACGTATTCTACTTCTACGGCGGCTCAGCCTCCGGCGCTCCCGGCAAGATGGAGACCATCCCGCCCCGGTAATCCGCACGCCGCCTCGGGGCCCCACTCCGCCCGGCCGACGGCCCGCTTGAAGGCGTGCGAGCGGGGGCGTATCTTCTCTCCCGTACCAGTAAATAGACTCGGGGGCGGGGCGGGAGGCGTCCGGCCCCGCCGCCGCTCGCGGGAAGCGAACTACGGCGCGGCCGGCCCTGCGGAAAGGCCGCCTGCGCCAGCGAACAAGGGGAAGAGATGATGCGCTACCAGCACCCGGTGCGCGCGCCGCGGGGAACCCGGAGAACCTGCAAGGGTTGGATCCAGGAAGCGGCCAAGCGCATGCTGCTGCACAACCTCGAGCCGGACAACGCCGAGATCCCGGAGCAGCTCATCATCTACGGCGGGCGCGGCAAGGCCGCCCGCACCTGGGAGGATGTCAACTACATCATCCGCGAGCTGGAGCGGCTGGAGAACGACCAGACCCTGCTCGTCCAGTCCGGCCGCCCCGTCGGCGTCTTCACCACCCACGAGGACGCCCCCCGCGTGCTCATCGCCAACAGCAACCTCGTCCCCCGCTGGGCGACCTGGGAACACTTCGACGAGCTGGATAAAAAAGGGCTGATGATGTTCGGCCAGATGACCGCCGGCTCGTGGATCTACATCGGCACCCAGGGCATCCTGCAGGGCACCTATGAGACCTTCGCCGCGCTGGCGAAGAAGCACTGGAATGTCCCGAACCTGCGGGGCCGGCTGGTGCTCACCGCCGGGCTCGGCGGGATGGGCGGCGCCCAGCCGCTGGCGGTCACCTTCAACGAGGGCGTGGCGCTGATCGCCGAGGTGGACGCCCGCCGCATCGAGCGGCGCATGGAGACAAAATACCTCGACACCTGGACCGATGACGCCGACAAGGCGATCAAGATGGCCCTCGAGGCGAAGGAGGCCGGCAAGCCGCTCTCGATCGGGGTGCACGCCAACGCCGCCGACTTCTTCCCCTACCTGCTCGAGAAGGGCATCCTGCCGGACGTGGTGACCGACCAGACCAGCGCGCACGACGAGCTGTACGGGTACGTTCCGAACGGCATCCCCTTCGAGGAGGCCCTCGCGCTGCGGGAGTCCGGCCCGGAAGAGTACCGGAAACGGGCCATGGACAGCATGGTCGTCCACTGCCGGGCCATCGTGGAGATGCAGAACCGGGGCGCCGTCGCCTTCGATTACGGCAACAACCTGCGCGGGCAGGCGCAGCGCAACGGCTACGAGGAGGCCTTCGCCTACCCGGGCTTCGTCCCGGCCTACATCCGCGACCTCTTCTGCGTCGGGAAGGGACCCTTCCGCTGGGTGGCCCTCTCCGGGGACCCGGAGGACATCTACACCACCGACCGGGCGATTCTCGGCCTGTTCCCGGAGGACGAAGCGCTGAAACGCTGGATCACGATGGCGCAGGACAAGGTGAAGTTCCAGGGGCTGCCGAGCCGCATCTGCTGGCTGGGACAGGGCGACCGCGCCAAGGCCGGGTTGCTCTTCAACGAGCTGGTCCGCACCGGAAAGGTCTCCGCGCCGATCGTCATCGGGCGCGACCACCTCGATGCCGGGAGCGTCGCCAGCCCGAACCGCGAGACGGAAGCGATGAAGGACGGCTCCGACGCCGTCGCCGACTGGCCGATCCTCAACGCCCTGCTGAACACTGCTTCCGGGGCGAGCTGGGTCAGCTTCCACCATGGCGGCGGGGTCGGGATGGGATACGCCCTGCACGCCGGGCAGGTGATCGTCGCGGATGGCACCTCCCGGGCCGCCGCGCGCCTGTTGCGCGTGTTGACCAACGATCCCGGCAGCGGGGTGATGCGCCACGTGGACGCCGGCTACGACCTCGCCGTGGAGACCGCCCGGCGCGAACACATCCGCATTCCGCGGATGGAACCCCTGGACGAGTGAGCCATGCAACGTGGACCCGATCCCCCGGAACCGCCCCAGCCCACCGGCGGAGCGAACCGGCAGCAGCAACCCTCCGCGCGCGGCGGACAGGGCGGACAGACCCTGAAGGTGATCACCGAGTCGCTCCCCGTGGCCACCGACGGGCGCGGCCAGATGATCGATCTCACGTCCGAAATCGGGCGGATAATCAGCAAACACAAGATGACCAGCGGCACGGTCACCATCTTCGTGCCCGGCTCCACCGCCTCGATCACCACCATCGAGTTCGAGCCGGGACTGAAGAAAGACTTCCCGGAGGCGATGGAGCGCATCGCGCCTTCCGGGGCGCGGTACCACCACGATGACACCTGGCACGACGGCAACGGCCACAGCCACATCCGCTCGGCGGTGGTCGGACCGTCCCTGACCGTGCCCTTCGCCCAGGGCCGCCTGCTGACCGGCACCTGGCAGCAGGTCGTCCTCGTGGACTGGGACAACCGCGGCCGGCGGCGCGAGGTGATCGTGCAACTGATGGGCGTCTCGAGCGGTTGAACACCGCTTATTACCCCGGCACCCCGGGTTAAAGGAGGCGATTGGGGAATAGCCCTCACGCGGAGCGTGCAGGGCGGCGGTATGTCCGCCGTGGGAATTGTGTAATACACATATGTGGATATAAAGAGATATGGTGAGCCGCGCCAACCATTCTGCGCCCCCCGTCGCGGCCAAGGCGACCGAATCCACGCTGCTCGCCTGGCTGAAGGAGACCCTCTACGATGCCCCGCCCCTGCGAGAGTTGCGCGAGCGGCTGCGTACGGGTGGGGAAGGGACTGCGGTCGAGTTCACCCGCGCGCCCGGTTCCCTCGTCCCCGTCGTCGCCGCCGCCCTCGCCGAGGGGGACGGCCTGCCGGTTCTCCTCGTCTCCCCGGACGCCCGCGCAGCGGAAAAGGCGCGGGACGACCTGCGCACCCTGCTCGGCGCCGAGGCCGCCTGGCTGCTGCCGCAGCGGGACGCCATCCCCTACGATCCGCTGCACCAGAACCCCCGTTTCGATGAGCGCGCCGGGGCCTTCGAGCGCCTCGTCTCCCGGGAATTCTCGGTGCTCATCACCTTCCCCGCCGCCCTCGTCGAACGTCTCGAACCCCTCGCCGCGCAGGCGAAACGCCTCGTCCGTTTCCGCGTCGGGGACCCGATCGACCGCGAAGCGTTGGCCCTGGTCCTCGGCGAGGCGGGGATGCGCCGCGAGGTCCGCGCCGAGGAGCCCGGCCAGTTCGCCGTCCGCGGCGCGGTGGTGGACATCTACCCGCCCGCATCGGAGCTCCCGGTACGCCTCGAGCTGTGGGGCGACGAGATCAGCGAGTTGCGCGCGTACGACCCGGCCACCCAGCGCTCCCTCGAACACCTGGGGGAGGTCCGGTTCTACGCCGGCGAGGAGGGAGAGGAGGGGCGGGAAGCCGCCCTGTGGGAGCTGCTGCCGCCGGGTGCCGTGCTGCTGCTCGATGACCCCGACGCCCTCCGCGCCGGGCTGGAGCGCACCTGGGAGGAGATCGAGTACCAGTTCGAGAAGCGGCGCGAGCTGGAGCTGGACCGCCGCACCCCGCGCCCGGACGAGCGCTATGTCCGCCCCGATGCCGTGTTCGCGGCCCTGGCGGCCTTCCCCCGCGCCGTCCACCGCGGCCCCGCCGCGCCCACCGCCGGCTCGCTTGACTTCGGGGCGCGCGCCCACGAGAGCTATCTCGGCGACCTGAGGCACCTCGTAGCCGACCTCCGCCACCTGCGCAAGCAGCGTCTCGAAGCCGTGGTCCTGTGCGAGCGCGCGGGCCAGGTCGACCGCCTCTCGGACCTGCTGGAGGAGCAGGGCGCGGGCGGCGTGCTGCCGCGCATCGGAATCGGCCCGCTGCACGAGGGCTTCACCTGGCCCGCAGCGGGCATCGCCCTGCTCACCGACCACCAGATCTTCGGCCGCCAC
This sequence comes from uncultured bacterium, assembly GCA_964404605.1. Taxonomy (GTDB): domain Bacteria; phylum Electryoneota; class Electryoneia; order Electryoneales; family Electryoneaceae; genus CAYOKT01. Next base: position 28,085 of record CAYOKT010000010.1, read on the forward strand.
CGCCGCACGGGAGCGTTTCGCAGGCGTAAACGGCGCGTCGACCCCGCCGCCTTCGAGCAGTTGAAGCGGGGCGACATCGTCGTCCACACCGATTTCGGCATCGGCCGCTACCTGGGGCTGAAAAAGATCACCGTGCGCGACGCGGAGCAGGAGTGCCTGCAGATCGAGTACCGCGACGGGGTGAAGGTCTATGTCCGGCTCGACCAGTTCTCCAAGCTGCAGAAGTACCAGGGCACGGACGGCGCCCCGCCGAAGTTCTCCCGCATCGGGGGGCGCGACTGGGACCGGGCACAGAGGAGGGCGCGCGAGGCGGTCGAGGAGCTCGCCCGCGACATCCTCGAGCTCTACGCCCGCCGCCAGGTCGAGGGGGGGCACGCCTTCACGCCGGACACACCCTGGCAACGTGAGATGGAGGCCGCCTTCGAGTTCGAGGACACCCCGGACCAGGCCGCCGCAGCCCTGGCCGTAAAGCAGGACATGGAAAAACCGATCGCCATGGACCGCCTGTTGCTCGGGGATGTCGGCTTCGGCAAGACCGAGGTCGCCGTCCGCGCGGCCTTCAAGGCGGTGCAGGATTCACGGCAGGTGGCGGTGCTGGTTCCGACCACGATCCTCGCCCAGCAGCATTATGCCACCTTTTCCGAGCGCCTGCTGCGCTACCCCGTGCGCATCGAGGTGCTCAGCCGCTTCCGCACCCGCGCCGAGCAGAAGGCGGTGCTGGATGGGCTGGCCGCGGGCGAGGTGGACATCGTCATCGGCACCCACCGCCTGCTCTCCAAGGATGTGAAGTTCCGGCGGCTCGGGCTGATCATCGTCGACGAGGAGCACCGTTTCGGTGTGAAGCACAAGGACACCCTGAAGCGGCTGCGCCCCACGGTGGACGTGCTCACCCTCTCGGCGACGCCCATCCCGCGCACCCTGCACATGGCGATGTCCGGCGTGCGCGACTTGTCGATGATCTCCACTCCGCCCCATGACCGGCAACCCATCGAAACCGAGATCACCCCCTTCGACCCGCGGATCATCCGCGAGGCGATCCTCCGCGAGGTGGCCCGCGGCGGGCAGGTGTACTTCATCCACAACCGTGTCCAAAGTATCCATGCGATCCGGAAAATGCTCGAGCGGTTGCTGCCGGGGATCAGTTTCGCCGTGGCGCACGGCCAGATGAAGGAAAGAGAGCTGGACCAGGTGATGCAGGATTTCCTGCACCAGCGGTACCAGGTGCTGATCTGCACGATGATCATCGAATCGGGGCTCGACATCCCGAACGTGAACACCCTTATCGTCAACCGCGCCGACCGTCTCGGGCTGGCCCAGCTCTACCAGGTGCGCGGGCGCATCGGGCGCAGCCACCGCCAGGCGTACGCCTACCTGCTCACCCCGCCGAGGATGTTGCTGCAAAACGATGCCCGCCGCCGCCTGGAGACCATCGCCGAGCACACCCGCCTCGGCAGCGGCTTCCAGATCGCCATGCGCGACCTGGAGATCCGCGGCGCGGGCAACCTCCTCGGCAGCGAACAGAGCGGCTTCATCAACCAGGTCGGACTCGAACTGTACACCCAGATGCTCGCCGAGGCGGTGCAGGCGCTCAAGGAGGAGGGTGTCGCGAAACTGCCGGAGGCGCCTGTCCCCCGCCGGGACAGCCGCGAGGTGAAGGTGGACGCCCCGGTGGACGCGATGCTGCCGCCGGTGTATGTTTCCGACCCGGCGGAGCGGGTGGAGATCTACCGCCGCCTCAGCCGCACCCAGGACCCGGAGGAGGTGCGTGACCTGCGCAGCGAACTGCGGGACCGCTTCGGCCCGCTGCCGCCGGAAGGCGAGCACCTGCTCGAGATCGTCGAGGTCCAGGCGGAGGGTGCCCGGGCCGGGGTGACGCGCGTGGAGCTGCACGAGAACGTCGCCTTCTTCGAGTTCGCCTCCGACTGGGGGCGGGAGGATTTCCAGGGCCGGCTCTCCACGCTGCTCGCAGCGCTGCAGGACCACCCCATCGAGTTCAAGGGGACGGGCAGCGCGCTCGGGCTGCGTCTCGCGCTGGAGGATTGCGACGGTTGGCCGGATCGCTGGGCGAGGGTGAAGGAGGCGCTTCGCGCCGTGCCGGTGGAGGTCGCATGAAACGGTCGAACCGGGCCTCGTCGATGCCGGGTTGCCCGGCGCGCACAGTACGCTACCGCCCCCGCCGGGCGGGCGGCGCGGCCGCCCTTCTCCTCGCCGCCATGTTCCTCTGCCTGCCGGCCTGGACCGGTTGCGACAGGAGCGGCACGGACAGCAACCCGGTGAACCTGCGCTCCCGCGCAGCGGTGTACAACGGCGCCGGTGCGTGGGAGGTCAGCGCGATAGCGGTCGCGGCGGCGCTGGAGGATGCCGGCCGCGAGGTCGACCTGGTCGGCGAGCAGGCGGTGCAGCAGTCCCTCGACGATTACCGGGTGTTCATCGTCCCGGACGGCGACCCGGAGGAGATGGCGGACGCCTTCGGCGAGACGGGCCGCTCGCGCATCGCCGAGCTGGTGCGCTCCGGGGGCGGCTACCTCGGGATCGGGGGAGGGGCGTACCTCGCCGGGGACTCGATGACCGTCCGGCGCACGCTGTACGGCGGAAAATTGCTCTCGCTGTACGAGGGGAGCGCCGCGGGGCCGCTGGACGAACTCGCCCCCGATGCGATGACCCTCATCTCGCCGGACGACCCGCGCTTCAACACCCTCGGCCTGTCCACCCTCCAGGTCCTCTACCGCGACGGTCCGCGCTGGACGATTCATGCGCCCTCGACCGCGCAGGAGATCGCCCGCTTCATCGCGGTGGACGCCCCGGCCGGGGTGGTGCTGGAAGCCGGCTTCGGCCGCGTGGCGCTGCTCGCCGTGCAGCCGGAGATCGAGGAGAACAGCGACCGCGACGGCGGCGACTGGGGCGATGCGCTCGAGGATGGAGAGTCGGACTGGTTCTGGCTGCAGGCGATCGTCGACTGGCTCTACCGGGAACGCGGCTGAATCCGCGAGATCGCCGGGCGCGGCGAGCATCGTGGCGGCGGCAGGGGCGGTGAAGATCCTTCCGGACGCCTTGCGCCCGCCTGATCGAAAGGAGAAGGAAGAGGATGCAGACCACCCCCTGGGATGAGATCGCGGAGGAGTACCACCGCAGATGGATCGCGCTGAACCGCCCGCTTTTCGAACGCACTATCGCCCTGCTCCCGGAGCTCGATGTCGAGGGTCCGGTCCATGTCCCGGGAGTCGGTCCCGGGTCCGAACTGCCGCTCCTCGCCGGCCGTTACCCGGACCGCATCATCGAAGCCTCCGACCCCGCGGAGGAGATGCTCGCCCTCGTCCGCCGGGCGATCGCGGGCTCACCCCTCGAGGGGCGGGTCCGCCTGCTCCGCCGCGACCTCTTCGACCCGGCCTCCGCGAGCGCGGCGCTGTCCTGCTCCTTATTCCTGGTCCATTTTCTCCGCGACCCCGTCGCCGGGGGTCTCGCCCAGTGGTCAACGGTCCGGCCCGGCGGCTGGCTCGCGGCGCTCTACTTCCCGCCGCTGCCCGTGGGAGAGGGCCCGCTCGCCGCGCTGTGGGAGGCGGCGAGGCGGCTCCGCCCGCGCGAGGCGGCGCGGTGGGAGCCCGCGCTCCGAAAGGCGCTGGAGAACGCCGGCGCGGGGGAGGTCCGCTTCGTCGATCTCCCCGCAACCTGGCGCTTTACCACTCCCGGCGACTTCCGGCGGGCGATGGAGCTGCTCCCGCACTTCGCCGCCGTCCGCCGGAACCTCGGCGAGGAGACCGTCGAACAGTTGTGGGGTCTCTGGGAGGAGCGGCCGGGGCTGAATCCGCGTGACAGCGCCTGGGAGGGACCGGTCACCGCGCGGCTGCTCCTCGCGCACAAACGCCCCGGAGGGGCGCCCGACAACAGGGGAGGAACCCGTTGAATCGTCCTGACAACCGAACCGCGCGGCTGCGTTGTGCCGCCCTCGTCCTCGCGGCCGTCCTCGCCGCCGGTCAGCTTTCCGCCGTCCTCGCCGCACCGCCCCTTCCCTGGGACGAAGAGGCGAGGCTCCTGATGCACGACGCCTGGCTCGCCAGCGACGCGCGGGAGGGGCGTGGAATCGGCACCCCGGGCCTGGACTCCTCCGCGGCCTACATCGAGCGCCGCTTCCGCGAGGCGGGACTGGAGCCCCTGTTCGGCGACTCGTACCGCCAGCCGCTGCCCCTCGCCTGGGGAATCGACCCCCTGCCGGGCACCTTCATCGCGCACGGCACGGACACCCTGCGCCTCGGGGAGGGGGTGCAGCCCCTCGGGTTGAGCGGCGAGGGCCGGGCCGTCGCCCCGGTGATCTTCGCCGGGTACGGTATCCGCGCGCCGGAGTACGACTACGATGATTACGGCGGCATGGACGTGGAGGGGAAGATCGTCCTCGTCATCACCGGCGAGCCCGCCGACCGCAACCCGGAGAGCCGCTTCGAGGGCACCCTCTCGACACAGTACTCCGAGCTGCGCAACAAGGCGCTCCTCGCCAAGTCCCTCGGCGCGGCCGGGCTTCTCGTCGCGCCGAACATCGACGAGGCGGACACCCTGCCCACCCTGCGCCCGGACGAGCCCTACCACGATGCCGGGCTGCCCGCCCTGCGTGTCACCCGCGCCGCGCTCGCGCGCCTGCTGCCCGGTTTCAACCTCGAGCACGCCCAGCGCTCCATCGACCTGAACGAGTCTCCGCGCAGCATGCCGGTCACCCGCGACAGCCTTTCGCTCGCCGCGGACCTGCGGCGCAACGAGGTCACCGTGTACAACATCGGGGGTGTCCTTCCGGGTGACGAGCGCCTGCTGGTCGCCGGCGCCCACTACGACCATCTCGGCTACGGGCAGGAGGGAACCCGCGAGCCGGGGGTCCATGCCCCGCACAACGGCGCGGACGACAACGCCAGCGGGGTGGCGGTGCTGCTCGAACTCGCCCGCCGGCTCGCCGCCGACCCCCCGGGACCGACGATCTGGTTCATCTCCTTCACCGGCGAGGAGGTGGGACTGGCGGGGTCGGCCTGGTTCGTCCGGCACCCCCCGGCGCCTCTCGAGAAGGTGAAGTTCATGCTCAACCTGGACATGGTCGGCAGGATGCGGGACAGCCGTCTCGCCGGACTCGGCGCGGAGAGCGCCAAGGGGTTGGTGGAAGCCGGCCGTCGGGCGGGCGAGGGAACGGGGCTCGAACTCTCCCTCAGCGGCAGCGGCTTCGGACCCTCGGACCAGACCTCGTTCTACGCGCAGGGCATCCCCGTGCTGCAACTGTTCACCGGCGCGCACGCGGAGTACCACACCCCGGGGGATGATGTTTCCCTGTTGAACGGCGCGGGCATGGTGCGCGTGCTGGACTACGCCGACCGCCTCCTGCGCGAGGTCGCCCGGCCGGAGGTGAAGCTGGTCTACCGTAAATCGGAGCCCCCGAGGGTCGCGGCGGCGAAACCCCGCGGCGGCCGGCCCTACCTCGGCTCCGTGCCCGACTTCACCCAGCCGGACAGCCTGCGCGGCGTCCGCCTGCAGGGGGTGCAGCCGGGCAGCCCGGCGGAGAAGGCCGGCCTGGCGGCCGGGGACATCCTGGTCAACCTCGACGGTGTCATCCTCGACAACCTCTACGACTTCGCCTTCGCCCTGCGCAACCACAAGCCGGGCGACGAGATCGAGATCGTTTTCCTCCGCGGAGGAGAGCGCCGGGCGACCCGGGCGACCCTCGCCCCGCCCGGCCGGGGGCACGGCCGCTGAACACTGCCATGACGGAAGGGTGGCCCTGTCAGCTTTGATGACAGGGTTTGATAGAGTTATAAGAAAAGATGAGCGATAAAACCTTTTAGAAACCCTGTTGTATAACAACAGGGCCACCCGGCGGTCCCTGAACACGACATGAAACCCGGTCCCGAATGGTCGGGACCGGGCCACCCAACTGCACTTGGGGCACGGCGCGCCGTGCCCCTACCTCCCGGGGTGCAGCCGCTCCCGGGCCACTCAATGACAGGCCCGCCGCAACAAGTCGCTCCCGGGCTGCCCAACGGACCCAAAAAGCCCCGCCTCTCAAGATGAGGGGCGGGGCTTGCTCTTCCCGGTCTGACCGGTCTCGCTACCGTGTGTAGGTCTCGACGGATGTGTAGTCTTTTTCGTAGGCGGTCAAGGTCAGCGTGTCACCGTCAATGCTGTACTCCATCCCGTTGAGGTAGCCACCCGTGACATCCACGAAGATGTACCCATCCGTGGTGCTCCAGGTGAAGTTGTCCACCTGGGCATCCTCCGTGTGGGTGCCGTAACCGCTCGCGTTAACATCGAGCGTCACGTTCCCCGGGTCCATCTCGGTCCCGTTAACTGTGAGCCCGGTCCTTGTCCAGGTGCCGGCCAGGTCGGTGTCGAGGTTGCCGGTCTCCCGGATGAGCGTCTGGCTGATCTCCACGAACCGCTGCAACTCGCCGCTCGGCTCGTAGAAGACCGACTCCAGCGTGTTGCCGTCGATCGAGTACGAAACGGCCTGGATAATCGGGCTGTCGGGGTGATGGACGAAGAAGTAGCCCCCGTTGGCGCTCCAGGTGTTCTGGTCGATCTCCCGCTCGCCGCTGTCCGCGTCGAACATTACCGTTGTAAGGCTGCCGTCGGATTCGATGGTAACCCGCACCGGCGTATGGTACAGAGCGCCGTCCGTGTACCCGATGACCGAGTACCAGGTACCGACCGGCTCGGAGGGAAGGTCTCCCGTCTCGCGCACCAGGGTGGACACCTCCGCGCCGTCCTCCCCCGGCATCGTAACCGTCAGGCTGTCACCGTCGATGGTGTATTCGGCCGCGTGCGCGGGCATCTCTCCGGGATTGCGAATGAAGAGGTAGGAGTCCGACGCGGTCCAGTCGCCGCCCTCGCTGTCCACGGCGCCGGTGTCGCCGAAGGAGTAGCTCATGAAGGTCCCGTCGCTGGATAACTCCACCGTTGCGGGCTGGTGATCCTCCACGCCGTCCACCGTATGCCCGACCTGGACCCAGGTGCCGACAAGATCGGCGGGTTGTGTGCCGGGGTCGCGGACGAAAGTCATATCCTCAACCTGTCCCTCGTCGCCCGGCGCCTGCACTTCGATCATGTTGCCGAAGTTGTAATACTGATAGGGGATGGGGAAGGCGGTTTCGGTCATCGTGTCGTCGCGCATCAGCAGGAGGGTGTCGACGGAGGACCAGCCCATCACCTCGGTGACCGGCACGCCGGACTCGTCGTAATGGTAGCTCGTCATCGTGCCGGACGCGTCGAACACTATCGTCTCCGCACGGTCCCTGCCGTCGGTGCCGTTCCCGCCGTGCTCGAGGTAAACCCAGGTGCCGACGATGTTCGGGTCGTGCTCGCCGGTCTCCTTCACGAAAACCGGGTGTTGCACGCCCTCTTCCTCCATGGGGGTGGCTTCCATGTATCCGCCGCTGACGCTGTAATCCGCGGCGAACTTCAGGGGTGACTCGTTATCATCGACGATGACCGCACCCCCGGAAGTGGACCAGGAGGACGCCATCACTTCTTCCCGCTCAAGCTCGTGGTCATACTGGGTGTCCGTGAACGAGCCGTCGATGTTGAACTCGAGCGCTTCCGGTTCGAACACCGCGTCCTGAATGTTCCCGTACTCCCCGGTGTAGATCCAGCGGCCCGCCAGCGCGGGATCGTGGGCGCCGGTCTCCTTGACCAAGATCTGAGTTGACGAGTTCCCTTCCAATGTGCCGTAGAATGTCACCCGCGTTCCCTCGATCACGTACCGGGAGCGGAAGTCGACCACCCCCTCCTGGTTAAGGACGAAGAAGCTGTCGTCCACCGCCCACCAGGTGAAGGTATCGACCACGACCTCGCCCTCGTCCAGGTGAACGCTGATCCCGGTGCTGTCCTCGTTGAGCGTCGCCACCTGCGGATAGTACACCGGGGTACCGTCGATCTCCATCCAGACGTTCACCCAGGTCCCGGGGAGATCGGTGTTCACTTCGCCGCCGGTCTCCTTCGCGTAGGTGACCACCCAGGTTCCCTCCTCGTCCTGGTAGGTCACCGTGAGGGTGTTGCCGGCAACCGTGTAGTTGGTGGTGCTCCCGAGGTCGTTCAACGCGGGATACTGTGCGATGAGAACATTCTGGTTCACCGACCACGAGAGCGTATCCGTCTCGGCGCCCTCGGTCTGCGTCCCGGTGCCGTCACCGTTGAAAATCAACACCTCCGGACCGTAGCTCGCCGACTCGCCGTTCAACGTCGCCGAGGTCGAGTTCCAGGTGCCGACGAGGTTGTCATCGAGCGCGCCGGTCACACGAATCAGGGTCTGCACCCATGCGGTGTCGTTCATGGTAGCCGTCATCGTGAGGATGCGGTCATCGTCCAGGATCACCGTACTTTCGTAGGTCACACCGCTGCTCGTCACCGTGTAAGATAAAATGTCCCCGTCAAGGGTCCAGGTGAACGGCTCGACATAGACTTGGTTGTCCGGACCTTCGAACACGGACAAACCCGTGCTGTCCTGGTTGATCGTCGTCGTCTGGCGGTAATAGACAGGCGTACCGTTCATCGTCGCCGAGCGCAGCACCCATGTGCCGACAAGGTTGACCCCGCCGGTGGGTCCCGCCGGTTCTTCCGTTGCCTGTTCACAGGCCGTGGCGAGGAGAATCACCATCGTGCCCGCCAGGATCAACCACAACCATCTTGCGGATCTCATCTTACCTCCCTCACTTCTTCAATCGGACCGACCGGCCCGGTTAATACCCGCGATGTTTTCGCAAACAACACCATATCGCTGACACCGGTGTAAACTAAATGCGGTTCCTCCCGCGGTGCAATATGGCTCCAGGGGCAGTGTAGCCTTTATTCGCCGGGACATCGCGTGACACGGGTCGTCCGCGGAACGTGACCCCCGTCTCTTCCCGGTCAGGAAGGTAATACGGAGAGGAATTCCCACCGTGTGGAGAGGAAAAAGATGAACTACCGACCCAGCAGAGCGTTCGCTTCCGCGAGAAGCTCGTTGAAGACGGCTTCGTCCCGGGACTCAACCTCCGGCGGTGCGACCAGCCAGCGCGGGAGCCACAGCCGCACCGGCGCGGGGGGTGCGGCGCCACGGCCCTCCGCCAGCGATTCGAGCGCGTCCGCCGCCTTGCCGCGGCCCGTCCTTCGCAGCAGCCCGGCATAGTCGGAATAGATCATGGCGAACACGGGATGGTCAGGTTTCAGCACCGCCGAAAGCACCTCGAGGCCGGCGATGTAATCGTCTTCCGCACCCGCGAACGAACCGTGGTCCGCCCTCCACCGGGCGCGTCGCGCGAGCAGCAGGCCGACGAGCGGGTGGTCCCTGCCATGCCCCCGCAGCGCGAGCCCAAGGGCCTTGTCCAGCAGGCGCTCCGCCTCCCGCACCCTGCCCGCGGCGGAGAGACGGTCCACCTGCCGCCCGATCTCGCGCACCAGCCCCGCACCGGGCGCGTCCGGGACCTCCTCGACCAACTGGATGCGCGGAACGGCCGCTCCGCCCTTCTCGCGTATCATCCCCGCCGGAAAATGAACTATGGGAGGCGCGCTCCGGGCGAACACAGCCGCCGGAGAAGACCGGGCGGGCGCTTCCTGTCGCGGCGCTGCGGACGCATTCGGCGCCAGGATGGCCGAGAAGTCCCGCCCTTGAGCCTCGAACTCCCGGGGGTGCGTGCGCGGCTTCTCCGGTTCCCGCCGCCCGTCACCCGCCGCGAGAGCGGCCAGCAGGGCGGCGAGGGCGAGCTCCGCCAGCAGCAGCGTCGCCAGCGGGACATGAACCCCGACGGACCAGCTCGCGTTTTCCCCCGGAGAGGAGGGAGGGGGCGGCGCAGCAAAGAGGGAGTGGAAACCGAGAAAACGGTTTGCGCCGCTCCTCTCCGCCCGCCACGGCGGGAAGAGCAGGAGCATGACCACAAGGGCGGCGGCCAGCGCGAGCAACACCCTCTGGCGCGGGTTCAGCGCGAGACTGACCCGGCGCTTCGAGACGCCGCTTTTTACCGCTTCACGGCCCATGCCGCCATTCCCCGCTTCAAACCCTCCTCGGGGCGAGTCCCCCTCGGGAATAAACTATCCTCTCGCGTCTCCGCGAACAAGCGCCTTGGAGTGGCGGGTGGGATTCCCCCGAGGCGCCGCCGCCGGTTTCCGACCACTTCTCCCGCGGCAGAACGTATCCGCCGGGCGCTTTCCTTGACACGTCTCCACGCCGCGGTTACGTTCCTCCACATGTGAATAGTTCTACTAGGCTCGCCACGGGGAGGGGAGATTATGGAACGCATCCGTCTGAACCGCGCGGACGGTGTCTTCATCGCCGTCTGCCTCGTCTTGCTCGCCGCCGGGTTGTGGGTGAGTTTCACCTATTTTCAGAAGGCGTTTCCCGAAGCCGCGATCGAGTTCCGTTACAGCCGCGACCAGTCCGGGCAACTCGCCGTGAGCGTCCTCGACAGCCTGTCGATGACCCCTCCGGCCGACTACCGGCACGCCTCCATCTTCGGCTTTGACAACACCGCGAAAACCTACCTCGAAAAAGAGCTCGGGCTGAAGAACGCCCAGCCCTTCTTCGGTGATCCCATCCGCCTGTGGGCCTGGCGCCACCGCTGGTTCAAGCCCGGGACCAAGGAGGAGTTCCAGGTTTCCATCTCCCCCAGCGGCGAGCTGGTGAGGCTGGACCACCTGGTCGAGGAGGAGGCCCCCGGTGCCGACCTGCCGGAGGAGGAGGCGCGCGCGCTGGCGGCCGCTTTCCTCGCCCGGACCGTCCACCTGGACACCTCCCGCCTCGTCTTCCTCGAGAGTTCGCGCGAGGGCCGGCCCCACCGCGCCGACTGGACCTTCACCTGGAAGGCGGAGGGGGTCGAGCCGGTGGAGGGGTCCGACTACCGTTACGCGGTCACCATCCTCGGCGACAAGGTCGGGGGCTACCGCGAATGGCTGCGCGTGCCGGAGGCCTGGCGCGCCGATTACAAGCGGCTGCGCAGCTTCAACAACCTCGCCGGCCAGGTGGATGGAATCGGCTGGGTGTTGACATTGATCGCGGTCGTCGCCGTCTTCGTGATCCGCATGAGGCGGCGGGACGTGCACTGGCGGACCGCGATCGCCTTCGGCCTGGTCGCCGCGGTTCTCTTCTACCTCAACTCGCTCAACTCCCTGCCCCAGACCCTGTACCGCTACGACACCACCACCTCGTGGCCGGGCTTCCTGTTGCAGACTCTCCTCCTCAACCTGATCGCCTCGGTCGGGGTCGGTGTGCTCATCGGCCTGCTCACCGCCTCCGCAGAGACGATGTACCGGGGGCAGTATCCCCGCCGTCTCGCGCTGCCGACCCTCTTCTCGCCCCGCGCCCTGCGCACCAAGACGGCGTTCAAGGCGATCTTCCTCGGAATCACGATGACCGCCTTCTTCATCGCCTACCAGATCGGCATCTACCTGCTCGCCGACCGCCTCGGCGCGTGGAGCCCGGCGGATGTCCCCTATGACAACCTGCTGAACACCGCCTTTCCCTGGATCGCCGTCCTGCTGATGGGCTTCTTCCCCGCGGTGAGCGAGGAGTTCCTCAGCCGGATGTTCTCCATCCCGTTCCTCCAGCGGGCGTTCCGCGGGCGCCTCACCTGGCTCGCGGTGCTGATCCCGGCGATCATCTGGGGCTTCGGTCATGCCGGCTATCCGAACCAGCCGTGGTGGATCCGCGGCGCGGAGGTCGGGGGCGCGGGGATCATCGTCGGCTTCATCATGCTGCGCTACGGCATCCTCGCCACCCTCGTCTGGCACTACACCGTGGATGCACTCTACACCTCGCTGCTCCTCTTCCGCAGCGACAACCCGTACTTCATCGCCACGGCGGCCGTCGGGGCGGGACTGCTCGCCATTCCGCTGCTCGTCGCCCTCTTCGCCTACCTGCGCACGGGAACCTTCCTCCCCGAAAAGGGTCTGCGGAACGGCGACCTCGCCGCACCGCCGCCGGTGGAAAAGCTGAAGGAGGCCGGGGCGGAAAAGGAGCCGGAAGTACCCGCCGCGCTGCCCCTCCCGGCGGGCGCGCGGCTGCTGGCCCTCGGTCTGCTCGCGGTCGGCGCGGCCGCGATGCTGATGCCCATCGAGCGCATCGGCTCCTTCCTCGCCTACACGGTGGAGCCGAAGGCCGCCGTACGCTCTTTCGCCGACAGCCTGCGGGCCACCGGCTGGGCGAATCCGGACACGATGCACCTCGCCGCGTTCGTCGGCGAATCCGAGGAAAACGAGATCGGCGGGGAAGTGTATCCCTACCTGCTGAAACACGTGGGGTCAATCCGTGAGTTCAACCGGATCGCGGACTCCACGCTGCTGATCGGGCGGTGGAAGGTGAACGCCTGGGTGCCGGAGAACCGCTTCCGTTTCGTCGGGACGGTTTCCGCCGCCACCGGCGAGGTGCAGTCGCTCTTCCCGGTGCTTCCCGAGGAGATGCCGGGTGACAGCCTGAGCGAGGACAGCGCCAGGGCGCTGATCGAGGCGCTGCTCCAGAGGCAGGGCGTGGACCTGGACCGCTTCGAGATGAAATCCCACACCGCCTCCGCGCGGCCCGCGAGGATGGACCACAAGTTCGTCTACGAGGCGCTGGAGGGGGATCCGCGGCACGTCGGCGAGGCGAAGTTCCGCCGCATCGGGTGGGTCTACGGCAGCTATGCCGCCGCCTCGAAGCGGCCGGTGTTCAAGATCCCCGAGAGCTGGCAGCGCGACCGACGGGCGACCACCGCCGCCCGCGCGGCGGTGCGCATCTTCCACGTGCTGGCGGTCCTCGCGATGGTCGGCGGAATGATCATCCTGCTCATTCTGCTCACCCGGCGCGGCGTCGTGCCGTGGAAGCAGGCGTTTCTGCTGGCCATCGTGCCGGGGGTTCTCGCCCTCACCGGTCTCCCCGGGAGGATGCACCTGTTCACCCAATCCTACTTCCAGCAGGTGGAGATTCCCTGGAGCGTCTTCAAGGGAACCATGCTGACCAGCATGCTGATCTCCGTCGTCTTCCAGTACCTGCTGGCCGCGGTGATCTTCGCCCTCCTCGGGGGCATGTACCCGAAGGCCGCCCGGCAGCTCCGGCTCGGCGCCCGGCGGCTCGGCGCCACGGATGGCTGGCTCGCCCTGCTCGCCGGGGTGGGCGGCCTGCTCCTCCTGCGGACCACGAAGGACGCGCTCGCGGCGGCCAGCCCCGGCTGGGTGCCCTGGACGGGGTGGGGAGTGCCCGGATGGTTCGCTTCGCCCTGGCCGTTCGGCTCCATGCTCGCGTCCGGCGTGGAGGCTTCGGTCATTGCGGCCGGGCTGCTCGCCTTCGTCGCCTACCTCTGGACCGGACCGCTGCGGCGCACGGGGTGGCGCATCCTGGTCGCCGCCGTGCTGCTGATCGCCTTCCTCCCCGATGCAACGCTCGAGGGCGGTGAATGGGTTTTCTCCCTTCTCCACGCCGCCGCGTTCTGGCTGCTGGTATGGCTGGTGCTGCGGGTGATCGTCGCCGGACGGCCGGTGAACCTCGTCGCCCTCGCCCTCGCCGCCGGGTGCCTGCCGCCCGTCCTGGAGGCCGTCGGCTCCGGCAACGGGTCCATCTCGATGGAGGGCTGGCTCTTCGCCCTGCTGGTCGCTTTCGCCCTCGCCGTCTGGATGGGCCTGCCTGGGAGGGCGCGGAGGTAGGAGGGCGGGTGTGACCCGCCGCGACGCGGGCGCGACGTATCATCGTAGGGGCACGGCGCGCCGTGCCCCTACCACAAACAACCTGTTTTATCGCGTATAAGGCTGCGCTGGGATCGACCTTTTACAACGCCCGTTCGAGGTCACGGTGCATGATGCCATGAAACATATCATCGGGAGGGTCGCCTGACATACCGCGACTCAGAGGCTCGCCGCCGTTCCATCCGCCTGCGCGGGTATGATTATTCGCAACATGGCGCGTATTTCGTAACCATTTGTGCGCACAAGGGGCGATGTGTTTTCGGGTGGATAGTGGACGAAAAAATGCAGTTGAATGAATGGGGAGAGATTGTACGGATCGAATGGTTAAAATCGTCAGAATTGCGCAAGGAAATCGAATTGGACGAATTCGTGATTATGCCCAATCATTTCCATGGAATCTTGCTGATCCATAGTACGGATACCGCGTATCTTCGCAGGGGCACGGCGCGCCGTGCCCCTACAACCGGACGGTTCGGCAAGCCGCTGTCCCGAACATTGCCGACGATTATTCGCGCATTCAAGTCCGCTGTAACCAAACGAATCAACGCGTTGCGTAACATGCCCGGCGCGCCTGTTTGGCAGCGAAACTACTGGGAACGTGTCATCAGAAACGAAAGCGAATTGATGCGGGTGCGGGAATACGTCGTGAACAACCCCGTGAAATGGGAATGGGACCGGGAAAATCCCGCGTTCGAGATACGGCCCGCCAAGTCCGGACAACCAGCGGAACCCTGGACGGAATCGTGATGATTCATGGTGCGGGCACGGCACGCCGTGCCCCTACCACAAATAATCCATCCTAATAGTGCCGCGCGCACGCCCCTACTTCAAATACATCATCTTGCCCCACTTGACCCGGCCGCCGACCTCGAGGCGGACCAGCAGCATCCCGCTTGAGAGGCTCAGCCCGCTGGCGTCCCAGACGACCTCCTTGTAGCCCGCTCCCATCCCGCGGTCGACAAGCACCGCGATCTCCTGCCCGAGCAGGTTGTAAACCGACAGGTGAACGCGCGCCGCTTTGGTCAGCTCGAAACGGATCTCCGTGGCGGCGTTGAACGGGTTCGGGAAGCTGGGGAAGAGGGTGAAGTCGCCGGGGATGTCGGCCTCGGCACCCGGACCCGGCGCGGCGTCGAAGTCGTCCGGGGCGGTGGTGGTGAAGCGGATCGCCCGGCCGTCGCGCAGGGTGTCCGTCGCCGCCGGAACACGCCGCGCGTAGGTGACCTCGAGACCCACCGTATGCTCGCCGTTCTGGATCCCCACCGTGGCGTAGTTGTTCTCCTCGTCCACGTTGGCGATGTCCTGGTAGTGCACCTCGATGACCCCGTCCCCCGTGGGGGTGGTCAGGGTCGAGGGATCGTACAGCGCCAGCGTGAACACCGCGGGATAGTTGGAGATGTCGTAGCCGAAACGGTTGACCCCGTTCGCCCACTGGATCAGCAGCCTGCCGCCGGCGACGTCGTGCAGGGTGTAAACCTCCAGCGGGTCCCCGCTCGGCGGGTTCTTGATGTCATCCCAGAAGGCGGCGATCATCGCCCCCGGCCCGAGTGCGCCGGGAATCTCCCAGTTGCGGAAGTAGTTGACGCTGTAGTCCGCCTCCTGGCCGAAGGAGACCCACCCGTTGGAGCTCACCGTGAGCGGTGATCCGGCGGGATACTCCACGCCGTAGAAGGTGAAGTCGAAGGGGAGGTCGAGGGTGAAGTTCTCGTCGTCGCCCAGCTCGTGCAGCGTCGCCGCGCCGTTGTTCGCGAGGTCGAAGGGCTCGTAGGTCGGGGCTTCGCTCCACCCCTGGTCGATGTCCTCGTAGGCGAAATAGCCGTAGGAATCCGGCCCGAAGGGGTCGGAGGGCCGGGCGCCCTCGAGCGCGACGGCGAAGTTCGTCCCGCCGATCGGCTCTTCGCCGGAGGTGAACTGCACGCCGAAGCGCACCGCGCGGCCGCGGTAGGTACCCTCGTTCACCTCGATGACGAACGGCGTCTGGGTCGCGGCGGTCCCGCCGGGAGCCACCGTCCCGAGGACCGCCTCGTCGGAGAGCACCGTCACCGACTCGTCCCAGGAACTCAGCACGACGGTGATATTCTCCGCCGCCGCCGCGCCGAGGTTCTCGAAGGAGAAGGTCAGCTCGACGGTGTGTCCCGGTTCGAAGGGATCGCTGCCGGTGGTGTACCCGTCGAAACGCAGCTTCGGCGCACCAACGGGCACCCACACCTTGCCCTGCCACGGTCCGCCCCCGGAGGACTCGATCTCGACATCGAACTCCAGCAGGGCGCCGTCCCGGACCTCGGATCCCGTCGTGAAGGTGAAGGGTGAGCCGCTGTTGCTCGCCTCGCCGCCGATGGCGAGCGTGCCGAAGTCCGCGCTCCCGTTCTGCACCACGGCCAGCTCCGCCACCGGGTGCGAGAGCACGGCGTGCACGCCGCTCTCCTCCGCGCCCCCGGTGTTCCGCACGGTGATCGCCAGCGAGGCGCTCTCGCCGGGGGAGACCATCCCGTCCGGTCCGGCATCGAGGGTCCAGCCGGCCACGCCCACGTACCGCGCCGGCTCCACGATCTGCACCGTGTCCACCACCGGCGCGTAGCCGGGCCGGGTGACTGTCACCTGCAGGTCGCCGGTCTCCACTCCCAGGAGCGGCAGGCGCACCATCCCGCCGCTCTCCACGTAGCCGCCCTGGAACAGCCCGGGGTCGCCGGGCTGGATCACCTGCACATAGGCACCCTCCAGCGGCGCTCCGCCGTCCAGCACCTGCGCCTCGAGGACATCCTGCCCGAGCGGGAGTTCCTCGGGGAGGTCCACGGTCATCGTGCGCGGTTCACGGCGCCACATCGTCAGCTCCGGGTCCCCGATCACGTGGTAGACGTGGAAATAGAACTCCACCATGCCCCCGGAGTTCAACTCGTTGGGGTGACCGAGGTAGATCTCCATTTTCCCCCGGAGCAACGCCTGGGAGATGTTCGTCAGCCCCTCTTCGTACACCCCGGTGAAAAAGCCGGCGAGCAGGGGATTGTTGTACTTCGTCCGCGTGTGCAGGTCCGAGGGCGCCACCACGCTCACCGCCCCGGTCGGGCTGTTGACCGTCCCCTCGGTGATCCAGTATTCGGCGAAGCACTTGGTGTTCGTGTTGTTGCCGAAGTCGCCCGTATTGCAGACGAAGCTGGTCAGCACGGGCAGCAGGTTGGCGTTGGTCAGCTCGGCGATGTTGTCGATGTTGAAGTCCGGCCGCACCCAGCCGACGGAGTTCCCCCAGCCGCGGTAGGTGACCCACAGGGTCCCCTGGTCGATGCACTGCAGGATGTCATCGGCCGTCGTCTGTTCGCCCCCCTGGCGCCAGTAGAGCGGGCAGGCCTCATCGAACCCCCAGTCCCCGAGCATCCGACCGGCGAGCCACTCCGTGGTCGCGACCGGGGTCACCGGCTGGAGACCGCCTTCGGCCCAGTTGGCGGCCACCAGCGCCGCGCGCCGCCAGTACCCCGGCGCGGTCACACGCTCCGGGTCGCGCTCGTAGAACACCACCCGCTTGGAAGCCTTGGTCGCCTCGAGGGTCGTCGCCACCGTCATCCGGCCGATCAGCACCTCCGGGAGGTAATCGTCCCCCTCGAGGAAGGCCAGCGGCCAATCCGTGACGTCGTTCTCCGTCTGCGCCATCGGGTTGACGATCCGGTCGGAGGGGATTGCGGCCGCGTCGCCGCGGTTCTCGTCCCCGACGAGGAGGATATACTCCAGCGGCGGGTCAAGGGTGTCGTAATAGTCCCGGACGGTGGTCTTCAGATTGTTGAAATCCGGGGCGCCGGTAAAGGTGTGGACGACGACGTTGTAGCCCTTCTGCCGCTTCCAGGTCACATAATCCCGCAGCCGTACCTCCTCGTTGGCGAGGGTCTCGTGACCGATGATCAGCAGGGAGCCCTTGGTCTCGGCGAGACGCATCCCGAGATCGTTGACGTCGTTGATGATCAGGCTGCGGTAGAGGGGCCAGAAGGCGCGGGAGACCGGGCGGGCGGGCGGCGTGGTGGGAACATCCGCCATCGGACCGTCCACCGTCACCTCGATCTCGAGGCTCGTCGCGAGGTACAGGCCGCCCTCCCCGTCGCGCTGCACGGGACGGAGCCGGAGGGGGGCCACGGTGACATCGCGCCAGACCGCCGCCTCCCCGAGTTCGACCCAGTCCGCCCCGGCCGGCGCCTCCTCGAACGGCAGGGTCTCCAGCATCTCCACCGACACGGACGATTCCCGCTTGTCCGTCGCTCCGGCGGCCGTCACCCCCAGGTGCGCCACCTCGCCGCCGGTGATCGTCACATCCGCCATCCGCCCCCAGGGCAGGCGCAACAGCCCGCCGACCACGGGGAGCTCCTCCTCGCGGGACACCGCTCGCTCGCCGGGAAGGTCCACGATGACCCCGCCGCTGTCCAGCGACACCTCCATGCCGGAAGCCGACCACACGAGCCGGATCGTCTGCGAGGATTCCGTTATAACCCGCAACTCCGCCCCGGGCCGGGCGTTGTCCCCGACCACCACCCACTCGGCGCGTGCGGCCGTTGTCACCGGTAACGCCGCCAGCAGTGCCAGCACCCCATATCGTACGGCGTGACGAAGCATCCCCATCCTCCATCCGTGCTGTCGAAGTTCGTTTCGCAATTAAGGGTAAAATGAGACGGGGTCGCCCGGAACCCGCGTCTCGCGGAGTCGATCCTGAAAGGTACGACACAAGATCGCCAGCCCGACGGGTGAGATGCAACCCGCACCCATCCCCGGTGCAATCCGGACAGCCTCCGCGGCCGGTGTCGCCCCCAGACTGCGAACATCTTGCACAGTTGCCGGAAGGTGCGTATACTGTTCACAGGTGCGCCCGCCGGGGCCGGTTTATACCGGCCCGCCGCCGGGCAGCCGCCCCCAGCCGGATTTCGCACGGTTCACAAACGGGAGAGTGGATGAGCACGCCCCAGGAAGCCCTGTTCGCCGGCCTGCTGCGCATCGGACGGGAGATCTCCTCCGGCGACCCGGAGAAGCGGCTCGGGGTCATCCTCGACTGCGCCCTCGAATCCCTCGGCGCCGAACGGGGCTTTCTCGTCCTGATGGGCGAGGACGGCGTGCCGGAGCTGCGGGCCGCCCGGCACCTCGACCCCGGGGAGGCGGACGACCTCGGCGCCATCAGCCGCGGCGCACTCCAGCGCGCGATGGAGACCGGGGAGACGGTGCTCACCGAGAACGCCCGCGAGGATCCCCGCTTCGCCGGTTCGACCTCCATCGTGCTGCATGACATCCGCAGCGTCGCCGCCGTGCCCCTCCACCTCGGCGAGGAGGCCCTCGGCGCGCTCTACCTCGACAGCCGCCTCGGAAACCCCAACTTCAGCGAGAGTTCGCTTCCCGCCCTGAACCTCTTCGGCGCCCTCGCCGCGCAGGCGCTGAACCAGGCTCTGGCGCTGAAGGCGCTGCGGCGGGAGAATGTTCGCCTCCGGCGCCAGGCCGGGCGGTACGCCTTCGAGGAGATCCTCGGCCGCTCGAAGGCGATGGAAACGGTGTTTGCGCTGATGGAGCGGGTCGCCCCCACCGACCTGCCGGTGCTGATCCGCGGCGAGTCGGGCACCGGGAAGGAGCTGATCGCGCGCGCGATCCACAACGCCGGCCCCCGGCGCGACAAGCCGCTGCTCGCCCTCTTCGCGGGGAACCTGGGCGAGGAGCTGCTGGAGAGCGAACTGTTCGGCCACCGGAAGGGCGCCTTCACCGGCGCCTACCAGGACAAGCCGGGGCTGCTGACCCTCGCGGACGGCGGCTCGCTGCTCCTCGATGAGGTCTCGGACATCCCGCCGCGCATCCAGGCGAAGCTGCTGCGTGTGCTGCAGGACGGCACCTTCAAGCCGGTGGGCGGCACCGGCAATCTGCGCGCCGATGTGCGCCTCCTCTCCGCCACCCACAGCGACCTCGCCGAGAGGGTGCGCAAGGGCGACTTCCGCGAGGACCTGTATTACCGGATCAACGGTATCGAGATCGAGGTGCCGCCCCTGCGCAACCGGCGGGAGGACATCCCCCTCATCGCCGAGCAGGTCCTCCGGCGCTTCTGCGAGGAGTCGGGGCGCGGCCGGGTGCGCTTCAGCCGCGCGGCGCTCGCGCTGCTCGTGCAGGCCCGCTGGCCGGGCAACGTGCGCGAACTGGAGCGCACCGTCCAGCGCGCCGTTGTCCTCTGTCCCGGCGACACCATCGAACCGGAGCACCTCGTCTTCACCCGCAGCGCGAGCGGGGTGGAGCACCCCGGGGAGAGAACCCTGAAGGCGGCGGAAAAGCGCCACATCCTCGAGGTCCTCAGGGAGACCGGCGGCAACCGCAGCGAGGCGGCGCGCATCCTCGGGGTCAGCCGCCGCTACCTCCAGAAGCGGATTCAGGTGTGGCGCGAAGAGGGCCTTGAAGTGTAGCCAGGGGGCGGCTTGTGAGAAAACCGGGGAAACGCGGCGGATGGGCGGTTCAAGCGACCGGCCTCCCCGCGGATCGCGACGGCGTGGTTCTCCCTCTGCACGTTGCTCCCGCCCTCGGCCCGGCCGGGACGGGAAACAGTTGAACGGGGCGCCGAGATGACCGGACGCATCGGACCGGACTACGAGATCCTCCGCGAGCTGCGCCGCGGCCCCTGGGTGACCGTCTGCGAGGCGCGTCATCGCGGCTCGGGGCGGCGTGTCCTGGTCAAGTGGCTCAACCCGGAGAACGCCGGGGACGAGGAACTCGCCGGGCGGTTGCGGCGCGAGGGGGGCCTCGGCACGGCGATCAAGCACCCGAATGTCGCGCGCATCCTCGAGGCCGGAGAGGCCGAGGGGCGTCCGTTTGTCGCCGTCGAATGGGTCGAGGGAGAGGACCTGGCGTCGCTCCTCGCCCGGGAGGGCGCGCTGCCCGTCCCCAGAGTCCTCCGTCTCGCCCGCGACCTGCTCTCCGGGCTCGCCGCGATTCACCGCGCCGGGGTGGTGCACCGCGACATCAGCCCGGGAAACATCCGCCTGACGCCGAAGGGTATCGCCCGCATCACCGATTTCGGCCTCGCCACGCGCCCGCTGGACCCGCGCTACACCCTGCCCGGCACCGTCGTCGGCACCCCCGGCTACCTCGCCCCGGAACAGGCCGCGGGGGACCGGCAGGTCGATGCCCGCGCCGACCTCTTCTCCTGCGGCGCCCTGCTGCACGAGGCGCTGACCGGCGACCCCCTCTTCCGGGGGGAGGATGTCATCGCCACCCTGCAGCGCGTTCGCAATGAGCCCGCACCACCCCTCGAGGGCCGCGTTGACGGGCTGCCGAAGGGGTTCGATGACTGGCTCGGCCGTCTGCTGGCAAAAGACCCCGGCGACCGCTACTCCAGCGCCGAAGAGGCGCTGCGCGCTCTCGACGAGATGACCCTCCCCCCGCCGGCCGCCGCCGTACAGGAGTCGCCACGCCGCAGAGCCGGCTGGCCGCTCCTCCCCTCCACGCTGCTCCCGGTGATCCTCGTCGCCCTGATCGCCGCCCTGCTGATGCAGGCGCTGAAGCCGGAACCGCGCCCGCCGATCACCCCGCCGGGGCTGCTCCCGTCGCCCGGGGTTTCGTCGCAACGGGCCTTCCTCCGCCTGGACGCCCCGCCCGGAGCGCGGCTGTCCATCGATGGGACCCCCGCCGGAACCACGCCCCTCGAAGATATTCTCCCTCTCGCGCCCGGCGTGCACCGGGTGCGGCTGGAGCTGCCGTCCCGCGGCGCCGTGCTGCGCGAAATCACCCTCGCCCCCGGCGACACGCTGGACCTGCGCCTGCCGGGTGAGCCCCGGTCCGCCGCCGGGGATTCCACCCCGGGCGGATAGGCCCGCTCCCGGGAAATCCCGTCTACCTGCCGCTTCCGCGCCTCGCTTCGCCCCGCCGCCACCGCAGCACCCCTTGCCCGTTCATGGCGGGCGGCCTACTTTCACCGCCATGGAGGAAAAACCGCTGCTCCACTACGACCGCGAGGGACTCGAGACCCTTCTCCGGGAACGCTTCGGCGTGCCCGCGTTCCATGGCCGGCAGCTCCATGCCTGGCTCTACCGCCGCGGCGTGTTCGACCCGGAGCGGATGACCGACCTCTCGAAGGGGTTGCGTGCTGCCCTCGCCGCCCGGACCCGCACCGGCCTGCCGCGCACCCTCGAGGCGGTCACCGGCGAGGCGGAGAGCACGGCGACCAAGTTCCTCTTCGAGCTGGAGGACGGCGAGCGCGTGGAGGCGGTGTACATCCCCGCGGGGGACCGCAACACGGTGTGCCTCTCCAGCCAGGTGGGCTGCGCCTATGGCTGCCGTTTCTGCGCCACCGGGCAGCTCGGCCTGAAGCGCAACATGACCGCCGGGGAGATGGTCGGCTGCTTCCTCGCCGTCCGCGCAGCCGTGCCGGAGCGGATCACGAACGTCGTCTTCATGGGCATGGGCGAACCGTTGGCGAACCCGGTGGAGGTCATGGAAGCCTGGCGGCGGCTGACCGACCCGGACGGCATCGGCCTCAGCCAGAGACGGGTGACCCTCTCCACCATCGGGCTGCCGAAGGCCATCCGCCGGCTCGCCGGGGAGCCCTGCCCGCCGAAACTGGTCTTCTCCATCGGCTCGCCCCGCGAGGAGCTGCGCCGGAAACTCCTCCCGGTCGCGGGCCGCTTCTCCCTCGAGGAGAACCACGCCGCCCTCCGGGAATACGCCCGGAACTCGAAGCACCGCATCACCATCGCGCTGCTCGTCGCCGAGGGGCTGAACGACTCGCCGGAGGACGCCCGCGTCCTGCACCGCTGGATCGGGGAGCTTCCCGCGAAGGTGAACCTGCTGCGGTACAACGAGGCGGCGGGCGGTTTCCGCCGCGCGGACGAGGGCAAGGTCGAGGCGGTCGCGCAGACCCTGGTCTCCCTCGGGAGGACGGTCCTTCTGCGGGCGAGCCGCGGGCGCGATGTCTCCGCCGCCTGCGGCCAGCTCGCCGCCCGCGCGCTCACCTCGCCGGAGCGCCGGTAGCCGGGAGCGTTCACCACGTCAAATCCCGATACTTCGGGAGAAGGCGGGAGCCGCCTTCGCGCCACCTCCGCGTGCCGGGCTGCATCCCGGGTTGTTTTCTATTACAGAAGCAGCCTGATGGTGTGTCGCCGGGGGAACCGTTATTTCAGCAACACAGCTTTTGCAATCGTCTGGAAGGTGCCAGCTCGCAGCCGAACCAGGTATACCCCGCTGGACAACCCGTCCGCGTCAAATGTGACACGGTACCGTCCGGCGGGCCGGGTCGCCCGGACAAGTGTCGTCACCTCACGGCCGGCCAGGTTGAACACCTGGAGCGTCACCTCGCCGGGACGGGGAATGGTGTACGAGATCGTGGTCGTAGAGTTGAACGGGTTGGGATACACGGGACCCAGGCGAAACGTATCCGGTTGGGGATCTTGCTCCTCACGCACCGAAGTCGAAGGAACCTGCACGTACTTGATTGTCGTGTATCGGGTCCAATT
>CAYOKT010000011.1:0-49517 GCA_964404605.1 uncultured bacterium
ACGCGGCCGGTATGACCCGGCCCTCGCACGCCGGTACTTCGCCATCGCGCTGCCGCTTATAGTGGTGTATATCGCTGATTCCTTTCTCCAGTACTTGGACAAAGTGTTCCTCCAATTCTTCACCGACTCGGAACAGGTCGGGTACTTCTCAGCAGGACAGAGCTTCAGTAACCTTCTGCTGATGGCGGCACTCGCGATGGGTTCAGTGTTTTTCCCCCTTTTCTCCCAAGCCACAGCCCGTAATGATGGTGCACAGGTACGTGATGTCTTGAATAAGTTCGAGCGATTGACATACCTATTCCTCTTACCCCCGATAGTTTTACTGATCACTATGTCCGAGCCGATTGTGCGTCTTACTCTAGGAACACAGTATGTTCCCACAATTCCAATTTTAAAATTACTGCTATTATCCTCTTTTATCTACTTTACGACTATGCCTTATATCAATTTGAATGCGGGTCTTGGGCATTTTGGCACATCTTCCAAGATTTTTCTTGCAAACCTGATCTTCTTCATTCCTTCCGCTATTCTCTTCATGTCGCCCTCTTTTTTGGGTCTTAAAGCAATTGGAGCAGCCTTGTCGCGTTTGACAATTGCCCTTTTCCCAGCCATTTTATTCCGGGTTCAGATCTATCGGATTTATCGAGAAGTGCAAGTTCTAAGGAATGCCCATTTTATCATCTTCGCATTATTCAATCTCATAGCGGCAAATCTAATTTTTACCCACTTTTACAAGTATAATGCTCTCTTATCCACACTTACATTCCCAGTTCTATATTTTATTATCACATATGGCTTCTATTTCACTTTCCGATGGATAGATAAGGAAGATTGGAACTTAGTCACTCGCGTTTTCAATCTTAAAAAGTTGAAATATTATATCTCGGATGAATTGAAGCAGTAATTATGATCATATCCATAATTGTTATTGTAGCATTGTGCAACATATTGTTTCTATAGAGGAACCATTATGATGTTTTTTGCAGGGCAGCATAAATTTTTTTACGCAAACGCTTCATTGGAGAAAGAGATTATGACTTACCGGCAGGCATCCCTGGCTTGTTTTTTTACATCTTTTTCCCTTCTGCATTTTATTTTCAACGACGCCACCTAAGTTGTATTTCTTCAAAAGATATCTTAATGTTATATTCCAGGATACGTAATATTTCAGGTGACACGTCGATTGATAATCCATAATCTTCAAATATAGGATCGGTCACATATTTCTTCCCCGTAATAGTACATGTTCTCTCTTGAGGCGAAATGCGTGGTGTATTCCATTGATAAGGTCTCTGGGGGAAACAGCGCCGAGCCGGCTTACGATAATACTTTGCTACACTATGATTCTTCATGCTCTTCGAGATGGGCAGATAAAAGTCATTCAGATCATCCATCTTAGCTTCGCGTTTTCCGGAAATAAAACAATACATCGTATCGCTTGGTTTTATCGCTACAACAACATTCTGTGCTCCTAGAATTGGGATGTACAAATGCCTTTCAAGCGTTGCAAATAACTTAACTATTAAGGGCACGTTGTTCTCTTTTATCGTACCAAATTCAAAGAAGGGATATATATAATCAGTAATAGTAGATAATCCTATTATAAAACCCGCATCTCTTATAAATCTTTTCAACTCTCTCATGGTATACCAGTACTGAAAGAACTTATTCTCTGGAATTGGTTGTTTTAATAGCTTACGTTTTGCTACAGCAAGAGTAAACCGAGAATCATAATAATGTCTTACCCAAGATTTTGCAGGGGTTGTGATGATCGCTATCCCACCAGGGCGTAGAACCCGAAATGCCTCTGCCAGAGCTTTTTGCGGTCCTTCAAAAAAATGCTCCACGACACCTAAAGAGAGATACGTCGCAATGGAATTACTTTCATAGGGAAGATTCAGGATATCTGCATTTAAGAATGAACCAGGCAGGTGATGCTGTCTGCCGAACTCGATCGCATTCTGCAAACTCTCCTCGGAAAAATCGACTCCTTCACATTCGATCCCGAACTGGGAGAGGTAGAAAACATATCTTCCCAATCCACAACCCGCCTCAACGAGTTTTCCATGACGGCAAACGTGCCTCAGCAGAAGATGACGTCCACCGAAGAAATCGTACATCGAGATCTCTTGTTCCGGCGACCGCTTCTTGTAAAACCGGTTCCAGACACTATGGTCCTGCCCTTCATCGAACGTATTTATAGAGTTGTCTTTCAATGATGATGATGTTTCTTTCAAGACCAAACCCTCCACTGAAGCGCATAAAAAAGGTGACATCAAACGTTATGCTGCTCCGTTTATTCCGGAGCGATAGAGCGTAATCACACGTTCAAGACGCGAATGGAACGATCACAGGCAAAACGACGTTCCCGTGAAATCAGCGAAATCCGCCATATACGCCGCTTTTCCTTAGCGCGGTCGAATGTAGAACTCTGCAACAAGGGACATTCCCGCAGGAGACGTCCCAGTATAACTGCAGAAAAACAGCCTCCCGGAACCCCGTCTGAAACAAACGGGGCACCACAACCACGGGTGCGGTGAAGGTTGTCTCCGGTCCATGAAAGTGGAAGAACCCGATGACCGATGTTGTGAGATAGCTCAACGAGTCAACATTATCGGGAGACGCTAAAAAGTAATGGTTTCTCGCCCGCAATACACCCACCTCGATGACGATGATGTCTATACCCCGGACCACATCGAGGTGCTTCTCGACTTCGCCCGCGAGACGAACAGCGAGTTCGTCTACGGCAAGGCGCGGGTGGAAAAGACACCCGGCGAGTGGATCCAGGTCGGCGGTCCGGAATACCCGCACGGACACTATCCGTACGGTCCGAACGAAATCCCCCACAGCGCCGTCATGTTCCGCAGCTACATCAGGCTGTTCAGCCCTCGACCCGATGCCTGGAAGTTCTCCACGGCGGATCATTTCCGCTGGATTCGTGTCAAACGCGCCGGGGTGCGGGTGGGCTTTCTCGACAGGGTGGTCACCGAGGTGCCCCTCCGTCCCGGGGAGAATTCGATCACGGCGCTGCGGTTCGAAAACGACAGGAACTGATCCGGCGTTCTCCCCCGTGAAGGACCGCGTTTCCCGCACTCTCATTTCCTCTCGTCATACAAGCCTCTTTTCGATTTGGAGGTTGACATTTCACCCTGCCGACACTCGCAGGCCCGGGGCCTGTTTCCACGCAACCGCTCGATGCGGTCCACCTGTGTAAATCACCGCCCGAAACGAACTGCGTACCGTCGGGCAAAGTGCTATCTTTATTCCAATGGGCATCTCGCTGCTTGAGTTGCACGCGGTGCGATACCTTGGTTCCCCGGGATGCAACCTGGCACACCGAAGCGGCGCGAAGGCGGCGCCCGGCTTCGCCCGACGTATCGGGAGGCCGCGGTGAGTCGCTCCCGGGCTACTTCCCGGGATGCATCGCTCCCGGGCTACCTCCCGGGATGCATCGCTCCCGGGTTACGTGCTGAAACCCTGCGCCGGCGGCGCCAGCATGGACTCGCCTGGTGCGCGGGATTCGCAGACATCGGCGGGTCTGGACAACCTCCTTGAGATGGGTGCATGAGACCACGTTCGATCCTTCTCCTGATCGGTTTCCCCCTGGCTTGCTTCCTGGGCGCGGGCCGGCTGCATGCGCAGGAGTTGACCCTGCCGGTCTATGAGATCAGCATCCTCCCCCTCTACCTCGACAGCTTGAACGCGGATCCCTGGTCCGACCGAACCTATCCCGCTTTCGTGGAATACGAGGAGGAGTATTATTCCTGCCGGGTGCGTTACCGCGGGGCGACGGGCAGGGATCTGCCCAAGCGATCCTGGAAGATCCTGTTCGACGACGAGGGGCCGCTCGGCCGGGAACAGACGAACCTGAACGCCGAGTGGAGGGACATCTCCCTCTGCCGCAACTACCTGGCGATGGAGCTGGCGCGGAGTGCCGGACTTCCCGTACCGGACACGCGGTTCGTCTCCCTGAAAGTGAACGGTTCCTACCACGGGGTCTTTGTCGAGATCGAACCGGTGGACGAGGATTTCTTCACCCGGCGCAACCTGGGGGAGAACGGAGCCCTGTTCAAGACCGTCCGTCACGGGGCGCGTTTCGCTCCCCCGCTGCACTGTGAAGATCTGACATGGTACTATGAACCCAAGGAGGTTCCCCCGGGGGCGTTGGACACCCTGGGCGCCCGGCTCGCTTTCGTGCAGTGGACGAGCCCCGCCGAAGCCGCCGGCGGCCTGGGGGAAATCGTCGACACGGAGAATATCTCCGCCTATCTCGCCCTGCAATACGTGATCAGCAACATGGACGGCTTCACCAAGAACCAGTATGTGCACCAGCGGTATGACAATCGATACCTGTTCGTTCCCTGGGACTGTGACGCCTCCTTCGGCAACAACTGGGAGGGGAACCCCGATCCCGGTGCCGCGGGGCGGATCCGGTTCCAGCCGTTCGACCACCATGCACTCTACCAGCGCCTTATCGAGCAGCCGGCCCTGCGGTCCGGGCTCCTCGACAGGATCGACGATCTGATCGATGCCGGGTTCGATTCCCTGTCGGCCCGACTGCCGGCGGTGTACGATTCCATCCGCCACGATGTCTACCTGGACACCCTGAAGCGCGGCGACAACGACCAATTCGAGCAGCAACTGACCATGATCGACGCTTTTCTCCAGGACCGCCGCTCGGCGCTGGAGGGGCTGGATCGTTTCGCGAGGGTTCCCGTTCTGGAATACGGCGCCACGCCGGAGTATCTCTCTTCAACCGGCGAGGATTCCGTCCTCTTCCGGATCCGGGTCGCCGAAGTTCCGTACTCCGTGGAAGCCGTGGTCATCGACGGCGATGGCCAACTGCACGCCTGGGGTCTCTTCGACGACGGCACCCGGGGGGATTCCCTGGCAGGGGATCTGCTCTACAGCCGCAGGGTCTCCCTCGCGGGCCTCCCCCCCGATTTCCATTATGGTTTCCTCGTCGCGGCCGCTCCCGGGGAGCAGTATCCCACGCCCCCGGGGGGATGGAACAATTTTTCGCAGTATCCCCTCAGCCTGCCGGCGATCCGGGTGGATTCCGACCCTCCCCAGGCCGATGACCTCGCCCTCGGCCCGGTTTTTCTCTCCGCTGACACCGGGGGGCACCTGGTCTCCGTGGTCAACATTTCCCCGCGAACGCTTGACCTGGGCGGATGTATTCTCCGGCTTGGGAGCGGGCACCGCATGCTCCGACTCGATGAGCAGGAACCGTTGTCACCGGGGGATACATTATTCATCACCAATCATCTCTCCTGGGCGCGCGGGCTGTCTCCCACATGGCAGGTAACCGGTTGTTTCTATTTTACTCCCGATGAGGGGGACACCCTGCATTTCGAGACCTCCTCCGGCCGAACCCTCGTGGAAACAGTCGTCGGCAGTCCGGTTTTCCTCGGAGAAACGGACGGTCCCGTGGTCATCAACGAGATCAATTACCACAGCAGCGATGAGCACGATTCCGGCGACTGGATCGAGCTGACCGTCGTCGAAGGGGAGTACGACCTGGGCGGGTGGGTTCTGAGGGACGAGAGGGATGATCACAGTTTCGTCATCCCCGACGGCGTGACGCTGCTGGAAGGAGACTACCTGGTGCTCGCCGGGGATATCGCTTCGTTCTCCACCTTTTTCCCGGGCATAGAACCGGTTATCGGGAATTACGGTTTCGGCTTCGGCGGAGAGGACCAGGTCCGGCTGTATGACTCCCAGGGGATCCTCGTCGACTGGGTCGATTACGATGACGAGGACCCGTGGCCGGCAAGCCCCGACGGCCAGGGTCCGACCCTGGAGCTGACCAACCCTTCCCGGCACAACTACGGTTTCGAGAACTGGCGGAGCTCGACCGATCCTTACGGCACCCCCGGAGAGCGGAACTCCGTCTATGAAACGGCGGTCCCGGACCCGGGCTACGATTCCCCGCTCCCCGGTTCCTGGAGGCTCCTTTCCGCCTATCCCTCGCCCTTCAACGGGAGCTTGCACCTGCGGGTGAGGTCTCCCCATCGCGGCGTTCTCGCCGTCTCGGTGTACAACATCCTCGGGCGCCGGGTCGCCGTCCTGAAGCGCAACGTCCCCGGGCCCGGCACCTGGAACCTGGTGTGGGACGGCCGGTCGCGCGGCGCCCCGGTCTCCTCCGGTGTCTACATCGTGAGACTGGAATCGGAGGATGCGTTCACCGCCAAGCGTGTGGTGCTCCTGCGATGAGGATCCACGACCTGCCAAGTGCTCCGCACCGCGGAGGGCGGCCCCGGCGGAGGCCGGGCGTGTCCGGTTTACGGTCCGCCGTCCGAGCCCTCCCGCCGGCCGCCTGGCTGATCGCGACTCTGCTGCTGAGCAGGGTCGCGGCGGCCGTCGAGTTGCGGACCTATTCCATCACCGTCGATCCCGCGCAATTCCAGAGCATCCTCGACAACCCCGAGGAGAACCTCTACATCGACTGCACCTTCGAGTACGGCGATTCGACCTGGAACAATGTGCGCATCCGCCTGAGAGGCGAAACGAGCCGTGAATACCCGAAGAAATCCTTCAAGATCAACTTCGATGCGGACGCCCGCTTTTTCGGCCGCGACAAGATCAACCTCATCTCGGAGTGGAAGGACCCGACCTACTCGCGTGAATACCTATCCTACGACCTGTTCCACCGGGCCGGGCTGCCCGCCTCGCGGACATGGTTCGCCCGGTTGTACGTCAACGGGGAGTACCTCGGGCTCTATCTCGATGTGGAGAACATCGACGAACACTTCCTGGCGATGACCTCGCTGGATAACGGATCCAGCATCTACAAGGCGGATGGCAACCGCTCGATGCTCACCCCCCATGATCCCGAGGGGGTATGGCAGAAGAAGACGAACGAGGAGACCGGGGAGTACGACCTCCTCGACCTCATCGACTGGCTGGCGGCGACACCCGATGAGACCTTTTTCCAGGGTCTGGAGGAACGCTTCGAGGTCAACACCCTCGCGCGGGCGATCGCGGTCAATTCCCTGGTCGGAAACAGTTCCACCTATTACCATAACTATTTCCTGGTCCACGACCTCGACCGGGGCGGCAAGTGGGCCTGGCTGCCCTGGGACATGGACCGCACCTTCGTCTTCTGGAGCAACTCGGACGAACCGGAATACTTCCGGTGCGGGCATCCGCTCTACCGGCGGATCAATGCCCTCCTTCGCCGCTGCTGGCGCGATAAGACCATGCGCGGCCTGGTCTTCCAACACCTTGATGGGATGCTCGACAGCCTCTTCACGGCATCCTATTACCAAGAGGTGACCGATACTCTCGCCACGCTGCTCCGCGACGCCGTGGAGGAGGACACGCTGAAGCAATACACCCTGCAGGATTTCCAGGATTACCTCGCGCGGATCCCCTCGGACGTCGCCAACCGCGCGGCAGGGCTGCGGCGGCGGGTGGAACATCAGCCCCTCCCCTTCGACCTGCTCCCCGCCCGGGTGGCCCCCGAAGGGGTCTACCTGCGATGGGAAGCGGCGGAGGCCGCGGACAGTTCGCAGGTCATCTACCGGGCGAGGGTGAGCGAGGATTCGCTCTTCGCCACATTCTCGGAATACTACGCGGGAACCGACACTTCGCTGCTGCTGCCCCTCCCCTCCCCCGGAAGGCACTACTGGCGCGTTCACGCCTCCTCGCCCACAGGCGAAACCCGTTCGCTGCACTTCTTCCAGCCCTTCGATGTCCCCGAGGGCTTCAGCGGGGGAACGACCCTCAGCGGCTCGCTGTCGGTCTCTACGACATGGACGGTCGGCGAAAGTCCGATTCGTATCCCGGACGGGCTGACGGTCTCCTCGAACACCACTCTCACCATCGAGCCCGGTGTGGTCGTGGCGCTGGGCGCGGACGCGAACCTCCGGATCCTGGGCGGATTATTCGCCCTGGGCGCGGCCGGCGATTCGGTCCGTTTCATCCGTCTCGATCCCTCACAGCCGTGGGGCGCGATCACACTCGCGAACCCCTCGGACTCGGTCGAGTTCGCCCATGTCGTCATCGATGGGGGGAGTGACGATCCGAGCGGACCCTCGCCCGGGGGGATGATCCAGGTGGACGGGGGAATCCTCACACTCAGGGACTCCCGGCTGGCAGGCGGGAGCGCGAGTTGCCTCAACAGCCGCGACGGGGACCTGACGCTGGAACGTGTCGATGCGTCAGGGTTCCCCCGTGAAATCATCCGGGCCTCAGGGGGCTCGCTGCTCTTGAGCGAATGCCGTTTCTCCCGGGCGGGCATGGAGGGCAATGGATTCGACCTCGTGGACATCGAGGGATTGACAGGCGGGCTGGAGGTCTCGGGATGCCGCTTCTACGGCGGCGGGGATGACGCGCTGGACCTCGATGACATCCCGGGTGGCCGGATCCGGAACCTGCGGATCTTCGACGCGGGGGACAAAGGCATTTCGATCGGCGGCGCTTCGCAGGACATCTCCCTCGCCAACTGCATCATCACCGGCTGCGACGAGGGCATTTCGGTGCAGGACCAGGCCCGCGCCACAATCTACAATTCCGTGATGGTGCGCAATGCCGTCGGACTCCGGGTGCGTGACCCCCTGCCGGGCGGCCGGGTCCTGGTGCGCAACGCGGTGCTCTGGCGGAACGACGAAGAGATCCACCTCGACCCCGGTGCGCAGGTAAACGTCTCCTACAGCTATGTTCACGGTGACGAGCCCTACCCGGGCTCGGGGAACCAGCGTGGTGCGCCCGGCATGGTCGATCCGTGGAACGGGAACTTCGCCCTCCTGGCCAATTCCCTCCTCATTGACGCCGGATACGGCACCGGGTACCCGGAACTCGACTTCGACGGGCTGCCGCGGGTCGATGTGCCGGACGTGCCGAACACGGGGACCGGCGACATCGACTACGTTGACATCGGGGCCTATGAATATCCTGCCAGCGTCGAGGCTCCCCCGCCGGCGCCCGTGCCGGAAAACCCCGCGCTGCTCGCCGCGTACCCGAACCCCTTCAATGTCGGCGTGAACCTGGAGTTCCGCCTTCTGCGCGGCGACTGGGTCGAACTGTCCGTGTACAACGTGCTCGGTGAACTCATCCTGCACGAGCGGATGGAAGACCTGGCGCCCGGGCGGCATCGTTTCTACTGGGACGGCCGCACCAACACCCGCGCCCGGACGGCATCGGGCATCCTGTTCCTTCGCCTGAAGCAGGAATCGGGCGAGACCACGATCAAGCTGGTGCACCTGAAGTAGCCGGCCGCACGGCGGGGGGAATGCGCCACCGGTGCGCGCCGCATCGGAGGGAGCGGAACCTGTGAGCTGTACGTCGCCGGTGAGAGGGAAAAGAAGCGGGGCTACATTTCGACTTCGTCATCCTCGGCCAGCAGGGTCACCCGCTCCATGCCCTCCACGGCGCTGAGCGCCGACAGCAGGCCCTGGTCGGTGACGTCCTTTTTAAGGCGGACGAGGTAGGTGTGCTCGATATACTGGCCCATGCGGACGGTCTTCACCGAGATCCGGCGATGGGAGGCGAGCAGCTTGTTGAACACCTCGAGGAGGGCCTCCTCTTCGGTGTCCGAGGGGATGAGCTGGAACCGCAGGAGGTATAAACCGCGGGGGGTCCGGCCGAAGCGGATGAAATCCATCAGCAGGAGGAAGAAGAGAATCATGCCCACACCGTAGATCGAGAGCCGGTAATACCCGACCCCGGCCGACATGCCGGCCGCGAGCGCGAAGAAGACGAAAGCGATGTCGCGGTTGTCCTTGACGACGGTGCGGAAGCGGATGATGGAGAGTGCGCCGACGAGGCTGAAGGCACGGGCGATGCTGTTCCCGATGACCATCATCACCAGCGCGACCACCATGGCGAGGATTACAAGGGTGTGCATCAGGGAGGGGTTGACCGACTTGTCACGGTTGGTCAGGCGATAGACCCCGGCGATCAGTACACCGAGGAGGAAGGCGAGAACCAGGTTGATGAAGATTTCAGCCGTGGTTAACGGTCGCCCGACCGCGGAGAGGGATTGGAGAAAGGTCATCTCGGGCGCCCTTCTCCTTCGTCGGATTCCCAGACATCGATCCCCTCGCAATACTTCGAGATAGGTTCGAGTCTCAACCGGAAGTCCCGCAGGATCATGCGGGTCCAGACCGGCAGGGTGCGCGAAAACTTGATTTCGAGGATGAAGCAGGGATCGGTGAAGGAACGCAGGTCCTCCTCGCGGAACAGGTCCTCGACATCCGGAGCGAGGAAACTGCGCACGTTGAAATCGAATGTCACCCGGAACTCCGGGTCGTCCCTGCCGACGAAGGCCTCCCGCTCATAGGTGATCAGCGCCGTCGGTTCGAGGTGAAGCCGTTTGGTGAGGTAGATGAACTTGTCGCGGGCGATCTTGGCCGGGATCAGGTTCTTCTCCCCGAGCAGGCGCAACCGGGCGCCGTTCATCAGGTTGAGTGTGTCGGGGAGAGGTACCATCGCCCTCTCCTTGAACACCGTGTCGTTGTTCTTCCGCTTGATTTCGAGGAAAGCGACCGCTTCCGAATCATAGTCGTTGTAGGCGCGGACCCGGAGCTTTTTCCGGATCTTGACTCCGTCGATCTTCTCGAAATAGAACAGTTTGCCCGGCGTGTCGAAGTAGATGCTGCGGACATGGTACCGATTGTCCTTTCGATTCCGGCAGAAGGGATCGTGATCCATATGGGCGAGGATGCGCTCCCGCAGCGGCTGCAGCTTTTCAAGCGAGACGTAATACTTGAATTCTTTCCGCTCGTATTGCATTCAGTGATTCCGCCCTCTTTCAGTACTATCCGCCCCATCCGGCCAGGCGGGCTTTCAATCCCTGGAGGAGAGTTCTATTGCCGATTTTGACCCTGCCCAGGCCGTTCATGCCCGGGCGAAGAATCCCATCCTTATTCCCGATCCATGCATAGGCATACCCGCCGCCGCCCGCCGGGAGGAACCCGGTGCGCTTCACGGGTGCAGATAAATGTAAGGCCGGCTCGGCGAAAAGGCGAACCCTGATCTCTCGTCCCGGCATCAGCGCGGGTAGAAACGCCTCCGGGATCATCATGCGAACCGCGAGGGTGTCGGTCCGCTCGATGGCGAGCATCACCCCGGGCTCGCCGTTTCTCCGCACCCTGCCCCCGATCGGGGCGATCACCGATTCGATGCGGCCGAGGGTGCTCTGCGCCCGTTGAATCTGCCTCTTGATCCCCTCGATTTCAGCCTCGATCACCCCCACATCTTCCGGCCGCGCCCCCGCCTCGAGGGCTTTCACCCGGGAAGCGTCCAGGTCACGCTCGGCTTCCAGCACCCGGAGACGCCCTTCGGTCTCCTGGAACCGCGCCAGGGATACAAGGCTGGAATCATACAGCGCCTTCACCCGCCGGTATTCGTACTGGAACGCCTCGAGCTCCTCCTCGCTTTTGCGCAGGCGGTTCCGGGCGACCTCGAGGTCCTCGATGCGCCCCCCGGAGAGAAGGGCCCGGCGCTTCGCCACCGCCTCCTCGAGCTCTCCCTGCAGGACGTCCAGGCGCATCAACCCCTCGCGGGAACCGATCCGCGCCACCGTGTCACCCGCCTCGACCGAAGCGCCGTCCACAATCCCCGGCGCGATCCGAAGCTCGATGACATCGGGCCGATCGAACTGGAAGACGAACTCCCCGGAGGCATCATCCAGCAGGTTCGACACCCACCCCGCCGTGATCTGCCCCGTACCATCATGGCGCAGAACCCAGACCGAGGGAGAGACGACCTGGCACGGTCCCGTGATCGACTGGGGAAAGGGAATCGCCCAACCGCCGAGAAGAAGCACAAAAAAAAGAACGAGCGCCAGCAAACGCCGTCTCTTCACGGATTGCAGCGACGTCATCTCCATCACGGGCCCGTAATCGTAGACGCTGTTGCAAACGATTCTTGCAGGAACTCCTTGCAGATTTTCAATATGTGCTCATCCGCCGTCAGAAGCAAGAATTCCCGATTCACCCGTTCCGCGGAGGTCGTCAGGTTGAAACTGCCCAGGATCGCGGTTTCCTCATCGATCAGGGTGAGTTTGACATGGAGTTTGCCCCGTGAATCGGTCGGCCACAGGCTGACGGCCAGGCCGGCTTTCCGTGCTTTGCGCGCGAGGCTGTTCTTCCTCGCCGCCTCCTTGCCATCGAGGAGCAGGCGGACGCGCACCCCCCGCTGCTCCGCCTCTTCGAGGGCTTCCAACGCCCGGCTGGAGGTCAACTTGTACATGGCCACATCCACCGTGCGGCGCGCCTCCCCGACCGCCTGGATCCACGAGTCGAGGATCTCTCCGCCGAACAACAGCGTGTCCTGCTCCACGGCATTCTCCTCCCCTCTCGCGGTCCGGTCCGCCCTGAAAAGCCCGGTGAGCATCAGTCCCGCCGCGATGAAGCACAACCAACCGCCCCGCGCCATGAACCGCCCCATGATTCACCTCAATGTCCGCGCTGCGGCGGCCGCGTCCCGAACGGGCCCGCCGGAAGAGCCGTGCGGCCGGCTACGGCAGGGGGAGCAATCCCATGTCGAGGCCGTCGGACGCCGCCCCGATCCCCGGCGAATCCGGTAAAAGGAGGTATTCGCCATCAAAAGACACATCGCCGGTCAGGCACCCCTCGCCGCCGTCGTACTCGGCGACATTGACGATGGAGTAGGTGATCGTGACCGCCCCCTCCCGGGGGCCGTCGAGCGAAAGATCGTAATTCCAGGCGTTCCGAATGTGGTTCCCGTCCGAAATCGTGTTGAGCACCTCCAGCGTGCCCGTGCATCCCAGGTCGTACCAGTCTCCGAACCGCAAGCCGGTATCGCACCCCACGATCACGCAGTGGTTGACCACCACTTCCGGGGAGCCGTAGCCCGCCTCGATCCCCTGTTCGCAGCCGAGGATCAGGGTGTTGGTGATTTCGATCCGGTTCCGGTTCGAGGCGGCGACGCCCTCGTTGTCGAAGTCCTCGATGACACAGTTATCGACCACCACCTCGGCCCCGTTATGATCGATCCCATCGTCCTTCCCGCTGACGAAGACGCTGTTGGCGATGAGTGTCGCATTCGCCCCCTCCTCGTACCCGGAGAGGTAGAGGGCATCGTTGTCATCATCCACCTCGACGGTGTCGCCGGAGGGGATGTCGATCCACGCGCAGCGGTCGATCACCGCCTCCGTGGACACCAGTTCGCCGCCGGTGTCGCAGCGGGAAACCAGGCAATCATCCATCAGCAGGGTGCTGCGCACCGTCCCCAGCGCTTTTCCGGGGTTGTCGAGGAAATAGACATGGTCCAGCCGCAGGAAGCTGCTCACACCGCGGAGGACAGGCTGGCTGCCGGAGTGCCCGAAGCTTCGCCCGGGGTCCCCCCCGCCGCCGGTGAAGAAGGTGTACGTGTAATCCCCCCGGCCCTGGTCGTGGTTCACTTCGCCCCAGGGCTGATCCGGACGCCGGGGCGCGAAGACGACGGGCGCTTCCGCCGTGCCCCCGCAGAAGACCGCGCCGTTCACATCCAGGCGGACATCGGCCTCGAGTTCCACCCTCGTTCCCGGACCGATGGTCAATTGGGCTCCCGCGGGAACGGCCGTGTGACCGGTGAGGCGGATGATCGCCGTGGAATCCCAGGCGAGGCCGGCGCCGCTCAAGGCACCGGAGATTTCACGCGCCGGGAACTCTTCCCCGAGGAGTTCGATGACCGCCGTCACGGCCCCGGTCCCCGAAGGCGGCATCGCCTGCAATGTCACTTCACCGGAACCGCCCAGGGTGAGTTCCGCACTTCCCCACCCGCGTTTCACGACGGTTTCGGGCGGGTCCAGCGAAGCCTCCGCCGCCGAGAGCTGGAAGGTCTCCCATCCGCCGGACCGGGGATTCTCCCCCCGGCAGCGAATCACGGCCGGAACCGGGGCGCCCGCGGGAACCCTCCGGGGGACGATGAGGTCCAACCCCTCCTGGACAGGCTCCTCCCCCGGCGGCCCGCCCACAGGTCCCGTGTCCGAGCAGCCGGCGAGAAGCACCACTCCGGCGGCCAGGACTCCCAGGATGACCCGCTTCATGTTTCGATCCTTCCCGTGCCACTCCGTTCAGCGCACGCCATCTGCGAACAATGTCACCACGCCGGTTGCAACTGCGCAACAGGAAATCCGTGGACTCGTTCACCTGAATCGCTCCACCGGCGGCAGGGCAGGACGCGCCGGCCGGCCGCTGTGCCGGGGTACGGCGAACGGCCCGATCCCGGCGGCGTCCGACCGGGCTGCCCGGCCCGCGCCATGCTCGAGGGCAGTTTTTGCCTCCGAGCGAACAATTTACAGCGGCTATCTCCAAGAATATCAAGGAAAAACGCACACCCTTCCCCTGGCATATTTCTTGCGAAAATCCGTGTTGCATCGTCAGCGCTTTCCCCTCTCCGGCCGCCTTCGGGCCCGGGACAAGCCGTCCTGCGGCGTCGCGGATCGCCGAAACGGCGTCGCGCGGGAAAAGCGAACGCGGTGCGTTCGGGGCCGACCGGGCTCCACCTCCTCCCGCCGCCACCGGGGGGCGGGGGCGATCGGATCATCACCCCGCGGGCCGCCGCGCCGCGCCGGGAAGGAGAACGGATGAAACGCCACGAAGAGTCGTACCGCGGGAAAAACGTCCTCATCACCGGCGGCCTGGGGTTCATCGGCAGCAACCTCGCGATCCGGCTGGTGGAGCTGGGCGCGAACGTGACCCTCGTCGACAGCATGCTCCCCCTGTACGGCGGGAACACCTTCAACATCCACCCCGTCCGTAACCGCGTGCGGGTCAACTTCTCGGACATCCGCGACAGTGCCTCGATGAACTACCTCATCCAGGACCAGGAGTATGTCTTCCACCTCGCGGGGCAGGTGAGCCACGTGGACAGCATCCTCGACCCCTTCGGCGACGTGGACATCAACATCAACGGCACCCTGTCGGTGCTGGAGGCCTGCCGCAAGCGGAACCCCCGCGCGAAGGTGATCTTCACCGGTACGCGCGGGCAGTACGGCTCCTCGGTGAAACTCCCGGTGGACGAAAACGCGCCGACGAACGCGAAGGGGATCTACGCGATCACCAACCTCGCCGCGGAAAAGATGATCATGATGTACAACGAGGTGCACGGCGTTCGCGGCGTCTGCCTGCGCATCACCAACACCTACGGCCCCCGCCACCAGATGAAGCACAACCGGTACGGCGTGGTGAACTGGTTCCTCCGGCTGGCGATGGACGACGAGATCGTTCCCATCATGGGTGACGGCACGATCCAGCGTGACTTCCTCTTCGTGGATGACCTGATCGAGGCGCTGCTCCTCGTCGGATCGCGGGAGGAATCCTTCGGTGAGATCTTCAACCTCGGGACCGGGGTGCCGACGGATTTCCTCACCCTGGGCGAGCTGGTATGCCATGTCGCCGAATCCGGGCGCTGCAGCTTCGTCCCCTTCTCCGAAGAGCGCAAGCAGGTGGAGCCCGGCCACTACTACGCGGACATCGGCAAGATCCGCTCGGTGCTGGGCTGGGAGCCGAAAACCTCCCTCGAGGAGGGGCTGCGGCGCACACATGACTATTACCGCAAACACAAGTCCCACTACTGGACCCAGGAGAATGCAACGAAAGACGGTGCTCGTCACCGGAGTCGGCTCGACAACCGGGATCTCGGTCATCAAAGGGTTGCGCGGGCAGGATGAATTCCGCGTCCGGATTGTCGGGACGGACACACACGGAGGCAATCGCATCGCAGGTTCCTCGTTCTGCGATGCGTTCTACACGGTCTCCCCGGCGGGGGATCCCGGTTACCTGGCGGAGCTTCTGCGTATCTGCGAGCGGGAAGGGGTGGACCTGCTCGTCCCCATCGTCGACCCCGAGCTGCCGGTGATCGCGGAGCACGCCGCCCTGTTCGCCGACATCGGCACGGAGGCGGTGGTCGCGAAGTCGGAAACGGTGCGCACCTGCAACGACAAGCTGGCCACCTGCCGGCGGCTCGCGGAGGGGGGCGTCCCGGTGCCGGAGAGCCGGGCGGCGGACGAGGTCGCTGCGCCCGGGGAGCTGTCCTACCCGATGTTCGTCAAGCCGCGCGGCGGGGTGAGCAGCCGCGACGCCTTCCGCGTGGACACCCCGGAGGAGTTCGCGCGGGCACGCGTCCGCGTGCCCGATCTCGTCGTACAGGAGCTGCTGGCGGGCGAGGAGTACACCACGGACGTCTTCTGCGGGCCGGATGGGCGGGTGATCGCGGTGGTTCCCCGCCGGCGGGTGCAGACGAGGGCCGGGATCTCCTACAAGGGGGTCACCTGCCACGACGAACGGCTCATCCGGTGGGGCGTGCGGATCTGCGAGGTCCTGGACCTGCGAGGTCCGGCCAACATCCAGTGCATGGTCGACGGGGACGATGTGCGCTACTTCGAGGTCAACCCCCGCTTCTCCGGCAGCCTGCCGCTGACCATCGCGGCCGGGGTGAACACCCCCCTGTGGATGCTGAAGCTGTGGGACGGCCAGCCGGCCCCCGACGACCTGCTGCCCTTCGAGGAGGTCTTCATGACCCGCTACTGGGCGGAAATCTTCCACCCGGTGGAGGAGCCGGTGCCCGTGAGCTAAGGAGTACCTGTGAACCTGAACGGAAAGCGCATCCTTGTCACCGGCGGGGCCGGGTTCATCGGCTCCCACATCGTGGACGACCTGCTGCGCCGGGGCGCGGAGGTGCGCGTCTACGACAACTTCAGCTCGGGGTTCCGGGAGAACCTCCGGCACGTGGAGCGGGACATCGAGATCATCGAGGGCGATGTCCTCGACCTGGACTCCCTCGAGCGTGCCTGCGAGGGGTGCGACGCGATCTCCCACCAGGCGGCGCAACTGGAGATCATCAAGTGCATCGAAACGCCGATCGAGGATCTCCGGGTAAACGCGGAAGGCACGCTGAACGTGCTGGAGTGCGCGCGACGGCTGGACATCGGAAAGGTCGTCTACGCCTCGTCGGCCTGTGTCTATGGCCAGGCGAAGCAGGTGCCCCAGCCGGAGGAGCACCCCCTCCGGCCCAACTGGCCCTACGGGGTGAGCAAACTGGCGGCGGAGCATTACGCCCGCTTGAGCTGGGAGTACTACGGTATCCGGACCATCGGGCTGCGCTACTCCATCGTCTACGGGCCGCGCGAGTGGTTCGGCCGGGTGCTCACGGTGTTCCTCGAGCGGGCGCTCGACGGCGAGCCGCCCGTGCTCTGGGGCGGGCACCAGCAGCGGGATTTCGTCTATGTCGAGGATATCGCCCGCCTGCACACCGCCTGCCTCGAGGAGGACGGCACGGGGGCGGAGGTGTTCAACGGCTCCACCGGGATCGGCACCTCCATCCGCGAGCTGGCGGAGCTGGTCTGCGAACGCTTCGACCTCCCCGATCCAATCGAGGAGGCGATCGCCGAGGGGGAGGAATCGACCCTGGTCAGCGGACGGATGAGGCTGCCCGCGGAGCTGCAGCGGATGATCCTCGACAGCACGAAGGCGCACAGCCGGTTCGGCTGGACGCCGGAAACCCGCCTGCCGGACGGACTGGAGCGGGAGATGGAGTGGCTTCGCGTCCACCGGGAACGGTGGGTCGAGATGCACTATTGAACCGGGAGACAAACGTATGGCGGAAACGGAATTTCTCGAACAATCCGCCCTCTGGTACGACTCGGACGAAGGGTTCAAGCGGGACTGGGGGAGTTTCCACAAGCGGCTGATGGCCTACCGTTTCGCCCGTGTGGACTCCTGGATGCGCGGCGACAACTGCCTCGAACTCGGCACGGCGGACGGGGAATCGACCCAGTACCTCTTCCCCAGGTTCGCGCGCGTGGTCGCGGTGGACGGGGCGGAGCACTTCGTCGAGTTCGTGAAGAAACGGTTCCGGGAGCAGGTGGATGCGGGGGCCTTCGAGGTCCACCTCTCCCTGTTCGAGACCTTCGAGACGGAGGAGCGTTTCGATGTCGTCCTCGCGACGCACATCCTCGAGCACCTCGAGGACCCGGTCGGTTTCCTGCGCCGGGCGAAGCGCTTCCTGAAGCCGGACGGGGTGCTCATCGCGATGGTGCCGAACGCCGGTTCGCTGCACCGGCAGGTCGCCGTGAAGATGGGCCTGCTGGAAACCCCCCAGTCGTTCAACCCGCAGGACATTCAGCTCGGCCACCTCCGCATCTACTACCCGGAGGAGCTGCGGGCCGACATCGAAGCGGCCGGGCTGGAGGTCGTCGAGCAGGGGGGGATCTTCCTCAAGCCCCTGACGAACAAGCAGATCCAGGAGACTTGGACGCAGGAGATGATGGACGGCTTCTACGAGCTGGGCAAGGAGTACCCGGAGATCGCCGCGGAGACCTATGCCGTATGC
Organism: uncultured bacterium; assembly: GCA_964404605.1. Classification (GTDB taxonomy): domain Bacteria; phylum Electryoneota; class Electryoneia; order Electryoneales; family Electryoneaceae; genus CAYOKT01. Next base: position 18,286 of record CAYOKT010000011.1, read on the forward strand.
CGCCTGCCCCGCTGATCGTTCTCGACCTTGACGGGACGTTGATCGACACGTTTCCGCGCCATCACCGGACCTATCGGCGGATCGCCGGGGAGTTCGGGCTCGAACCGCTGGAGTTCGACAGGTACCGGCGGCTGAGGCGGCGGGGGCGCAGCAACCTCGAGGTCCTGCTCCGCGGCGGGCTGCCGGAGGAGAAGGCGGAGGCGGCGCGAGCGTTGTGGCGGGAGTGGATCGAATCGGGAGAGATGCTGGCGCTGGACCGCCCGCTGGCGGGGGTCATCCCCTGGCTCGAGGAGTGGAGCGGCGTCGCGCGCCTTGTGCTCGCAACCGTCCGGAGCCGGGAGGATAACCTGGCCCGCCAGCTCGAGGCGCTGGACCTGCCCCGCTACTTCGAGCGGGTGGTCGTGGTCCGGCACAACGGTGACCCCGGGGGCGCCAAGGCGGAAGCGGTGGAATCGACCGCCGGGGGAGGCGCCGTGGCCTGGGTCGGGGACACGGAGGCGGACATGCGGGCCGCCGCGCGGGTCGGTGCGCGACCCACCGGCGTGCTCACCGGGATGCGCTCCGCGGGTGTCTTGAGGCGCGCGGGCGCTGCGCGGGTGGTACAGTCCATCGCGAGGATTCATTCATGGAACTGAACGGCGTACCCTTCATCGACCTCGCGCCTTCCCATGCCGAACTGGCCGGGGAGATCACGGGCGCACTGCAGCGTGTGCTGCGGCGCTCGCGGTACATCCTCGACGAGGAGGTCGCCGCCTTCGAGGAGGAGTTCGCCGCCTGGTGCGGGGCCGGGCAGGCCGTCGGCGTCGGGTCGGGCACGGACGCGCTGCACCTCGCCCTGCGGGCCTGCGGCATCGGGCCGGGGGACGAGGTGATCACCGTGTCCCACACCTTCATCGCCACCCCGCTCGCCGTCTCGATGACCGGCGCGACGCCGGTGTTCGTGGACATCGACCCGCGGACACGGCTGATCGACCCCCGGCGTGTCGAGGCGGCGGTCGGCCCCCGGACGCGCGCGATTCTCCCGGTGCACCTGTACGGCCGCTGCGCACCGATGGGTCCGCTGCTCGAGATCGCCCGCAAGAAGGGTCTGAAGGTCATCGAGGACGCCTCGCAGGCGCACGGCGCATCATGGCACGGGAAGAGGGCGGGGAGCTTCGGAGACGCGGCGGCGTTCAGCTTCTACCCGACGAAGAACCTCGGCGCGCTGGGGGACGGCGGCGCGGTGCTGACGAATGACGGGGAAATCGCCGACGCGCTGCGTCTCCTGCGGAACTACGGCCAGTCCCGCAAGCACCACCACATCGTCCCCGGGTTCAACAGCCGTCTCGACGAGCTTCAGGCCGCGGTGCTGCGGGTGAAGCTGCCCCACCTCGACCGGTGGAACGAAGAGCGCAGGGGGCTGGCTCATCTCTACGACAGCCTCCTCCCCGAAACCATCACCCGCCCGGAAGCCGACGCCGATGGGGAGCAGGTCTACCACCTCTACGTCATCGAGGCGGATGAGCGCGACCGCCTGCAGCGGCACCTCGCGCACCACGGCATCCGGACCCAGGTCCATTATCCCCTCCCGGCCCACCTTCAGCCGGCGTACCGGAAACCCGGAAGCCACCGGGTCGCGGGTCCGCTGGAGGCCACGGAGCGGGCGGCGCGGCGGGTACTCTCACTCCCCCTCTACCCCGGGATGACGGAGGAGGCGGTTCATCGTGTGGCGGAGGCGGTCCGGAAATTCCACGCGGCGGAAACCGAAAGCGCGAGGGCGGCCTCATGAATCCGGAAGTGCGCGGCAGGCGGCTGATCTTCGTCGGCGGATCCCCCCGGTCCGGGACCACCCTGGTGCAAAACATCCTCGACACCCATCCGGAAGTGTTCGGCGGCCCGGAGTTCGACCGCACCCGTGACATCATCGAGCTGCGTCGGAAGCTGCACCACTCCATCGAGCGGGGACGCATCGACACCTATTGCAGTAAAGAGAAGGTGGACGCCGCCCTCGCCGGGATGATCGAAGGCTTCCTCCTCCCGGCGGCGGACCGCGCGGGGAAACGGTATCTCAGCGAGAAGACGCCGTGGAACGTCCTCGTCTTCTCCGAGCTGCTGGACCTCTTCGGCGCGGCGCGTTTCCTGCACGTGATCCGCGACCCGCGGGCGATCTTCGCCTCGATGGCCACGGTGGCGGAAAAGGCGCACCGGAAGGGGGTCACCCCTCCCCCCTACACCGAGGACCTGGACCAGGCCATCGAGCGCATCCGTGAGTGCGCGGCGGCCGGGGAAGCGGCGCGGCGCATGGCGCCGGGGCGGGTGCTCACCATCCAGTACGAAACCCTCGTGACCCACCCGGAAGCCGAGACCCGGCGGCTGTGCGACTTCCTCTCCCTGCCCTGGCATCCCGAGCTGCTCCACCCCGGGCAGAAGAAGCACGCCGGGGAGAAAACCCTCGACGGGGTGTGGTATGACAGGAAGGACTTCTACCGCGACCCGGACACCTCGCGCATCGACCGGTGGCGGGAGAAACTGGCGAGCGAACAGGTGGCGCGGCTCAACGCCGCCTTCGCCGCCGACCCCCTCTTCCGCGGGTTCGGGTACGACTTCACCGCGGACGCCCGCAGCGCCGGGGACCGGATCACGGTGCCCGCAGAGGAGCAGGACAGCCACGCGCAACACGGCGCGGAAGGGGCGGCGGATCGCCCGAAGATCAGCGTCGTGCTGATCACCTGCAACTCGGGGAAATACGTCCGGGAATCGATCGAGAGCCTCCTCGCGCAGACGCTCCCCTTCCACGAGATCCTCATCTGCGACGACCACTCCGAGGATGACACCTGGGAGATCATCAGCGAATACGCGGGGAAATATCCCGGCCTGATCCGGGCTTTCCACCACGAACGCAACCTCGGGATCGCGAAGAACCTGAACTTCGGCTTCCAGCGGGCGACGGGAGACCTGATCACCCTCGTCGCGGGGGATGACCGCTTCCACCCGCGAAAATCCGAGCTGGAATGGGTGGCGCTGCGCGACCACCCGGAGGCGCGGGTGGTCTATTCCAACGTCCGCGTCATCGACGAGCACAGCCGGCCCGTGAGCCTCTGGTACGAGGGCAAGGGGCCCCGCCCCCCCAGCGGGGACGTGTTCCTCCCGGTGTGCACGAAGCGCTTCTTCCCGGGCAACCGCGGGGTGTTCCGCAACTGGATGGTCTACCGCTCCGCCTTCGAGGAGGCCGGCCCCTTCGATGAGTCCTTCGACCTGTTCAACGACTGGGACATGGCGGTTCGTCTCGCGGCGCGCTTCCCGATCGTCTACTCCGGCGAGGTGCTGGTGGACTACCGCCGGCACGGCGAGGGGGTCCACAACTGGCCCGCCCGGCGCCGCGCGACCGACATGGCGGCCGCGATCCACAAGAACATGCCGCTGATCACCGCACGCCGGCCGGACGAGGTGGAGGAGATCGCCCGCCACCTGCAGGACTTCCTGGAGACGGTCCTCGCGGAGGAGAAGACGGAGGCGAAACCCGGCCCGCAGGCCGCTCCCTCCCGCCGCGACCGGCGGCGGAAAGCCGCTCCCACACCCTCCGGCGGCGCGGGACAAGTCCATGGGAAAAACGCCGCCTCGTCGCCGGCACCATCTCCCGGCCCGGTCCCGCCGTTTCTTGTCAACAGTGTCCCCAAGGCGGGAACGCACCTGCTGAAGAAGATCGTCGAGATGCTGCCGGGCATCGCACCCACCGGCCTCGAGGTGCTCAACTACCTCGCGGACGAGTACGACGGCGGGAGCGGTTCCGCGGAGAAGACCTGTCTCGTCGGCGTGGACTGGCCGCGGCCGGTGCCGTTGTCGGGCCTGCGGCAGACCCTGATGGACATCCCTCCCGGGCACTTCGCCATCGCCCATTCCCGCTACAGCGAGGAGTTCGGCGCCCTGGTCGAGGAGCTGGGGATGAGGACCCTGCTGATCCTCCGCGACCCGCGCGACGTGGTCGTTTCGCACGCCTCCTTCGTCGCGCGGAAGCGGGAGCATTTCCTCTATGACATCTACGCGCACCTGGGCGAGGAAGAGCGCATCGAGCGGTCGATCACCGGGATCGCACCGGACTCCGGCGGCGGCCCGATGCTGCTGAACATCGCCGAAAGGTTCCGCAGCGTCCTGCCCTGGATGCCGCGCAAGTATAACTACACCACCTATTTCGAGATGCTCGTCGGGGAGAAGGGCGGCGGGATCCGCGAGGTGCAGATCGAGGAGATCCGCAACCTCCTCAAGCATCTCGGCATCCCCGCCCCGGAGGAGAAGATCGAGGCGATCGCGGAGGGGGTGTTCGGCGGAACCTACACCTACCGCAAGGGGAGGATCGGGGCATGGCGGAGCCGCTTCACCGAGAAGCACATCCGCCTGTTCAAGGAGATCGCCGGGCAATTGCTCATCGACCTCGGCTACGAGCGCGACCTCGACTGGCGGGCGGATGAAACCGCGCCCTGTCCCGCGGAAGCGGCCCCGGCGGACTCCTTCGCCCGGCGGGGGGCGGCGTCATGATCGGCCCGGAAGGCGAGAACCTGATCTTCGTGGTCTCCCAGCCCCGCGCGGGGTCCACGCTCCTGCAGCGCATCCTCGGAGGCCACCCGCAGGTCCACACCACCGCCGAGCCCTGGATCATGCTCCACCCGCTCTTCGGTCTCAAGAAGAGCGGCATCCACGCCGCCTACGACCACACCCTCGGCCGGCAGGCGCTGGAGGACTTCTGCTCCACCCTCCCGGACGGGCGGGAGGCCTGCCTGCGCGCCGTGCGCGCGATGGGCCTCGAACTCTACAACAGCGCCCTGGCCGGAACCGGGAAGAGCCGGTTCCTCGACAAGACGCCGCGCTACTACTTCATCCTCCCCGAGCTGGCGGAGGTCTTCCCGCGCGCCTCCCTCGTCCTCCTCTTCCGCAATCCCCTCGCCGTCCTCTCCTCGATCCTCGACTCCTGGCTCTCTTGGGGGAAATGGTGGGAGAACGAGGCGATCGCGCAGTACCGGTACGATCTCCTCGAGGCCCCCCGGCGCCTCGTCGAGGGGCGGGAGGCGCTGGGCAAGAAGGCGGTCATTCTGCACTACGAAGAGCTGGTCAGCCGCCCGGAGGAGGTCACCCGCGGCCTCTGCGACCGGCTTGGACTCCCCTTTCAGCACGAGATGCTCGCTTACGGCGGCAAGCCCAAGCCCGCAGGACGCTTCGGCGACACCACCGGCATCGGGAAGCACGACCAGCCGGTGGCTCAGTATGTGAAGAAGTGGGTCGGCCGCTTCGCCGACCCGCGGAAACGGCACCTGGGACGCGCCTACCTCTCCCTGCTCGGTCCGAACCTGCTCGAGCGGATGGGGTATTCCTTCGTCGAGCTGCAGGAGGACCTGCTCTCCGCGGGCGGGGCGGAGGAACTCCTGCCCGAGGGGGAGGTGGAGAAGATCGCCCGGGTCGTCGAGCTGCTTGGCCGCCTCGAGGAGGTGGACCGCTCGCCGTTCCCGTCCCTCGAGGCGCAGGAACGGGGAAACGGCGGCGGGACACCTCCGCCCGAAAAGGCCCCCGCCGGAACCGTGAGCGTGGACGGCCGCTCGACAGGGGAGAAGAACACCGCCGCCGAGACCGCGGTGGTGGCCGCACCATCGGCGGACGTGGATACGCCCACCGCACCGCACCCCGCCCCGGCGGGGATGAGGGTCCGCGATCCGGAGGAGATCGCCCCCCTGTTCATCGTCGGGCTGCCGCGGACGGGGACGACGGCGCTCCTGCGCGCGGTCGAAACCATGGAAGCCTTCCGCGGGCGGCACAAGGAAGGGCACATCAGCTACTGGCTGCTGGCGGGACTACGAGATCTGCTCGAGAACCCCGACCGTTACGCCCGCACCTTCCGGCACACCTCCATGTGCCACGGGGAGAACTTCGACCGTCTCCTGGCCTGGATCGCCCGCGGCATCGACGGGTTCAAGCGCGAGATCATGGGCGGGAGGACGGACGGCCGCTGGGTGGACAAGACCCCCGACATCGAACAGATGAAGGTTCTCCCCACGCTGCAACGGGTCTTCCCCAACGCCCGGGTGATCTTCCTCACCCGCCACCCCCGTGACCAGATCATCTCGCAGCGCAGGAAACACGGGGCGGACGGGTCCGACGAGCGGATGCTGAACCACTGGGTACAATTCCACTCGATCTACCGGGAAGCGATCCGCCCGCGGTTGAAGCCCGGCACCATCCTGGAGCTGCGGCAGGAGGACATGGCCCGCGACCCGGTCGGCACCGGGCACCGGGTGGGGGCGTTTCTCGAGGCGAGCGGCGAGGAAGCGGTCCGGATCGGCAACTACCTCGCATCGAAACGGGAGAACCGGTCGCCCGAAACGGACGAGCAGCAGTTCGATTATACCGGGCAGGCGGGGCAAGAATTCCTCTCTCTCCTCGAACGTATCTGCGGCGAGGAGATGAAACACTGGGGCTACCGCCCCGCGGGACAGTCCACCACGCACCATGCGGGGAAGGTCGAACGATGAACCGGAATCAGCGCCCGCCGAAGATCAGCGTGATCACCCCCTCCTTCAACCAGGGGGAGTTCCTCGAAACCGCCGTCCGCAGCGTGCTCGACCAGGGGTACCCGGACCTCGAATACCTGATCGTGGACGGCGGCTCCGGGGACAGCAGCGTCGAGATCATCAAGCGGTACGAGGAGCATCTCGCCTGGTGGGTCAGCGAGCGGGACAACGGGCAGACGCACGCGATCAACAAGGGGTTCCGCCGCGCGACCGGCGACCTCGTCGCCTGGCTCAACTCCGATGATTTCTACCTGCCGCGCGCCTTCGACTTCGCCGCCCAGGCCTGGATGAACCACCCGGACGCGGGGCTGTACATCGGCAACGGCTGGATGGTGGACCGCCGGGGGAAGCCGCTGCGGCCCTACTCCAACGGGGTCGGCTTCGATGTCGAGACCCTGCTGCACGGCCAGTGCTACATCCTCCAGCCCTCGGTCTTCATCAACCGGAAAGTCCTCGAGGCGGTCGGCCTGCTCGACGAGAGCCTGCACTACGAGATGGATGTCGAATACTGGCTGAGGGCGGGGCGCGAGTTCGAGGTCGTCGTGATGGACGAGCCCCTCTCCGCCTACCGATGGTACGAGGAGATCAAGACGAGCACCGGCGGGATCGAGCGCTGGATCGAGAGCCGGAGCATCCGCCGCCGCTGGACGGACCGTGACCTGACTCCCGGCCTGCTGGTCGAGCTGCTGCTGACCCTGAAAAACCCGGCGGTGCAGAAGAGCCTGGGCATGGACCTCGGCGAACCGCTCGAGAAAACCTACCGGGAAGCCTACCGGCAGGCGCAGCGCGTGCTGCAGGTGAAGGACAACATCCCGGTGGGCCGCGGGATCACCTTCAGGCCGGACAAGAGCCTCTCCTTCGCCGTGAAACCCCAATCCTCTCCCTCCACCCCACCTGCACCCGGGGTGGAACCCGGCCGGCCCGAAGCGCCCGGTGAGTTCCCCTCCCCTCCGCCCGCATCCCCGGCGGCCCCCTTAAAACCGGAGGTGACGGGGGTTGCGGCGAGGGAAACGGTCCCCGCGGCGGAGAAACGGGAGACCCCGTCGCTCAAGGTGGACATCGTCCTCCAGGCGACGGGATCCCACGCCTGGGGCGTGGGCGGCGGGTGGGCGAACGCCGCGGACTCCCTCGGCGTGCTGCACCGCGTGTTCCGGCCGACGGCCAAGTGGGACGCCGAGGATGTCACGGATGATGACGGCCTCTACGAGTACCTCGCCGCGCCGGGTGCGGATGCGATCCTGCTCCTCGGCTTCGACTGGCACTCCCAGATGCTGCACCGTTCCCCGCGCTGGCGTCAGCGCTGGCGTGAAGCGAAGATTCTCAAGATCCTCTATGTCCAGGAATCGATTGTCAACAGTTGCCGCCTCTTCCAGCACGACCGGATGGCGGAGGCGGCCCGCTCGGCTGCGGAGCTGGCGGACCTGATCGTCTACACCGACCTCGCCGACCGCGAGTTCTTCGCCCGTTTTCCCGCCCCCTCCTTCTGGCAGCCCTTCGGCGTGGATGACACCGTCTTCCACCCTCGCAAGCCGTTCGACCAGCGGATCGCGCGGCCCTTCTTCCGCGGCAAGGTGACGCCGTTCTTCCGCGATGAAACCTACCGCCCGCGGCGGGAGATGATCGAACACCTGCGGGCCAAGGACCTGATCGAGCTGGTGCCCTATCGCGAGGGGCCGGTCACCGTGGAGGACATCGCCGCCGACTTCAGCGAGTACCAGGTCGCCCTGAACTTCCCTTCGGTCTTCTCGAACCACCCGACCCGGGTGTACGAGGCGCTGGCCTGCGGCTGCGCGCTGGTCACCAATCGCACCGGGCTGGAGGAGGTGGATACCCTGTTCCGGGACGGCGCGGAGCTGCTCTACTACTCCAGCGAGACGGAACTCGAAGAGGCGGTCCGGCGGCTGCTCGCCGACCCGGACTATGCCGCCCGGGTGGCCTCGGCGGGGCGCCTGAAGACACTGCAGCGGTTCACCCTGGTGCACCACCTGGAGGAGATGCTCGCGAAGGCCGGTGAGACCCGTGACACCGCCCCGCCGCCCGCCGCCGGGGGCGTGGGGCCGGAACGCGCAGGGAATAAGGCGGATGCAGCCGGCGACACCCGCTTGCCCCGTCCCGCCGCGGAGGGGGCGGCGGAACCCGCCACGGGAGGACCGGACAACACCCGCGATGCCGCTCCTCCCCGCATCGCGGGCGATTCCCCGGACGGGACCATCCTCATCGACGGGGTCATCTTCCAGCTCCAGCACCAGCGCCCGGCAGGGATCAGCCGGGTGTGGAGCGCCCTGCTGAACGAACTCGCCGGCAGCGAGCTTCAGGGCCGGATCGTGCTCCTCGACCGGGCGGGGACCGCGCCGCCGATCCCCGGCCTCCGGCGGCGCGAGGTGGCGGCCTGCGACATGAAACAGCCCCGCGGGGAGGCGGAGAAGCTGGAGGCCCTCTGCCGCGAAGAGGGGGCCCTGCTGCACCTCTCGACCTATTTCACCTCGCCCCGGGAGACCTTCTCCGCCGTGGTGATCCACGACATGATCCCGGAGATCACCGGGATGGGCATGGGACCCGTCGAGCGGGCCGCCAAGGAGCTGGCGATCGAGCAGGCCGATGCCTACTTCGCCGTCTCGCGCTCCTCGGCCGAGGACTTCCGCCGTTTCCACCCCGCCCAAGCGGGCAAGCCGATGATCGTGATCCCCAACGGCGTCTCCGACGCCTTCCGGCCGCACACGGACGAGGAGATTCGGGCATTGCGGGCGAAGCTCGGGCTCACGAAGCCCTACTTCCTGCTCTCCGGCCACCGCGGGGGTTACAAGAACGCCCTGCTCTTCTTCCAGGCCCTGGCGCTGCTGGAGCGGCGCGGGGAGTTCGAGGTCCTCTGCACCGGCGGCGCGCCGGAGCTGGAGGCAGAGTTTCACCCCTTCGCCCGGCAGACCCGCGTGCAGGTGGCCTTCCTCGAGGAGGAGGACCTGAGCGCGGCGTACAGCGGCGCGGTGGCCCTCGCCTACCCCTCGCTGCACGAGGGGTTCGGCCTGCCGGTCCTCGAGGCGATGCGGTCCGGCTGCCCGGTGATCACCTGCTGCAACTCCTCCCTCCCCGAAGTCGCCGGAGATGCGGCGTACTACGTCCGGCCGGACGACATCGCCGGGATGCGCCAGGCGCTTCTGATGCTGCTCCGCCCCGAGATCCGCGCCCGTTTCATCGAGCGGGGACAAAAAAACGCCGCCCGCTTCTCCTGGAAACGGACGGGGGAAAATTATGCAAGGGTTATCAATACCCTGCTCGAGCGAGCCGCCGGTGTTCGAGACGTCCCCCTCCAGACACTTTAGTCTAAGCTTCGAAAGCTATAATATTACTTCTGATTACTGAGAATTACCGGGATTCAAGCCTTTTATCACAATGAATGATCCCTTGTCATATCCCTCAATCACCGGCTCGACAGCCTTGATACGATCCAATCTGTTGAATATGGTCTGCGCCATACTGAACTGTCGGAAACCGACTTGTGTGAGAATAGCAACAACCTCCTCGACTGAATAAAATTTAGCTTCGCTATAAAACACGTTATCATTTTTATGTTTAAGATAATAACGGCCTAATGGACTTATTTTATTAACCATACCTATAATGACATAACCGCCAGGATGTACTACGCGTGCTGCTTCGCGCACAGCCATTACTGTATCGTCGAAGAAACAAATAGTAGTTACAATAAGTACGAAGTCGAAGCTGTTAGTTTTTACAGGAAGATTTTCTCCGGTTCCGAGTATAACTTTTACCCCCCTTCTTTGCGCATAGGTAGACATCGTCTGCGACGGCTCGACGCCCAGTCGCAACCCTAAAGGCTTTGCAAACCTTCCAGTTCCTACACCAATTTCCAGCCCTTTACCGGTCTTAGGCATTAGCTTGCGTAACGCCATTAACTCCGATTCATAGACAAATGGATACCGTGTAAACCACTCCTCATATCGAGTTGCATACCTGTTAAAAGGTGCTACGCGAACCATCTCTTTTACTCCGATATTCTCTCTTCAAAATCCTTCTAACCTAAATCTATCTTATCCCGCTTGAATCATATTTTCTGGATAGCCGGTATTCTTATCACTCTTGCAGAATCCGCTTGCTCTTTCAACACTCTAAGAGTCTGACTGTCAAATGGCGCAGTTATCTTCTCACTACTATGAGGAGCACCGCTCAGACGTTCTATCCAAAGCTGAAGTCCACCTTCAGGTTGACTCATCTCCGCGAAGAACAGATGATCGGCAGCTCTTTCCAGTTGATCTATCTTTTCCTTCAGAACTGTCGAACTAACCGTGAACAGGAAAGTGCGACTCTTGTCTTCCTTCAGCAACTGAATGAATCGATTAAGCATACGTACGCCGTATGTTTTCGAGAACAACAACAGGTTTATGGCCGAACCGAAAATCAGGGTACCAACCTGTGAGGACCCCAAGGTGGAAACAGCGGTTTCTATTGCCTTGTCCCAAGTTGCCGGATTGACAAGGTTAGCACACAACATGTTCGGTTCGTCACTCTTCATCGCTTCCGGACTGGGGTCAAGATCGACATCGAACTTAAGAAAGAAAATCGAGTCACTATAATCGTCCAAGCTCAGGGTATAAAGCCTCACCAAGTCATTCTTGGTAAAGACCGGATCGGGATATTGCAGCGGAATGAAGACCACCTTTCCCCCTCGCCGCAGCCAAGAGGCTACCACAGCCAACCCTACCAAGGGTTTCCCCGACCCCCCCGGGCCCGAGAGTAGAACCGAAGAAGGGATGGGGATTCCCTCCGGCGCGAGCCGATTTATCCATTCATAATCGGTCTTGAAAAACTCCATTAGAATGTCTCCAACGCTCTTCTATTGATGATCTTTTATCGAGATCACCAGAATCACCGCACCTTTGGACGTGGTGAAGGGACCATGATTGGTATGCTTCGGTATTATACTGAAGGTCCCGGCAGGATATACCTTATCATGAATCTGATACTCCCCTTCAATGACAAAGTGTAATTCAGTGTAAATATGTGCATGCTCCGCTAATATCCAACCAGGTTTGATCTTCAAAAGAATGGAGCGCGGCGCTGAACCCGAACCGTCGTGGAGGACCTTCTGCATCGCTCCGGCAGGATAACCTTTAGCCTCCTGCCAGTCGATTTCCCCGGTGTATATGTAAGTTTCCTTCATAGCCCCCTCCATGTTGTGTCTTCATATACTCCTCAAAGATTTACAAAGAAATGCTCCTCGACCTTCTCAAATGGATCCAGGCTGAATCCACCGGTCGCGTTCTCCGATCTACGGAGTCACTTCCTTTTACTGCTGTTCGCCCAGCGGGTCGGCCTGCGGTCGCCGCAGCTTCGCGACGCCCCTACCTGAGCGATCCGCCATTGATATGCAGATCGTAGGCTTGGCTGAGGATCTCGCCCATCTCCTCGATGTCGTAGGCCCGGAACGTTCTTGTGCGGACATTTCCCGTCGACCCGAGGGCGAAGCTCATGGCTGCGGCAGCCATCTCATCAGGGGCCTCGAAGATCTGAACCAGGTCGTATTCGCCGGTGGTCCAGTAGGTATGCTCGATCTTGATGCCCAGCTTGCTGGCTTGCTCGGCGAAACTCTTCGCGCGCTTGCCGGTGTCCTTCACATGCTTGATGCCCTCTTCGGTGAAGGATACCAGTGAGATATACTTATGCATGATATTCCTCCTGTATACAGGTACCTGCCGGATGGTGAGGCTCAGCGGACATGTACCGTCTCGGCCTCGATGCAGACCTGGACCAGCCTTCCACCGGCCATCGGTTCCGTTTTGTCGGTCAACCTGTCTTCGGTAATCCCGCGGGCTTTGCTTGCACGGTATGCACACCCGGATCCTGCCGCCCTGCTCGATGAAGGTGTCAGCCGGCTTCTCTATCAGCCGGCTTCTCCAGCGGATCGAGCCCACCGGCGAAGACGGGTTTGTGCAGATCCCCTCAGTAGTTCAGCACCGCATCGGCCCCCAACGCTTCCATCACGACCTTACCTGACGCGCTCACCTCCGCCTTGTCCACCAGTAGTTCAGTCGTGATCTTCCGCTCCTTGATGCAGGGACCGCAAACGAAAATCCGCCCGCCGAGTTCGATGAATGTATCAACAAGCTCTTTGAGAGGGGGCAGTCCCGCGGCGAAGACGTGATCGTAGCAGGATTTTGTCGCCAGGATGACTCCTGCACCCTGCAGGATCACGGTAGCTTTTGTGTCCAGTGCAAGCGCGGCGTTACCCATCACGAAGGGCAACGATGCTCTTTCAGGGTCTTCCGGCCCATGAGTTGCGAAGATAACAATCTTTTCGGCCTTTTCTTCCTCAGACATAACTTTCCCTCTTTTGTTAATGGTTTCAATTCTAAGAGCATTGAAAAACCAAGATCCTTCACTTCGTTCAGGGTGAGATTATCGTAATTTCGATACCTTTTCAATGCTCTCAATCCTATTTTCAATGCGTCGCCATGGCAACACTGAGGGCAGGTTGCTCTTTTGCTCTCTCTTTTACGGTAACCAGGTAAATCGCTAACGGTCGATAGAGCAGGTGCGACCATTTGCTGAACGGCACCTCGATTACCAGCATCGGTACCGCTATGGAGAGGTGTACCACATAGGCGTAATAGGTCAACATCGGAAACCCCGTGATACGGAACAGGTGGAACACGATGCCGGTGAGTGTGGTGAGAAACAGCAGGATCAGGAACATCCAATCGGTTGGCTCGGTAAACTTGTGCATCTCGCCATCGCGCTTTTTCCAACGGCTGATCATCATATCGCCCGTCGCCCAAAGAAGTACGGCCGTGGCGTAGTAACCCAACAAGCGCTGCGGATGCCATATCGGGTGCACAATGTCCGTCTGAAACCATCGAAGAAAAAACAAAACGAGCGTGAGCATCGTCAGGTAACCGGTCACCAACAGAAAATGCCTGAGCCACCGTCTTCTTACCCCGTACTGGTGCCATCTCTTCTGTATGGCAAAATGCTCGAAAAACGTGGGTATGGATCGTATGTAAGCGGAAAGGGGTATTTTCATGCTTTGATCAGCACTCATAATGTTTCGATACATTCTGAAAGCGTTGGTTAACAGAAAGAATGTCAGAAGCGCCGCCATCGTTAAGTCGCCGAACTCAACCCATTCCGACGGAGCAAAGGTGTTGATTTCCACCCGATCGGTTACCATCGGTCCATGGAGGAAGAAGAACAGGGACACCACGATCAAGCCAACCACCAGCACGGAGATGATCTCCCACGCGAGCGAGGTATAGATTTTCCTGCTCAGTCCGGTCCAGTCGTACGACGAGGTGAGATACCGCCTCGCCGCCATCATCGTCTCGCCGGGGTTCGCCTCCCGCGGACAGCTCTCCGAACAATCACCACAGTAGTAGCAGAGCCAGGGGTCCGCGGAGTGCAGCAGTTTTTCGCGATTTCCGATCTGCAGGTAGTGCATGATCCTGCGGGGGAAGGAGTTGTCCTCCGTCGACAGCTTGCAGATCGCGGTGCAGTTGCCGCAGTTCATGCAAGCGTCAACATCACCACCGCCGAACCTGGCGATGTCGCGGTGTAATTCAGGCTCTAAGCGAACACTCACGGATTCCTCTCCTTCCTGACGGGTAGATGCGAACCGTATGCTGCCGCTCGGTCTGTTATTCCGATTTACCTTTATACCTGAAGTATCCATTGGCATCGGGTTTAGCCGCGTCTTCCTCGACCTGGCCGTATCGCCACATCGCCATGATCCAATACACCACCTCGCTGCTCGGACAGCCGAGCGATTCGGCGATTTCAGGGATCGTCTTCGGTTCTTCGCGCAGGATCGCGAGGATTTTATCCCGCATCACCATCTCGTCGCGCATGATCTCGGCGATGCCGCGTTGGAGGGTGTTCTCCATCAGGCTGTCTCCCCGGCCAGCGCATCGATCATGGACTTGATCTGCTGATCGGTATACCCCTTGAGTTCTATGGCGTTTTCGGGACAGGCCGGAACGCAGACTCCACCACCCTTGCACAACGCCGGAATAACCGTTGCCACTTCTTTACCTTCGCAGTGAACCTTTTCGATTGCACCGTAGGGGCAGGCTTTCTCGCATTCTCCACACCAGATACACCGATCAGGATCAACAATAGCAACGAACGGCTCGAGGTCAACGTATCCTTTCATCAACAGGGCGGCACTTTTGGACACCGCACTGAGCGATGACGCCACGCTTTCGGCCAGTGTTTTCGGTCCCTGGGACGTCCCCGCGATGAACACCCCATCGGCGACAGTCTCGACCGGTCTGAGCTTGGGGTGGATTTCGTTGAAGAAGCCATCCAGCCCGGTCGGAATCTTCAGCACATCGGTCAATCGATCGTTCTCGCGCGGAACCATCCCGGTGACCAGCACGACCAGGTCGGCCCCGATTTCAAGTTCCTGGCCGCCATCGAGGTAATCCTTCACCTTGACGACAAGCTGACCATCGGAAGCCACTACTTCAGGCGGCTCTTCCTCGTCATAGCGGACGAACAGAGACTTGTTCCTGCCGGCTTCCTCGAAAAGAACTTCGTGTTTCCCGTAGGTACGCATATCACGATAGAGATGATATTGATTGACGCTAGGATCAACTTCAGTAACGCATAACGCAGTATGAACCGCAGCGCTACAGCAGTAACGTGAACAATACTGGTTGGGATTCTCACGATCCCCGTCTTCCGGTTGCCTGCTTCCAACACAATAGATGTAAGCGATATTCTTCACCTGTTTCCCATGGTACTTCAACGATCCGTTCGAGCTGTCCACGATCTCCTTGAACTGCGGTAAGGTGACAACTCCATTTGTCCCGTAGCCGAATTCACCCTCAGCGGGAGCATAGGGATCAAATCCGGTTGCAACGATGATCGCTCCTACATCCAGTGATACCACTTCTTTGTTTTTAAGGCGTATTTTTACCGAGAAATCACCGACACTACCACCCTTCTCGACAACTTCAGCTTCGGTGAACAAGGTTATTTCTTCACGTTGTTTTGCCTGTTCATGCAGATAGTGTATTATGTCACCACCACGCCTGTTGTTTGGAAACATCTTGCCCCACTTCTTCGTCCAGCCTCCGACCTCGGTCGACTTCTCAACCACGAACACGGCCAGCCCCAGGTCCGCGAGTGTCAACGCAGCCCGCAGGCCGGCAACGCCGGCGCCGATGATCAACACCCGGGGTTTCGTTTCAATCCGCAGGGTTGTCAGCGGCTCGGTAAGGAAGGTCTTCGCAATACCCGCCCTGACCAATTTGATGCCCTTTCCCGTCGCGGCATCCCTATCCTCTCGATGCGCCCACGAGCACTGTTCGCGGAGGTTGACCTGGACATATTGGTAGGGGTTCAAATGGGCGCGTTGGGCAACCCCGCGGAACGTGAACAGGTGGAGCTTCGGGGAGCACGACGCCACGACGAGACCATCCAGTTTTTCCCGTTGGATGTCCTCGATCATCTCCTGCTGTGCCGCATCGGAACAGGCGAACATCGTGGTTTTCGCTACGACCACTCCAGGCTCGTTTTCCACGGCATCCCTGACTCGTTCGACATCCACATAGTCGGAGATGTTGCCACCACAGTGACAGATGAACACGCCGATCCTACGTTCGCTCACCGTCTTGCCTTCAGCTGATGGACATAGGCCGCCGCCTGCGCCGCGGCGGCCCCGGAGTGAAGTATCGTATCAGGGATATCACGTGCAGCGGTGGTTGTCCCCGCCGCGAAAACACCGTCAATACTCGTGCCGGCCGGGTCAAGATCCTCATCGACCTCCTTGACGTAGTCGAAGGCGTCCGCTTCCAGCCGGCCGCCGTTCCGAAACAGGTCGAGGGCATCCGGATTCGGAAGCAGACCGATGGACAGGACCACCAGGTCGTGTTCCATCTCTTGAGGACCCGTGTCGCCATCGATGTCTTCATAGAACAGCGTCAGGTTATCATCCTCGGCCGGCTCGATTTTCGCGACTCGGCCCTTGACGAAATTGACCCCCATGCCCTTCGCCTGCTGGTAGAATTCCTCGTACCCCTTGCCGAACGCGCGGATGTCGATGTAATAGATGGTGATATCGGCGAGGGGCAGCGCGCCCATCAACAGTTGCGCCTGCTTGATCGAGTACATGCAGCAGACGCGCGAGCAGAGCCGGTTGCCGATGGTACAATCGCGCGACCCGGTACAGAGCACAAAGGCTATGTTATCCGGGGCCTTGCCGTCGGACGGCCGTAGGGTTCGGTTGTAGGGCTTCGTGGGCGCCACCAACCTGTCCATCTGCATCGCCGTGATCACATTGGGATATTTGCCGAAACCGTACGTCGTTTTCAGGTGGGCATCGAACAGCTTGAACCCGGTGGATACGATGACCGAACGCGCCTCCACGGACAGCTCCTCGGGCCTCATATCGAGATGAATCGCGTCCGCCGGGCACGCAATGAGACACTCGCCGCATTCGGAGCATCCACCGCAGTCAAGGCAGCGGTTTGCACCGTAACGAGCATCTTCCTCGGAAATGCAGCTCTCCACCTCCTCGTATCCATGTATCCGTTCGTGAGGAGGTATATCCCTCGGAATGACCGTCTCCCGGCGCGAGGTCCGGCCTACCCGGTCGATGACTTCCTTTTTGTCCATCGCTGGAAGCCTGTTGTCGAAGACGACGCCCTCCATCGGTTTGCCCTGCAGGTGCCGATCGATGTAAAACGCGGCTCGTTTTCCCTGACCGATCGCATTGACAATCATCGTGGGGCCGGTGACGGCATCGCCCCCGGCAAACACCGACGGCATCGATGTTTCGAGGGTCTCTTCGTTCACCACAATGGTGCCATTTCGATGCTCTTCGAGTTCATCCTTGAAGGAGAGGGTACAGGGGCGAAGCCCGATGGCCAGGACAACCAGGTCGACCGGCATCGTGAACTCCGATCCCTTCTTGGGAATCGGGCGCCGCCGGCCGCTCTCATCCGGTTCACCCAATCGCATCAGTTGGACTTCGACCTTTGCGACGCGTCCATTGTCGCCGATGAATTTCGTAGGCGTTTTCAGCACTTGCAGTTCGACGCCCTCATCCAACGCCGCTTCCACCTCCCAGTCGTGGGCGGGCATCTCGTTCCTGCTGCGGCGATACATGATGATCACCCGTTTCGCGCCCATGCGGACCGCCATCCGGGCAGGGTCAACGGCTGAATTACCGCCTCCGACGACAACCACGGTCTTGCCGGTGAGATCATCAAGCGTACCCGTATTGGCCTGCGTGAGGAACTCCATGCACTCCATCACCCCAGCAAGCTCTTCGCCCGGCACCTGCATTTTCCAGGTTCGGTTCGTTCCTACCGCCAGGAATACAGAATCATACCCCTCATCTTTCAGCGCTTTCACAGAGGTAATGCGGACTTTCGTCTTGATCTCAACCCCAAGAGCCGTGATATTCTTGATATCCCTATCTACAACATCTTTTGGCAACCGATAGGCAGGGATACCATAGCGCAACATTCCGCCGGGCTCGGGAGCACCTTCCAGGATCGTTACCCGGTACCCCCTCCTGCCCAAGTGGTACGCCGCCGACAACCCTGCGGGACCGGAGCCGACGATGGCGACCCTGTGGGCAAGAACCGTCTCCGGCGGACCATACTCGGGCTCCGGGTGTTCCCGGTAATACCGGTCCACCATGAAGCGCTTGATGGCCCTGATGGGAACCGGTCCTTCGAGATCACCCCTGGTGCAGGCTTCTTCGCAAGGTGCATAGCACGCCCGGGCGAGTGTCCCGGGAAGCGGGGCGTCCTCCATGTGCAAGTGAAACGCTTCCGTATACTTTCCCGCTCTCACCAGCGAGACATAGCCATGCGCTTTCACGCCCGCCGGGCAAGCATTGGAACAGGGGGATTGTCCGAGACGGTTGATGACCGCCTTTTTCGGGACTGCCTGCGGAAAGGGGATGTACGCCGCCCGGTGAGCCACCAGGTGAAAATTGAACCTGTCGGGGAGGGGTACGGTGCAGGCCAACTCGCACTCCCCGCATCCGGTACAGGCGGCAGGGTCGACATAGGTTGCTTTCCTGTTGATCTTCGCGAGAAACGTACCATCGTCTTTTTTCGTGATCTCTTTGATTTCGCTGCTCGTCAACACGGTGATATTCGGATGGTGGGCTGTAGATGCCATCTTGGGGGTGGAGATGCAGCTTGCACAATCCAGCGTCGGAAAGACCTTGCTGAGCAGGATCATCTTTCCGCCGATGCTGGGCTCCTTCTCCACAAGGAGCACTTTCAACCCCATATCCGCGAGAGTCAGGGCGGATTCCATCCCTGCGATGCCGCCGCCGACGATGAGTATGTCTTGCTCCATGGGACAGGTTCTCTCGTTTATCGCATTCAGATAGTCGAAAGCGTCTGCGAAAAGTTCTCGATGTGTGAGACAAAAGATTCCGCACACACCGAACAGATAGCCGCCATCTTCAATCTTTGGGGGTCGTAACCATGTTCCACGATCAGTTTTTGGGCTCTATCCACTATTTGAGCTGTTCTATGTGTACAATCAGATACATAGGCGCAATCTGTACCATCTGCTGCAATGAATATACCATCAAAACCAACATCCAGCGCATAAAGAATCCATTCCGGCTTTATCCCACTGGAGCAGGGAACCGGTACGACGACCACCGTGGGGGAGTAGTGCATGTGAGCACTGCCGGCAAGGTCTATACCCGGATCCGAAATGGTATTGGTGGAAAAGGTCAGTATCCTGGGTGCTTTACCGCTGCTTGAGTGCTGTTTGCCTGTCAACGTGAGCCTCTGCGTACGAACAGACGCCAATATCCCGCTTCCTCGATGTTTCCGAGATATTCATGTTTCATCTTGTTCGACCAGAGTGGAATATCGTCATTCGTACCGACATCGGACGAGAGCACTTCCATGATGCCACCGTTTTTCGGCACCTTGGCCATGCCCCGTTTCGCTTCCAGCAACGGTCCGGGGCAGGCGGTCCCCCTGGCGTCGATCACCACGTCGACGTTTAACGCCTTCAACTCTTCCGCGTTCATCAGTTTTCTCCTTCTTACATGCCCCTAAGTTCCGACTCTACCTATATCAGTCAAAACAGTGTTCCAACTTTCACAAAAGCGTGCGCAAAATTTCTCTTCAACGACTCGAAAAACAGCAACAGTACACCGACAAGGGAAGTAACTGTTGCTGCTCTCTTCCTCCGCAAACAATTCAACCGCCGCGCGTGAACAGCACCTGGTCGCAGGTCCAGCAGGCCTGCTCCCTCAGCGGCCTGTCCGGATTGATGTCCTTGTCGCAGAGGTACATCACGCCGTTGTCGTCCACGTAGACCTTCATCGGCCTCGCGCTGGGATGCATCAGACCCTCACCCAGCTTCGGTTTCTCTTTCGCCTCTTCCATGATCGCCTCCTTAATGTCTCTCGACTTGTCGATTCCCGCCTTCCACCGCCTCACAGCCCGGACAACGGCGGCTTCCCGCCGGTCGCTTCCGGAAGGAACAGGTCCACCATCAACTGGTTGAAATCGGCCCGCGCCGCTTCCACGACCAGGCAGGTGCTGTGCATCACGCAGAGGGCGTACTTCCCGCCCCACAGCACCCAGCCGTTCATCGGCGTCCATTCCGACCCCGTCAGGTCCGCCAGGTCGATCGCCAGGGTCTCCATCGCCTTGGAATTGTTGGCGAGGAAATGAGCGATCTTCTCCCGCGCCTCATCCGGGATATCGCCGATTTTCCGGATGATATTCCCCCGTTCGTCGAACTGCCCGGCCGCCACGACACCGGGCTTCTCCATCAGCCTGTCCAGCCCGATCATTTTCCCCTCCGCATGCCGCCTTTCACTTCCACCATGGGTAGAGCAAGGGACGTGCCAGAAGCGGATGCGGGAGGTTGAGCGAAGAGGAATTGTTTTTCTTGAGGTTGGAGATGGCGCAGGCGACGTGAGAATCGGCCGACTCGACGAGAACACGCGATGTCGTGCAGAATGCACGAATCGCGACGGCGCGTGGAATTCCCGGTAACACACCAACAACCAAGCACTGAGCAACTGGAGGACCGTTCCCGCAAGAGGAGGAGTTGCAAATTGCAAGGCGCCCGGCGGACAATTCGTGCATTCTGCCCGCGGACGGTTCACAGCGGGCACGGCGCGCCGCAGCGGAACAACACCGCTTCGGTTGAGGGGAATGGCCCGCCATACGGCGGCGGGCTACGGGCCGGATTATTCCGGCGGGGAGGGCCGGATGCCGTACCTCTGCATCTTCCGGTAGAGGGTCGAGGGGTTGATCCCAAGTTCCGACGCGGTGCGCGTCCGGTTCCACGCGTTTCGTTTCAGGGCGGCGGTGATGGCGAGGATCTCCATCTGTTCCAGGGTGCCGGAGACCTCGATGAGCGGAACGCCGCGGTTCTGCTTCAGGAGGTAGGCCGGCAGGTGTTCCGGCCGGATCACCCCGCCGGGGCTGAGGACGAAGGCGTGCTCGATGATGTTCTCCAGCTCGCGCACATTCCCGGGATAGTGATGGTTCATCAGCACCTTCAGGGCCGCGGCGGTGATTCCCGAGATGTCCTTGCTGAGCAGGTGGTTGAACCGGCCGATGAAGTGGTCGATGAGCAGCGGAACATCCTCCATCCTCTCGGACAGGGGCGCGACCCGCAGCCCGATGACATGGATCCGGTAGTAGAAGTCCCGCCGGAAACGCCCCTGCTCGATCAGCTCGGCGAGATTGCGGTTGGTGGCGGCGATGATCCGCACATCGGCGGTCTCCGAGCGGGTCGCCCCCAGTGGCTCATAAACGTGCTCCTGCAGCACCCGGAGGAGTTTGACCTGCAGCTCCGGCGGGATGTCGCCGATCTCATCGAGGAACAGGGTGCCGCTTTCGGCGAGGGCGAAGCGACCCTTCTTGTCCCGCTTCGCATCGGTGAAAGCGCCCGCCTTGTAGCCGAAGAGCTCCGATTCGAGCAGGGCGGCGGGGATCGCGCTGCAGTTGACGCTGACCATCGGCTTGTCGCGCCGCGGGCTGTAATCATGGATGGCTCGCGCGACCAGCTCCTTGCCCGTGCCGCTCTCCCCCTCGATAAGGACACTCGCATCGCTCTGTGCGACGGTCGGGAGCAGGGCGAAAAGTTCCTGCATGTGACGGCTGCGGCCGATCATGTCCCCGAAGGAGTAGCTGCTCTCCAGCTCCTTGCGCAGGGTCTCCACTTCCCGCAGGTCGCGGAAGGTCTCCACCCCGCCGACCACGTTCCCCCTCGCGTCCCTGAGCAGCGCCGTTGAGACGCTGACCGGCACCCGCTCCCTTTCTGCGTCGGTCAGGCAGACGAAACGGTTGATCACCGGCTTGCTCTCCCGCAGGGTCTGGCGCAGGGCGCACTCGCCCTCGCAGACGTTCATCACCTCTTCGCAGTCGAGCCCGAGGACCTCCTCCCTCCGCTTGCCCGTGATCCGCTCCGCCGCGCGGTTGAAATAGGTGACCCGCTGCTCCAGGTTGACCGCCATCACCCCATCGGAGATGCTCTCGACGATGGTCAGGAGCTTCTCGATGGTCATCTCTTCGGGGGGGAGTTGTGAGGGTGGCATCGGTTCCCCTTGCTTGCCATGCCCCGGCCGGGCGGCAACCGAATCTTGGGTTGAACCGTGCCATCGCCCCGGCAGGCTGAAACCAACGGGAGAAAGATAGGGACAAAGAAAACGCGGCGCTCGAGGCGGCTGGGACCAGGCGCCCGCAGCGCCTGTAGCATAGAAGGTATCGGTTCGGATTTCGATCGTGTGTCAGGCGAAGATCGCGACTTCGCCGGGTGTCCGCTCCCCCTTCACCGGTCGAGTTGGTACATCTTGATCTTCCGCCAGAGGGTAGAGCGGTGCATCCCGAGGTCCATCGCGGTGAGCTTCCTGTTTCCATGATACCGTTGCAGCGCTTCCCGGATCATCTCCTTCTCACTCCTTGCCGGTTCGCGCCCCCCGGCGTTATCCCCGCCGCGGTACTCGAGGATATGGTGCGGGAGGTGCTCGACCTGGATGAACTCCTCGTGGCACATCACGAAGGCGTGCTCGAGGGCGTTCTCCAACTCGCGGACATTCCCGGGGAACGGGTACCTGCGGAGCACTCCGTAGGCTTCCGGCGAGACCCCCTTGATCGGCTTGTGATTCTTCCTGCGGATCTTGCGGATGAAGTGCTCCACCAGCGGGAGGATATCCTCCGGCCTCTCCTCCAGGGGCGGGATCTCGATTTCGACGACATTGATCCGGAAGAAGAGGTCCTCCCGGAAACGGTCTTCCTTGATCAGGGCCCTCAGGTCGGCATTCGTGGAAGTGATAATCCGCGCATCCGTTTTCATCGTCTGCGTGGAGCCGAGGGGCTGAAACTCCCCGTTGTTCAGGACACGCAGCAGCTTCACCTGCAGCGCGAGATCCATCTCGCCGATCTCGTCCAGCAGCAGGGTCCCGCCCTTGGCGAGGCAGAACATGCCGGGCTTGTCCCGTTTCGCATCGGTGAACGCCCCCTTCACATAGCCGAAAAGTTCGGATTCCAGCAGGGGCGCCGGCAGGGCGGCGCAGTTGATCTTGATGTACGGACCGTACTTCCGGGGGCTGAGGTTGTGGATCGCCTGGCTGATCAGCTCCTTGCCCGAGCCGCTGGGACCCTGGACGAGGACATTGCACTCGGACTCCGCGATGTCAGGGAGCAGGTTCAGGATCTCCCGCATCTGCCGGCTGGTGCAGATGATGTTCTCGAGACTCCGCTCTCGCTCGATGCGATCGCGAAGAAGCTCGATTTCGGTGATGTCCCGGAAGAACTCGATCGCCCCGACCGGCCGGCCGTCCTCATCCCGGAGAACCGTGGTGGTCACGCGGATCGGGACCTCGCACCCCTCCTTCGTGATGATGGTGACCCGGATGTCTTCGATCGGTTTGTGCTCGACGAGGGTGTCTTTCAGGGGGCAGTGCTTGTGGCAGATCTCGGTCCGGAAAACATCGAAGCAGTACTTCCCCACGGTTTCCCGGCGGTCGAAGCCGGTGATCTTTTCGGCGGACGTGTTGAACGAGGTGATGATACAGTCCTTGTCGACGGTAAACACCCCGTCGCTGATGCTGTCGAAGATGAGCTTGCTCAGGTGTTCTTCCATCAGGACGATACCCTTCCGGTCGACATCCCGGTATCCACCCTGGTACCCGGTGAGTCCCGTATAAGGTATGGCCCTCTCCCGGGAGTCCCCAAACAGGGCGTTCTCCTCCCGGGCGAGTTCCCGGCTTTCGGTCATCCAGCGCTCCGGCTCATGCATGGGCGGCCTGGAGCTTGCGCCGGGCCTCATCGGACAGGGACAATTGATCCGAAATCAACTCCGCCTGCGGGTTCAGGTAGAGGGTATCCGGATCATCGGGACCGACGAGGACCACCGGGGAGATGAAGCTGTCCGCGAACTCCCGGATCGGCTTCCCCGCGAAGGTCGCGTTCTCACTCGGTACACCGAGGATGAGAACATCGAACTCCCGCTTGACGAGGCAGCGGTGCAGCTCCGTCCACTCCTTGTCCTCACAGAGCCGGAATCCGACTTTCAGGTAGTCTCTCAACCGCACATCGTAGTACATCCGCAGGTTCCGTTCGCTCTCGATGGTCATCGCCTCCCATTCCTCCTTCGAGAGATTGTCGGGAACCTTGTCCTCCGGATCGTAAGGGTCCGAGAGGAAATGGAACACATTCAACTGGATGCCGCGCGTCTCCGCGATGCGGAACGCCAGGTCGAACGCCCAGTCGCCCTGTTTTGAGTAGAGGGCGCAAAAGCCCACGGAATCAATCGCGATTTTTGTCATCTTCCACCCCCCGAACCGAAGTTTTTCCTCGCCTGGCCGGCTTACCTCGCCGTCGCGAGAGAAGCCGCCGCTTCCTTGAGGTAATAGTCCGAGTACACCGCGCCGATCGGATTGTTGGCGAGGGACTTGTCCTTCACGAAGAGCGTCGTCACCGGCGCCCGGCTGAGTTGCGTAAAGATGCTGTCCATCCCGATGCAAAGCCCGACGATGACATTGAACTCGGTGCCGATACGGTTCAGCGTTTCCGCCTGCAGAACCGGGTTGCAGATGATCCGCGCCCGGCCCTGCGCGGCCGCCCCGTCTCCGAGGGCGTCCGATTCACGCTTTCCGCCGATCTTGCAGCAGACCGGGTGTACGTCGAAAAAACGGCGCAGCAGTCCCGTCAGGATCTCCGCCGGCTCGATCAGGTCCATGCAGAAGGCGATCCCGATCTCCCGGTAGTTCATGTCCAGACAGTAGTAGACCAGTTCCGTCAACCGGCAGAGCTGGCGTTCACTCTCCGCGGAGATGTCCAGCGAGGAGTCGATCATTGCGAGGAACTCACGGTCATCGACCGCGGGCCGATCCTCGAGGGCGATGCAATCCTCGCCCCGCAGACATACCCTGTCCCGGCAGTTGATACAGTCGATGGTATCGAGCCGCCGCGGTCCCAAGACCCCCGGGATCTCCGGCGACGCCCCCGTCATCCCGGGCAATGTGATCACCCGATGTTCCGCGGCGGATGCTGCGGAGATCATCTCCGGCCGAACAGACTGCGGCGGGAGCAGGTTTCCACGCAGTATCTCCTCGAGGATCTCATCGACTGTGCCGGTGATGTTCTCGACAACTTCAACGCCGTTGGACAGCAGCGCATTCCGCAGGGAGCGGCTGATCCCTCCGCAGACCAGGATGTCGATCCTCAGATCGTTGATGACGCCGACGAGCGACAGGCCGCCATCACCGCGCATCGTCTCGATACGGCGGGAGATGACATGCCCCGCGTGCATCGTCACGACGAGCAGGGATTCCGCATAGGCGCTGCGCGGCGCCACCCGGTTGCCATGCAGAGGGACTCCGAAGCGCATGATTCCCTCCCCTTATCCGACCGTGCAACGAGCAACATGTATGCCGGGAGGCGTCCGGCCCGACGGAACCTCCGCGGCGGCGGGACTTCCCCGTGGGGAGAGGCGAATCGCCCAACTCCTTCGCCGGGCGGGCCGGACTCTACTCCCCCATTTCACAACAGGCTACCCTGTCCCAGCGGTTCGAAAAGGCACTTGCTCCCACCAACCACGCAAAAGCCGGAGGACCCTCGCGAGGGTCTCAACCCACGCGCGGAGAGGCCGAACCGGTGTATCTTCGCCGTCGCGCTGCAACAGATTTGTTGCAACACTGCGACATCTTATCAGGCCTTGCGTCGGCCCGCGACAGCGATGTTTCACCCGCGACGGCCCGGCGTACGCACTCCGCAAACCATCCGCCGAATCGCCCGAATTCCGCCTGTCCGCCGCCTTCGCCGCCGCGGCTCGCCCGCCGTCTCGTCCCGGCGGAATCCCATCGACCGGCTCCCGGGAAGCGGCGGGTGGTGAACGGGTACGTCATTTGCTCTTCAGTGGACCGGTCACACGGGTGTGTGAAGAACCGCACGAGTTCGGAGGGCGGCATCATGGCCGGGGAAGTGGCGGGCGGAGCGGCGATCACCGAGGAGCCCTACCCGCATCGAAAACTGCCATACCACGTGGAGAACCCGCCGAGAGGCCGGCGGGTCGACCTCTTTCTCGAGGCGTTCGCGGCCGTGCTCCAGCACACGGATTACAAGCCGCTCCTCGACTCCTACCTGAGCACGAGCAACAAGTGCAACCGCTGCTCGGTCACCTGTCCCGTGTACCAGGTGACCGGCGACCCGCGCGACGTTCCCTGCTACAAGACGACGCTGCTGCTCGAGGTCTATCGCCGCTACTTCACGATCGCGGGCTGGTTCCGGTCGCGCTTCGGCAGCGGGTTCGAACTCACCGAGGAGATGATCGACGAGATGGCGGAGCTGTTCTACCGCTGTACCGCCTGCCGGAAATGCACCCTCGAATGCCCGATGGGGATGGACCACGGCCTGATGACCCGTCTCGGGCGGTACATCCTCAGCCTGATCGGCCTCTCCCCGAAGGCGCTGCAGGTCAGCGTGCGGGAGCAGCTGGAGGGCGAAACCCATAACACTTCGAAGGTTCCGACACCCGCCCTGCTGAGCAACCTGGAGTTCCTCGAGGAGGAGCTCGAGGAGAGCCTCGGGGTGAAGCTCAAGATCCCGGTGGACCGGACGGACCGCGACTTCGTCTTCTTCTGCGCCGTCAGCGACTACCTGATGGAGCCGGACACCTTGATGGGCAACGCCGCGGTGCTCTACGCCGCGGGCGACTGGGACCGCTGGACCATCGGCACCGGGAACTATGACGGGATCAACTACGGGCTCTTCTACAGCGACTGGCACCTCGAGCGGATCATCAAGCGTCTGGTCGGGGAGGTCACCCGGCTGCGGGGAAAAAACATCCTCATCGGGGAGTGCGGCCACGCCTCCCGCTCCGCGCACGACTTCGTCCCCGTCTTCGGGGGCAGGGAAGCGTACCCCGTCATCAGCTTCATCGAGTACACCCTCGACTGCCTGCGCAAAGGGAAGATTCGCCTGAACCCGGATGTCATCACCGAGAAGGTGACCTACCACGACCCCTGCAACATCGCGCGCTCGGGGTGGATCGTGGAGCAGCCGCGGGAGATCCTGAAATCCTTCGTTCCGAACTACATCGAGATGACGCCGAACGGCCGGGAGAACTACTGCTGCGGCGGGGGCGGCGGGCTGGTGTCCATCGATGAGATCCACGAGTTCCGGATGCGGGTGAGCGGGAGAACGAAGGCGGAGCAGATCCGCGACACCGGGGCGGAGATCGTCGTCGCGCCCTGCGCCAACTGCAAGAAACAACTGCGGGAACTGGTCGATTACTACGAACTCGGCTGCGAGGTGATGGGGCTGCACGACCTCATCCTGAAGGCGATCGAAATCCCCGGCGGGAAGTCCCCGGCCGAGAGGCGGGAAGCGGCCGAGATGTTCGCAATGTAACCGCGGCCGCCGCACCGACCGCCCGGCGGAGTCTTCCGCGGGGTGGAAAACAGGCGGCCGGAAGGGCAAGCGGCTTTCACGGAGAAACAGATGGACAAGTGGATCGCACTGGCGAAGGGGCCCCTGTTCGCGGTGTGCTTTCTCTTCATGGTGATGGGGCTGGGACGCCATCTCGCGCTCCAGCTCGACTGCCTGTTCCGGCGGAAAGGCCGGCGGTTGAAGGAGGTCCAGTGGCGCAGCATCCTCCAGGATTCCCTCGGCTGGGTCCTCCCCGTGCGCCACATCATCCAGACCTCCTCCCTCTTCTCCGGGGCCTCCTACCTGATGCACTTCGGCCTGATCCTGGTTCCGCTTTTCCTGGCCGATCACATCGTCCTCTGGGAACGGTTCCTCGGGGTCGGCCTGCCCTCGCTCGGGAGAATGGCGGCGGACATTCTCACCCTCCTGACCATCGCCTGCCTCCTGGTGCTGCTCTTCATCCGCACCTTCGTCGCGGAGCACCGAGCGATCAGCCGGACGAGCGATTACCTGTTGCTCATCGCCCTCCTGCTGCCCTTCGTCTCGGGTTTTCTCGCCGCCCACCCGGTCCTCAACCCCCTGCGCTACCAGGTGATGTTCCTCGTCCACATTCTGAGCGCGGAGCTGTTGTTCATCCTCGTTCCGACGACCAAACTCGCCCACATCGTGCTCTACTTCTTCGACCGTATCTCCCAGGTGCACTGGCAGTTGCGCCCCGGCGCCGGTGACAAGGTCGCCGAGGCGATCTATGGAAAGGGGGCGAGGGTATGACCTATGGCATGCTGATCGATGTCACCCGCTGCACCGGCTGCGAAACCTGTGTGAAAGCCTGCGTGGAGGTGAACGGCAAGGACCCCCTGAAGGCGGACTACGACCGCGCCGTGACGAGGGACGGGCTGTCCGAGAACCGGTTCACCACCCTCCTGAAGATCGACGGGGATCACGTCGCGAAGAAGGCCTGCATGCACTGCCTCGAGCCGAGTTGTGTCGCCGCCTGCCTCTGCGGCGGGCTGACGCGCAACGAAAACGGTATCATCGAATACCATGAAGATATCTGCATCGGCTGCCGCTACTGCATGCTGGCCTGCCCGTTCCACATCCCGCGCTACGAGTGGGACAAGGTCATCCCCTACGTGCAGAAGTGCCAGCTCTGCAAGGAGCGCCTCGCGGAGGGCGAACCGCCCGCCTGTGTCGAGGCCTGCCCGCATGAGGCCCTCGCGTTCGGCAGCCGCGAAGAGATGCTCGAGCTGGCCCACTCCCGGATCGACGCCGACCCGGCCCGCTACCTCCCCCACGTCTGGGGGGAGACGGAGTTCGGCGGCACGGCGGTGCTCTACATCTCGGACGTGGACCTGCACGCCCTCGGGTTCCCGGGGCCGGAGACTCCCTCCATCCCCTCGATGACGAGCGCGCTGGTGCACGCGACACCCTACTTCGGAAGCAGCGTGCTGGCCGGAGTGTTCGGCCTGAACTGGATCATCCAGCGCCGGATGAAGCTGATGTCCGGCGGGGACGGGCGGGAAAGCGACGGCGGGAAAAGCGAAAACCAACCCACCGGGGTCTGACTCATGGATCGCACGCGGCGCATCAAGGACATCCTCTGGTTCTTCGCCTTCTTCGGCCTGGTCGCGATGGTCTTCCGTCTCCGCTTCGGACTCGGGGCGACGACGAACCTTTCGGACAGTGTGCCCTGGGGGCTGTGGAAAATCTTCAACATGGTCGCCGGCGCCGCGCTGGCGACCAGCGGGTTCACCATCGGGTTCCTCGCCCACGTGCTGAAGATCAAGCGGTTCAAGCGCCTGGTCAAGCCGGCCATCCTGATCGCCTTCCTCGGCTATGGTTCCTCGCTGACCGCGCTGCTGTTCGACATCGGGCTGCCGCAGAATTTCTGGCACCCCTTCATCTTCTGGAACCCCCACTCTTTCCTCTTCGAGGTCTTCTGGTGCGTCTCCTGCTACTTCATGATCACCTTCCTCGAACTCTCCCCCACCCTGCTCGAGCGGATCGGGCTGAGCAGACTGCGTAAAACCCTCCACAACCTGAGCCCCTGGATCATCATCCTCGGTATCACCCTCTCCAGCATGCACCACACCTCGCTCGGCTCGCTGTTCCTCGTCACCCCCGAGCGGCTGTACGGGCTGTGGTATTCCCCGCGCATCCCGCTGCTCTTCATCCTCTCGGCGATGGCCGGCGGGCTGTTCCTCTTCACCTTCGTGATCCTGCTCTACCACCACTGGTACGCGCCGCTCAAACCGGGCCCCGTCCCCCTGGACATGATCGGAACCCCTGGTGAAAAAGCGGCCCGGGCGGAGGCGAAAGAAGATCCCGATCTGCCCGCCCTGCGCTCGCTGGCCTCGGTGGCCGCCGGCGTTCTCGGCGTTTACCTGGTGGTGAAGCTCATCGACATGACACTCCTCGGGCAGTGGCGCCTGCTCCTCAAGGGAACCTGGGAGAGTTGGCTGTTCGGGGGGGAGATCCTCGTCGAGGTGCTGGCGCCGATCCTCCTCGTCGTCCTGCCGAGCACCCGGCGCTCGGTCACCGGGCTGGGGATCGCCGCGTTCTGCGGGGCGTTCGGGCTGGCCCTCAACCGCATGGATGTCGGGATCTTCGGCTACTTCCGGGATGCCGGGGTGACCTATTGGCCCTCCCTGGGGGAGTGGGCGATCTGTTTCGGCGTCCTCAGCATGGCGGGGCTGGTCTTCTTCTTCATCGTCGAGAACTTCTCCATCTTCGGGGAAGACTGGAAACGGCGGCTGGAGACGAAAAGCAGCCTCACCGCCGCCTTCGACCGCCTTACCCTGGTCTGGAAAAGCGTGCTGCTGAGCGGCGTGGAACGGGTGACCCTGATCGCCGCGATCACCCTGCCGGTCGCCTGGCTGACGTTGTACCCGCCCTACCGGCACGCGAAGCCGGACCCCGTCACCCCGCCGCTGGCGATGGACTCGGTACGGGCGACGCTGCGGATCGACGGCAACCGCGCGGGGCTGCTTGCGGTGTTCGACCACGCCGCCCACCGCGAGCGGCTCGGCGGGGACGCCTCCTGCACGCAGTGTCACCATCTCTCCCTGCCCGGGGACAAGGCTACCCCCTGCGACCGCTGCCACCGCAGCATGGAGCACACGACGCCCCTCTTCCGGCACGAGTACCATACCACGGCGGTGGCGAAGCAGGAGAAGCTCGCCGGCCTGCACCCGGAGAACCGCTCCTGCGTCCTCTGCCATGATCCCGGCCGGACGAAGACCGCCTCCAGCGCCAAGCCCTGCCTGGAATGCCACAAGGAGGACATGGCGCCGACGGACCGGCCCGCGGGCGAGTTCGCCCTCGCCCGCGCGATCAGCTTCCGCGAGGCGATGCACCAGACCTGCATCCCCTGCCACGTGAAGAAACAGGCGGAACTGAACCGCCCCGCCCTCGGGGAGTGCGGCACCTGCCATGCCTCCCTGCGTACGAAGGAGTACGAGAGGCTGCTGGCGCAGTATCGGCAGACTCAGCCTGACTCGTCACAGCAGGCACCGGCAGCGGCATCGAGTGAACCGCTTACGCAATCCCTGCGCGCAGAACCGGACTCGGTGGGTTCGGGGTGAGAAGGAAGGACAACGGACAGCGGTTCGTTCTCCCGAAGCAACGAATATTATGAAACCCGGGGCAAGCCCCGGGCCACCCGTCCCCTTTGGCTATGGCGTGACGAGTGGGGGGGCAGGAGCCGCGGGCCACCCGCTGGGTTACGTGCCATGTCAGGCGGTGCGGAGGGATTCCGCCAGGTCGAACCCCGCGTGCAGCGCACGCAGGTTCGCCTCACGGAACG
>CAYOKT010000012.1:0-48199 GCA_964404605.1 uncultured bacterium
CGCTCCACCATGCTCTCCGTCATGGCGGGGAACAGGGGAAGTGTGATCTCGCGCTCGCAGAACGCCTCCGATCTCGGCAGGGTTTCACGCCGCGCCTCGTCCCCTTCGGAGAACGCCGAAAACGCCGGGATGAACGGGTAGTGCAGGCTGGACTGGATACGCCGGGACTTCAGCTCGCGCTGCGCCGCGTCCCGCGCCTCCCGCGAAGGCGCTACCGCCGCGCACAGGTGGCAGGAACTCGCCCGTGGCCACAGGGGGGCGTCGCGGAAGGCGAGCATCCACCCCCGCTCCTCGAGCGGCGCGAAGCGCTCCCGGTAGGCCTCCATGAGTTTCCTGCGGCGGTCGTTGAACTCCGCCAGCTTGCTGAGTTGCACCCGCCCAAGGGCGGCGCGCAGCTCGTCGATCCGGTAGTTGAACCCGGGCCGGAGCACATCATACGAATAGGCGTGCCCCTTGTGGCGGTCCCAGGTGAGGGTGGTCATCCCGTGGGAGCGCAGCCGGCGTACGCTGTCCGCGAGGGAGTCGTCGCCGGTGGTCACCATGCCCCCCTCCCCGGTGACCATGTTCTTGTTGCTGAAGAAGGAAAAGGCGCCGATGGCTCCCCAGGATCCCATGCCGGCACCCTCCACTTCCGCTCCCACGGCGTGGCAGGCATCTTCGATGAGCGCGATGTCGTGCGCGCGGCAGAGTTCGCGCAGCCGGGTGACATCGGCAGGGAAACCGCCGTAGTGCATCGCCACGACGGCTTTCGTCCTCGAGGTGATGCGCCGCTCGACATCCCCGGGGTCGAGGGTCGGGGTCTCCAGGGCGGTGATGTCGGCGAACACGGGCGCTGCGCCGACCGCGAGGGTCATGTTCGCCGATGCGATGAAGTTCACCGCCGGCTGGATCACCTCGTCCCCCGGCCCGATGTCCAGCGCGAGGAGGGCCAGGTGAAGTCCGGCGGTTCCGCTGGAGACCGCGATGGCGTGGCGGCAGCCGGCCGCCTCGGCGAACTCCTCCTCGAACGTCTGGACCTGCCCCCCCATGGTGAGCCAGCCGCTCCGAAGAACACCCAGGACCGCTTTGCTCTCGCGCTCGTCGAAGCTGACGTCGCTGAGGGGGATCTCCCAGTCAATCGACATGGTACAGGGCCTTGTGGGTCTCGAAGAACTCCTGGGCGGCGGCGAAATCATCGTGGTTCCCGATGTCGAGCCAGAGCCCCTGGTGGTGGTAGACGGCGATCTTCCGCCCGTCGCCCAGCATCTTGAGCAGGAGGGTCGGCAGGTCGAGGTATTCGCCGGGCACGACGTACTCGAGGGCCGTCGGCTCCATGATGACGACCCCCATTCCCACCATGTACCGCTTCGTCGGCTTCTCCTCGAAGCCGCAGAGCCATCCCTCCTCGTCCTCTTCGATTACGCCGAGTTCGATCTTCACCTTTTTTTCGTACACCGCGACGGTGACATCCGCCCCGCGGCGGGCGTGGAAGGCGAGCAGGTCCAGGTAGTCGAGGTCGGTCAGGATGTCGCCGTTCATCACGATGAAGGTGCTGTCGAGCTTCTCGACGAGCCCCAGCGAGCCGGCGGTCCCGGTCGGCTCCCCTTCATGGACGAAGGTGAACTCCATCTCCCTCGCCGGCCCCTTCGCCTGGCTCAGGTAGGCCTCGATCAGTCCGCCGAGGTAGCCGAGGGTCAGGGTGATCTTCCGGAATCCCGTCTTGTACAACTGCCGCAGAAGAATCTCGAGGATCGGCAGTTCGCCCACGGGGACCAGGGGTTTCGGCAGGGAGACGGTGAAGGGCCGCAGGCGGGTGCCCTTGCCCCCGGCCATGATAACGATGCGCGTATCCTTGACAGGTGTCATGATGCCTCAAACCATGTAGGCGGACGGATCGTACAGGTCCGGGTGTTCGCGGATGAACCGGGCGGTCTCGGCGATTCCCTCCTCGAGGCTGGAAGCCGGCTCCCAGCCGAGCAGGCGCTTCGCCTTCTCCGGGCTGCACTGGAGCAGGCCGACCTCGCTCTTTTCCGGGCGGAGGCGCTCCTCGGCGACCTCGAGGGAGGCGTCGCTCCCGGCGATCTCCAGGCACCTTTCGGCCAATTCGCGGATCGAATGATCCCGGCCCGAGCCGAAGTGAATCGTCTCTCCCTCGATCCCCTCCGTATCGGCGGCGAGAAGAAACGCCTGCACCGTGTCGGCGACGTAATTAAGGTCGCGCCTCGCCTCGAGGTTGCCGAGGCGAATGGTTTCCGCACCGGCGAGAGCCTGGGCGAGGACAGTCGGAATCACCGCCCGCGCCGACTGCCGCGGGCCGAAGGTGTTGAACGGCCGCAGGGTGACCACCGGAAGGTCGAAGGAGCGGAAATAACTTTCGGCGAGCTTGTCCGCGCCGATCTTGCTCGCCGAGTAGGGCGACTGCCCCTGGAGGGGATGTTCCTCGTCGATGGGTGTGTAGAGGGCGGTGCCGTATACTTCGCTCGTCGAGGTGTGGATCATCCGCCTCACGCCGTGTCGGCGGCAGGCTTCGAGGACATGCAGCGTGCCCCCGATGTTCACGTTGACATAGGAAGCCGGGGCGTGATAGGAGTAGGGAATCCCGATCAGCGCGGCGAGATGGAAGACGGTGTCGCACCCCTCCACGGCCTCCTCGACCAGCCGGGCGTCCGTGATGTCTCCGAAGAGAATGTCCAGCTTTTCGAACGTCTCCCGCGGGAGCAGCGACAGGTTACGCGGGTCGGCGGCCGAGTTGTAGCGCACCAGCGCCCGGACCCTGTAACCCTCGGCGACCAGCCTCTCGACGAGGTGGCTGCCGATAAATCCCCCGGCGCCCGTGACCAGAACCTTGGTCATATCAGCTGAGTCCTCCGCGCTTCTGTTCGGTTGTGCCCGGGGAAACGCGCCGTCGGTCAAAGCCCGAGAGCCTTGATCGTCTCTTCCCGTGAAGAGAAATACTCGCCGGCACGGAACAGTGTATCCGCTCCCTCTTTCTGACGGGTTTCGAGGAGAAGCAGCAACCGGCCGTCTCCGCAGCAGACCGTGGGCCCCTCCGGGAGAAGGTGCGTGATCTCCCCCGCCTCGGCCTCCAGGGTTAACGAAAGGGGCAGCGCGCGCAGGATGCGCGTCTCCTCCCCCTCATACAGGCTGACCGCGCCGGGATAGGGCGGGGTGACCGCGCGAACCAGGTTGTAGACCGTTTCCGCGGGCCGGCGCCAGTCGATTACGTCGTCCACCGGGCCCCGGCCCCCGAAGTAGGTCGCCTTCGAGGGGTCCTGTTTCACCGGGGCGGTGGTCCCTTTCTCCAACTGTTCGAGCAGCACGGCGAACAGGCGGGTGCCGACCTCTGTAACGCGTTCGAAAAGCTCTCCGCCCGTCATGAACGGGTCGATGGGAATCTCTTCCTGCAGGAAGATGTCCCCGGCGTCCGGAGCTTCGACCATCCGGTGGAAGGAGATGCCGGTGGACCGCTCGCCGTTGGCGATCACCCAGGTGACGGGTGTCCGGCCTCGGTAGGCCGGCAGCAGGGAACCGTGCGCGTTGATCGACGCGATGCGCGGAATCCGCAGAACCTCTTCCGGCAGCATCTTGCGCCAGGAGAGGGAGAAGATCAGGTCCGGCTCCAGCGAGCGAACCTGCTCCACGAGGGCTTCGCGGTCGATCTTTCCCAGCCGCCGCACCGGGAGTCCGAGCTCCTCCGCGGCCTCGTGGAGAGAGCGGTACCAGACGTTTTCCCCCTTCGAGGGACCATGGGTGTAAACCTGCACCACATCGTGTCCCCGTTCCACCAGGGTGTGCAGGCAGTTCACCGCCAGGTTGTGGTTGCCGAAGAGGACGACTCGCATTTTCCTTTTCCGTGCTCCCCGCCGCCCTTCGCCGGGTGGACAGGCGTGTTCATCCGGGGACGAGTGTCAACCGCGTTCCGCCAGGGCGCGGTATTCGCGGATGTAGTCCTCGATGACATACGACCAGCCGTACCGCCGCCGCGCCCTCTCCAGCGGGAGGGGGCGGACCGGTTCGCCGTCGAGTATCCCCTGCAACACCCCTGTCCAGGCGGCGTAGTCTTTTCGACCCACGACAACGCCGCAACCCTCCTGCGCAAGGTACTCCTGGACATGGCCGGAATCGGTGGTGAGGATGGGGGTCTCCATCAACGCCGCCTGCATGGCGGAGATCGGGCCGCCCTCCTGCATCGAGGAGTTTACGAAAACGTCCGCGGCGGAGTACAGCAGTTTCAATTCGTTCCGGGGCACATACCCGGCGAAACGGACCTTCCCCTCGCGCAGCAAAGGTTCCGCCAACCGCCGGAGAAACGCTTCGTACTCACGTGTGCCGTGTCCCGCGAGGAACAGCACCCAGGGCCGTTCGCTCCTCACCCGCCGTAAAGATACGATCAGGCGGTCAATTTGCTTCAGGCCGGTGAGCCGTGAAACGGAGAGAAACACGAACGTCTCTTCCGCGATCCCCAGTTTTCGCTTCGCCTCGGCCCGTGTACACTCGCGCGACCAGTCTTCGTGGTCCGATCCGACGAGAACCCGCTTCACCTCTCCGCGGTAGGAGAGCCGCAGGATCCGGGGGTGCCTCCGGTAAGTGTAGAAGATGGTATCGACCCGGCGGCAGAGGTGTGACCACCGGCAATGGTCGGCGACATCCCAGAGGTAAGCGGGGAGATTCCTTTTTTTTCGGAACAGGCCCGACAGGGGCAGGGACATGGTGCCGACATCCTGCAGGATAATGGGACAGGGGAGCCGCTCGCGGAGGAGCGAGAAGAGAAACGGCAGGTTGCCGTGGTTCAGGTGGAGAATGCAGCGGCCACTGGAAGCTGCCGCCCGGGCCGCCTTGACGATCGCCGGGGAGAGGGTGTAGCTGCGCCGCTTCAGGCCGTAAAAGCCGTCCCTTTCCACCGCGGGGAAGTTCTTGTGCAGCACCCCGGTGGGCAGCTCCGCCTCGTAGATCCGGTCGGCGCGGGTATCCGGCTGCCACACCTCGTAGGTGAAACCGCCGTCGGCCCTCAAGAGGTGCTCGCCGATCTGGTCCGCCCAATCCTCAAAGGATATTCCAACCCAGGATCCGTCAGGGGTGTCCCAGTGAAAACGGGGACGGGGCTGGTTTTCATGCTCCCGGTAGGCGGGGGGATGCGGCATGATGTTGATGATTCTGATCTTGCTCACTTCCAGGGCCCGGCAGATGGTTGTACGAGGGACGCGGCAGCAACCTCGCGGAGAACCACGCTGGCTATTTCAGCCTCCGCCCGTGGACAATTTCGTCGTAGAACTTCGTTCCCACGCGCATGTCCTCCGGGAGCGGATCATCCTCGTCGAGGTCGAGGCAACGCATCACACCGGGTTCCTCCTCCCGGTAACGCAGACCACTTTCGGGGCAGGTGTAGATGCCGTTCTCGTCCGGGTCCTTCAACGGCAAGCCATGCCGGCTGACCCATCCGGCGCGCTTCGCCGGCACGCCGACCATCATCGCGTAATCGGGGACATCCTTCGCCACCACCGCCCCCGCGGCGATGAAGGAGTAACGCCCAACCGTGATCCCGCAGACCAGCGTCGCGTTCGCGCCCACCGTGCAGCCGCGGCGGAGAAGGGTCTTTTCATAGAGCGTGTGGCGATTGATCTCGCTGCGCGGGTTGGTCACATTCGTCAGGACGCAGGAGGGCCCGAGGAAGACATAATCCTCGATCTCGGTACCGGTGTAGAGGGAGACGTTGTTCTGCACCTTGACCCCATCGCCGATGATCACCCCGGAGTCGATGTTGCAGTTCTGGCCGAGGACGCAATACCGGCCGATCTTCGCGTTCTTCATGACATGGGTGAAATGCCAGATCTTGGTTCCTTCGCCGATCTCCGCCGGTTCATCGACCACGGCGGTTGGGTGGACGAAATAGGGTCTGCTCTCCGGTTTCCCCTCCTCCCTGCTGCGGTCGATGCGGTGGCCGTCCCGCTCGAGGGACCGCTGGAGGTCGCGGAGGATGCGAAGCACACGCAACCCCTCCTCACCGTCCGTTTTCGGCGCGCTGCGGGTTTCGATACATTCGACGAAATGACTGCACTCGTTGAGCAGCGGCTCCGCGTCGCCGATGTCCACGACCTGCCCCTCCGCCTTCACCGCCGTCGGGACGCGGTTCTTCCACAGCACCTTGTGGGGGTAGAGGATGAGCTTGTCCTTGGTAGTGTCTTCGAAGACCGCCATCTTCTGCGAACCGACCACCACCATCCGCTGTTCCTTGAAGGGGTGCAGCCAACTGACGAAGATGTGAGAGCGCACCCCGCTGGGGAAGAGAAATTCGCTCAGGGTGGCGTCTGCGATGTCCTGGCTGAGGTAGGCGCTGCCCCGGCACGAGTAAAGGACGGGTTCCTCGCCGAGCAGGGCGAGGATCACGGAGATGTCGTGCGGCGCAAAGCTCCAGAGGATGTTCTCCTCCGTGCGGATCTTCCCGATGTTCAGCCGGTTGGAGTAGAGGTACTGGATCTGCCCGAGCTCACCATTGCTGATCAATTCCTGGAGCTTGATCACCGCGGGGTGGTAACGGAGAATATGGCCGACCATCAGGATGCGGCGTTTTTCCGCCGCCAGGTCGACCAGCTCGCGCCCGTCCTCGTAACGGAGGGCGAGGGGTTTTTCGACGAAGACATCCTTGCCGGCCTCGATGGCGCGGCGCGCCATGCCGTAATGTGTCGCCGCCGGGGTGGCGACCACCACGCCGGAGATCGCTTCGTCGTGGAGGAGATCCTCTACATCCGAGGTGAAGGTCACCCCGGGATAGCTCTCCTCGACCTGCTTCTTCAGATTCCTGTCCGCATCGCAGACCGAGTGCAGCGCCCCGAGGCGGTGAAAGTTGCGGACGAGGTTCTTTCCCCATCCGCCCATGCCGATTACGCCGATCCTGGTGGTCATCCGTTTTCCCTTTTCGCGGGGCGAGAGACGAGGAGTGGGCCCCCTTTTCCCTCTCGCTCCAACTCGTTGTTCTATCAACGACAACGCCGGCGTGGTCCCGGCGTCTATCTTATAAATCGTTCCACCGTCCGACCCAGTGGAGGGCGACATCCAGCATGATCCGGAATTGCCGTTCGTTCCGTCCCTCGACATTGTCCCGGTTCCGGAACCAGGTCGCCCCGGTTTGCAGGCCGAGGGACACAACCGGGTCGGGAACATAGCGAAATCCCACCTCGGTTGTCAGGCTGCGCTGCACGGGAGGCGCCGGGAAAGGGTCCTTGTGCGCGGGGAACGGCATGTTCAGGTTCCGGTTGCCGGATCGCTGCGCCGACGCCCGCCACCGAAAGGTCCATCGTGATCCGCTCCAGTAAGACCCGTCAAAGGTAAACGCCTCGACGCCCGTCTCGGGGTACCCGAGGCTTTTCCCCCGCACGATGAGGTTTTCCCACGTGCGGAACGAAAGGTAGGTATCGTTCCACACGCGGACATACACGAGCCGTGTGAAGAGCCCGGGGAGAAGCAGGTCGGCCGCCTGCAACGTGGCCTGCACGCCCAGCCGGTCGGGGTAGATATCACGCCCTGAGGTCGTGTCTTCGGTGTCGTTGTTGATCACGAAATCGTCGAGGAGGAGCTGGAGGATCGCCGCGGTCCGGGCCGAGGGCTTCACGTAGATGTCCAGCGAATAGAACGCGTTGCCCTGGACCCCGTCGTTCCGCTGCGAGCCGTAATAGTTGTTCAACGGGTTGAGGAACTGGAGATAGGGATCCACCCCGTCGCCGCCGTAGAGAAACGCCTCCGAGAACGCCGCCTGGAGCCACGGGGCGACGACGAAGTCGAGCCGGTGAACGGCGAGGTAGCGGGTCGCGGTGATCGTGGTGTCGGGGAGGTTCTGCGTGTCCACCGCGCCCTCCATGTCGTCCAGGCGGGTGAACAACCAGCTCAGCGCGAGGCGCCGCGAGGCGACCTCCAGCCCCACGTGGTCGTAGCTGTACGGGTGGTCCGACAACAGCAGGCCGGGCGATTCCGGCGCCCCCCAGTTGCGTTTCATCCTGCCGAGGAAGAAGCGCAGGGGACGAAGCTCCAGGGCGAGGTAGGCATCCTCGACACGGGCGTAGATCCAGTCGGACTCCGAGACATCCCCCGGGTACAGCGGGTCATCGATGAACGCGCGGTTCATGGCGACACGCAGCCCCGCCGCCGTCCGGGGCATCGTCAGCACGCCGCCCCAGTCGTAACGGTAATGGTTCACGGGGCTGCCGTCCCCGGCGAGGAGGGTGTCGCAAAAGTTCACTTCCGGCGCGAACGAAGCGTTTCCCTGCTCCACCGCCGGGAGCAGGGGATCGAGGTCGTAGCGGGCCAGCCGCGCCCAGTGGGCGAGGCGGGGAGAAGCGCCGGCCTTTTCCAGGCCCGGAAGAACCTCGCGTGCCAGGTAGGGCTGGCGGAGGATGAAACGCGGCTCCACATCGCCCCGGGTGATCAGGTAGGTCAGCAGGCTTGCGTTGCGCCCTCCGACAGGCACGTAGGATGGGGGCGGGTCGCCGGCCGCCGGGGCCGAGGCGCAGAGAACCAGCGCGAGGGCGAGTAGCCCCCCCGGCCGCGGCAACAGGCGCCGCGCCACGCGGCGCGCGTTCCGGTTCGGCCCATGACATTCCATCATCGCCTCACGTCCGCCGGGACCGGACAGGGGCGGCGCGTTCACCTCTTCCGGTCTCCCCGGAAGAAACCCGCCGCCTCATCGTGGACGGAACTCCCGGATCGCCTCGACCACATAGTCGCACTCCTCGTCGGTCATGTCGGCGTAGAGAGGCAGCGTCAGGATGCGATCGTAGAGCTCCAGCGTGTGGGGGACCGCCTCCTTGTGATCGGCGAACAGAGGATGCAGCGTGAGGGGCGTGTAGTGGACGCTCGTTGCAATCCCGTGATGTTTCAGGTGAACGATCAGCTCGTCCCGATGTTCGCTGCGCACCCCGAAGAGCCAGTATGCACCGTGCTCGAGGTTGTCGTAGGGCAGCAGCGGCTCGACATACGGGCAGTCCGCCAGGCCCGCGATGTAGCGCCGGATGATCTGCGAGCGCCGGGCGTTCATCCGGTCCAGCTTTTTGAGCTGGGCGAGGCCGATGGCGGCCATCAGGTCGTTCATGTTGTACTTGAACCCGGCCGTGGCGATCTCGTAGTACCAGTGGCGCGCGTCCTCGTCATCGCCCGCGGTGTACCCCCTGACGCGGCGCCAGGTGTCCTTGTCGATCCCCACCCAGCGTATGGCCCGCAGTGGTTCGAGAAGGTCCGGATCGCCCGCGGAGAGCATGCCGCCGTCGCCGGTGGTCATCGCCTTCTTCTCCTCGAAACTGAAGCAGCCGATGTCCCCCCAGGTACCCAGTTTGCGGCCGTGATAGCTTCCCCCGGCGCAGTGAGCGCAATCCTCGATCACCTTCAGGTTGTGGTCGCGCGCGATCTCCATCAGCGGCTCCATCGGAACCGGCTGGCCGCCGAAGTGTACGGGGATCACCGCCGCACAGTCCTTGTCGATTTTCCGCTCGAGGTCCTCGAGGTCGAGACCCAGGGTTCCCGGGTCCGCATCGACGAAGACGACGTCGAGGCGCTGGTGGAGGGCGACCACCGCCGTGGAGATGAAGGTCATTGCGGGGACGAGCACCTTCTTGCCGGCGGGGAAATGGAACGCGGCGAGGGCGAGCTGCAACGCCGCCGTGCCGGAGTTGAGGCCGACGGAGGCTTTCGCGCCGAGGTATTCGGTCCACTCCGCCTCGAAACGCCGGACCAGGGGGCCCAACCCCAGCCATGCGCGGTCGAAAACGTCGCGCACGTTGGCCAGCTCCTCTTCCCCCACGCTCGGTTTGAACAGGCGAACGTTCATCGAATCTCCTTACAGTCTGATTGCGGAGCCTCAGCGGAACGGCGTCTCGAAGCGGTCCCAGGTCGGCCAACGGGCATCCTTTTCGGAAACCAGAGGCATCGTCTCGACCGGCCAGGGGATGTTCAGGGTCGGGTCGTTCCACAACAGCCCCCCTTCGGCGTCCGGTGCATAGACGGCGTCCACCTTGTACGACACGATGCTCTCCCCGCTCAGGGTGAGGTAGGCATGGGCGCATCCCCGGGGAATGTAGACCATGTTTTGCGCCTCCCCGGACAGCTCGACCATGGCATATCGCCCGTAGGTGGGCGAGCTCCGGCGGATGTCGACGAAAACATCGAGCACGCGCCCGACGACGGCGCGGACGAGCTTGGTTTCGGCGTGCGGGGGCGCCTGGAAGTGGAACCCGCGCAGGATGCCGGCCCGGTGGTTCCCCGACTGGTTCTCCTGCGGCCACTCGGTCTGCAGG
This sequence comes from uncultured bacterium, assembly GCA_964404605.1. GTDB lineage: Bacteria > Electryoneota > Electryoneia > Electryoneales > Electryoneaceae > CAYOKT01. The sequence continues at coordinate 10,257 of CAYOKT010000012.1, forward strand.
CCGTGCTCGGCGAAGAGCTCCCGGTCGTAGGTGCGCATGAAGTAGCCGCGGGCATCGCGGATCGGGCTGGGGAGGATCTCGAACGCCCCCTCGATTTCAAGCGGTTTGATCTCCATTCTTCCTCGAAAGGCGGTTCGCCGCCAGCCCTTCCGTTTCGGACCGGCCGCGGTTGTTGACTGGTCGTCGGGTCTCTCCGGGCGCTGGCGCCGCGGCGAGATTTACCCGTGCCCGCCGACCCAGCGCAGGGTATCATCCAGGCGGCCGGATTCCATCAGTCCTGCGAGCTGCTTCAGGCGGACGGCCGGCGCGCCGGCGAACTCCTCCCGGGTCAGCCCTCTCGCCTGCAGGGTGCCGATCAGCTCGGCGACCCCCGCTTCCAGGGACCAGTGGATGATCGGCTCGGCCGTGAGGGCGCGCAGCTTCTTGAAGGAGACGTTATAATCGCGCGAGTCCGCCTCACCGGCGCCGGCATAGACGACCTCCGTCCCGGTGAGCAGCCGCTGGACCGCCGCCGCCATGTCGCGAACCTGGTAGTTGTTTTCGTCGCGCCCGATGTTGAACGCCTGGTTGTGGACTTTTTCACGGTCGATCTCGAGCAGCGTGATGAAGGCGTTCGAGATGTCGCGGATGTGCACCAGCGGCCGCCAAGGGCTGCCGTCGCTGAGAATCTTGATCTTTCCCTCGGTCCAGCCCCAGCCGGTGAGGTTGGAGACGACGAGGTCGAAACGCATCGAGGGCGAAACGCCGAACGCCGTGGCGTTCCGCAGGAACACGGGGGAGAAGGTGTCCGAGGCGAGGAGGCGCAGGTCGTGCTCCGTGTCCACCTTGCTGTGCGCATAGGCGGTCTGCGGGGCGAATTCGTCCTCCTCCGTGAGCGACAAGCTCGCTCCCGCCCCGTAGATGGAGCAGGAGGAGGAGAAGAGAAAGCGCGAGGCCCCTCGCTCCTTCACGATCTCCGCCAGCCGGACGGAGGCCCTGTGGTTGATTTCGTCGGTGAGGGCGGGGTCGAGCGCACCCATCGGGTCGTTGGACAGGGCGGCGAGGTGGATCACCGCCTCGACGGGAGGCAGGCTGTCCGGCTGCACATCCCGCACGTCGGCGATGAGTTGCCGGTCGGGGGAGACGTCCGCTTTGAAAAATCCGGTCGCCGGGAAGAAGCCGGTGTCCAGGCCGACCACCTCCCACCCCCTGTGCCGCAGCATGGGGACCAGCACCGTCCCGATGTACCCCAGGTTGCCGGTGACAAGCACCCTGCCCTTACCGTCGGTCGTCACAATGGAACCCTTCAGTTTTTCATGGAAGTTGAACCGCCGCCGGCCGGAAGATGGACCCCTCTGCACCATGGTTCAATGTGTTTACCAGAGCTTCCAGGGTGCCTGCCCCTGCTCCCAGAGGTCGTTCAGTCCGCGCACGTCGCGCAAGGTGTCCATCGACTGCCAGAACCCTTCGTGGCGGTAGGCCATCAACTGGCCTTCGGCGGCGAGTTTTTCGAGCACGCCGGATTCCCACTCGGTCTCGTCATCGTCCACCCAGTCGATCACTTCCGGCTCGACGACGAAGAAGCCGCCGTTGACCCAGGCCTCGCCCGCCGGGTCTTTTTCGGAGAAGCGGGTAATCGTTCCGCCGTCGATTCGCAGGCTCCCGTACCGCGCCGGGGGGCGCACGGCGGTCAGGGTCGCGAGCTTGCCGTGCTCGCGGTGGAAGGCGAGCAACTCCCGGAGGTTGACCGTCGAGACCCCGTCGCCGTAGGTCATCATGAAGGTCTCGTCGCCGATCACCTCCTTCAACCGCTTGACCCGGCCGCCGGTATGGGTCTGCAACCCCGTGTCCCAGAGGTGCACGATCCACTCCTCCGTTGCGCCGTTGTGCCGTGACGAGTTGCCGCGGGCAAGGTCGAGAGTCAGGTTGCTGTTCAGCGCGGTGTAATCGAGAAAGTAGCGCTTGATGTATTCGCCCTTGTAGCCGAGTGCGAGCACGAACTCGCGGAAACCGTGGGACTCGTAAATTTTCATGATGTGCCACAGAATCGGTTTTCCACCGATCTCGACCATCGGCTTCGGTTTGATTACGGTCTCCTCGGACAACCGTGTGCCGAACCCTCCGGCGAGGATGACGGTTTTCATTGCACCTGCTCCCTCTGGAACCCCTTTTGACGGGCGCGCGAGGAGATGTTCAATCCGGAACGGGGAGAGCCTCTGCTCCACCGGCGGCACCCGTGCAGCGGAAACGGGAGGCAAACTACGACGCTCTCGCCGACGGGTCAAGCGCGGCGGAATTCTTCGCTTGGGCGAGGCGGAGAGAACGATCACGAAAAACCTGAAATGACATCTTGTGAGTCCCCCGCGAACTTGGTATGTTATCCCGCACTAACTGCTCTCCCGCCAGTAAATTATGCCCGGCACGGTTTCCTTCGTGACGACGCGCGTAAATGTCGCTGGAAGGTGCGATTTACGGAGTGATACCCCCCTCGCAGAGGGGGTGATGCCAGTCACAACGAATCGCGGGAATGGCGGTTAGACTCCCCTGTACATCCGGGAGCCCCGACAGGGAGGAAAGGGCGCTGAGCCTGCAACGCCGATCGGGGGAAAGCTGAAACCAGGGAATCGCGATATGCCCGCCAAGGTGCACCGCGTAACGAAACGGGACAAGAACGGGACGAACGGCAAGCGTGCCGCCGCGGCGGCGGGCTCCTCTGTCCTGGTTTCGGCTCCTTCCAAGGGAAACGGCCGCAACGGCGGCGGGACAAGCGCGCCGGCGGTCGAAATCCCTCGCCTTGCCCTGGAAGTCCGGATTCCAAAGGATCTCGAAGGGCTCGTCGTGGCCTTTCCCTCCGTATCGGAGGAGGGATTCCAACGGGCGTTTCTAATCACCCGGCCCCTCACCCAGATCAATGATGCAGGCGCCCTTTTCCCGAGAATCAACGGGTTGATGAGTCCCGGCGATCGGCTGATCTACCGTTTCGAGGAGCTGCACCAGCGCAAGCGCCGCCTTCGAAAGGCCTACTCCCGGCTTCCCGGCCGGGTTGTCGATCTCGGTGATTTCCTTCTGCATCGTGTCTTGCCGAAGCTGAGCCTTACCAGGACCGTGCACAGGGTACTCTTCCCGAAGGTGGAAAACTCGCCGATGTCCCTGTGCGACGCCCTCGGTTGTGCGGCGTTCGCCGGGATGGAAGTCGAGTCCTACGAAGAGGGCGAGGAGTACTTCACCGTGCAGGTGCGGAAGAACGGTTCCGTGCCCGTGGAGCGCCCTCCCCGCGCCGGCCTGTTGTTCACCCAGCAACGGATGGGAAAAGGGGGCAGGAAAGTCCTGGTGTACAAGCTGCGGACCATGCATCAGTATGCCCAGTACCTGCAGAACTATATCATCGACAACCATGGCTTGAACGGTCACGGCAAGGTCGCGAGGGATTTCCGCATCGCGGATTGGGGACGCGTGCTGCGCCGGTACTGGCTGGACGAGATACCCCAACTGCTGAACGTAATCCGCGGAGAGCTGAAGCTGGTGGGCGTCCGGCCGCTGTCCGAGGATTTCTTCCAGCGGTATCCAAGGGATCTGCAGGAGAAACGTTCGCGGTGGAAGCCGGGGTGTATCCCTCCCTTCTATTACGATATGCCGAAGAGCTTCGAGGAGATCATCGAGTCGGAGAGGCGGTACCTCGAGAGTTACGAACGCCATCCGTTGCTCACCGACCTGCGGTATTTCCTGAAGTCGATGTACAACATCATCGTCAGGAAGGCCCGCAGCCGGTAGCCGCGCGAAGGGGAACATAATCCGGGCGTCCCTCCGGCATGTGCCGGGGGGACGCTTTTTGGTTACGGCGGTGGCAGGCAGGGTCACGTTGCAACCGGGCAAGCGCGGCGGAACGCACCCTTCGGGTGTTCGGATCACCGGTGGACCGGTGGGATCCCCTGCTTCCGGGTTGCCGGCGACCGGAGCGTTAAGGAAGGGGCGTCTTTTCTCGCGGGGTCAGATCCTCTGGAGGATCACAAAGAGGGAAACGATCGAGGTGATCGACTGCACCCACGGCCAGACCTCGCGGCCGCGCGACCACCAGGGGCGCTCCTCGATGAAGATCATGTCCCCGGGACCGACCAGGGGGATATCTCTGTGGACGGTGGCGGAGACCAGTTTTTTCAGGTTGAGCTGGTTGATTGTATAGCTGCCGTCGGGAGTGCGGTGAATGAAACGCACCCGCTTCAGGTCTGCCTCTTTCGAGGCGCCGCCGGCCATCATGATCATGTCGATCACGTCCATTCCGTGCGTGCTCAGGTAGTTTCCGGGTGCGCGGACGGCACCCATCACCCGCACGTAGGACTGGCTGTTTACGGCGGTGACGACGATCAGGTCGTTCCGCTCGATCATCGGCACGTTCATGCTGTCGAGGGCGGCGAAGAGGTTTACCTCGATGCTCTTGGTGTTCGTCTTGTTCCCACGGAGGATGACCACGTGGCGCAGGTCCGCCAGCTCAGTCGGTCCGCCCGCCATGGTCAGCGCCGCCTGCAGGTCGATCGGCCCCTGGGAGAGATAGGACCCGGCCCTGCGCACCTGCCCCTGCACGCGGAAAGGGACGGGGATGATGTCGGACACGGTGACGAACACCCGGGGACGGTCGACAAAACGGGAGAGGATGGGCAGCAGGAGATCACGCACCTCGGTGGCCGTCATTCCGTCCAGCGGTACGCCGGCCAGCAGGGGATATTCCGTCGTGCCGTCTTCCTTGACCAGTACTGTCTGCGAAAGCTCCGGGCTGCCAAGCACCGTGATGCTGATCGTCTGGCCGGGCACGATGCGGTTTTCCGCCCCCAGAGACGCCGTGATCCCGAGGAGAACGAGCAGGGGAACAGCCCACCAGCCCCGAAGTCTCTTTCGCATACGAACTCTCCTGCCCTTCAGTTCGGCGGAAGCGCGGGCGGTGCTTCACGCCGGGGTGCGGGCCGGTTCACCGAGCCCGAAGTGTAGTCCAACGGTCGCCCCCCCCGATGACGGGGAGTGCTACGACGTTTCACTTGTCTGCTTGGTATCCTCTTCCTTTTCCATCTTCTCATAATACGAGGTGTAGTAATTGTAGTATCCATAGCCGGAGTAGTAGCTGTAAGGTTTGTAATGCCGGTAGAGGTAATAGTAGGGCGCGCCGAACCGTCGGTTCGTATGGTTGAAGACGACCCCGAGGATGTCAGCGTTGACCCGGTGCAGCGCTTCGGTGGCGAGCTCCAGGCTGCGGAAGTTGGTTCGCTCCATGCGGACGACGAGGATGATTCCATCAGCCGTGTCAAGGGCGGAAACCGGGTCGGTGCAGACGAGGATGGGCGGGGTGTCCAGGAGAATGATGTCGTATTTCTCCCGCATGGAACGCACCAGGTTTTTCAGGCTGTTCGAGGCTGCCAGTTCAGCCGGGTTGGGCGGGGGGCTGCCGCCGGTAATCAGGTCGAGGTTCTCAACAGCCGTTTTCTGAATCACCCTCTCGAGGGGAACCTGCTCCAACAGGTGTTCTGAAAGGCCCGGCTTGCGGTGAACCTCGAAATACTTGTAGAGGGTCGAGCGCCGTTGGTCCACGTCGATCAGCAGCGTCCGTTTTCCCCCCATGGCAAACACAATTCCCAGGTTCGAGGTGATGAAAGACTTGCCCTCCGAGGCGTAGGGGCTGGAGACGACGAAGACTTTCTTCCTCTGATCGGCGGCGATGAACTGGAGCGCGATTTTAATCGAGCGGAACGCCTCCGCCTGGATGGATCGTTGCTTGCCGTGGATCAACATCCCCTGGTGGCGGATATTCTTGGAACGGGAAGGGAGGTTCAACCTCGCGCCGTTCGACTCCTCGGGGCGGATGATGGGAACGGTTCCGAGGCTGGAGAGCCCCAGGCGGGAAACCTCGCGCTCGTCCTTGATGCTGAAGTCGAAATAGTCCACGAGGAAGCTCACGCCGATGCCGGCCACGAGGGCGAAAAAGAAACCCAGCACGAGCTTCAAGGGACGCTTGCGAGCCATGTGAGTTGCGGGTGAGGGTTCGTCGATGACCTTTACTCCGCCCTGCTCGGAGGCCAGCTTGATCCGTGTCTCCTCGCGCTTCTGCAACAGGATGTTCAGCGTGTTGATCAGCACATCCTTCCCGCGAACCAGCTTGGCGAATTCGAGGATGTCCTGCGGCAGATCCGGGTGCTCTTCGCGGAACCTCCGGATTTGTATCTCGTAGTAGTTGACCTGGTTCTGGTAGTTGAACTGCTCCAGGAGGGCGGCGTCGAGCTGCTCTTCGATCCGCTGAAGGGAGAGAACCGGTTCTGAGGCGGCGTTTCTTCCCTGGGCGGCCCCCACCTGGGCGTCCAGGGAGACCAGCTCGCTGAGCAACTGCGACCGTCTGTCACGCAGCTCGGCGATGCGCTGTTCGTTCCCCCTGCTCGACTCCAGGGCGTTCAACTCATCGCGGATGCCCTGCAACTCGTTACGAATCTGGTCAAACCGCTGCGAACTTGCATAACCCTTGCTGGAGATGCCGTCCAGCAGAGAGTTGATCTTGTCGTTGTAGGAGCTGATGTTGATCTTGACCAACTCGAGTTTCGCCTTCGCCTGGGACAATTCACGTTCCAGGTCCAGCAGCTCTTTGCCGATCCCGCTCTCCATGTCCTCGACGAGCAGGTGCTTGCTCTCGAGAAAGTGCTGGAGCTGGCGCTCTGTGGTTTCGATCTTGGCGCTGGTCGCATCGATCTGTGAGTTGATGAACCGGTAAACCTGTTCGGATTCAGTACGCTCGAGGCCGGCGCAGATGTCCTGGAAGGCATCGGTGCCCGCCTTCGTCACGCGGTAGGTCCACTGCTCGGAAGGCGTCACAGCGTAAATCGTGATGAACCCCTCCTCCTGCACGTCGCTCCGGTAAGCGAGGGCACCAAGGGCCATTTCCAACGTGTCCGCCGGCGCGTCCGGGTATTCCGAAATGAGACGGTTGCGGACGGCCTGGCGGAATTGACGGCTCTCGAGGATGGAGCGATAATAGCTGAAGGAGTTGGTGTTCAGGTACATCCCCCCAGGGGAGAGCGGGGAAACGGAGCCGAAAGCGCCGTACGTGGAGAGCGTGGAAACCATCAGTTGGCTTTGCGAAACATAACGCACCGGCTGGTGCGAGAGGTAGATGAACAACGGGACCATGATCGCGAAGATCACGACCACCGGGATCCAGGGTCGGCGGAGAACGGCTAGGATGATGTTTACAGGGGCGGAGGGACTCTGCCCGAAACCGTTCGCCGAAGGCTCGAAATCCGGATCGACCGGCTGCTGGCCCGACATCGGAAGATTCATATTCGCTTTATTTCCCACCTACTTTCCTCTTCTCAGAACGGATGAAGCGCGAAGGAGCTTTTCACTGGAAACCGGTTCGGGTAATTGAATTTCCCCAGGAAGTCGAAACACTTACCGCAAATGAGCCGGAAACTATAGCGAGGGTTACTCCCACGCAAGACCGAGACTGGACGAAGTTGCCGCGACGCTCGAATGAAACGGCTGCAAACGCTGTGGCATGCACGCGACACTGGAAATACCGGCAAACATGAAATATAGGAAATGGACCGGCGAAAAAAATGCTCAAGATCACAAACCCGTCTCCCGGGAGATCCAGGCCGACGCGGCCCCTTCCACCCCTCAGCTCGTCGACGGCAGGCCCCCGGAGCCCACGGCGCGGGCGACACGTGGCGGCCCGTATGCCGTATTTCCGAAGGGTCGCCGTCTCCCGCCGCGGCTCCGTTCTCTTGTCCGTGGAGAAGAGCAGTTGCTACGTTGCGGAGAGGCGAAAGAGAACGAACACCCGGGAACGATGATGGAGGGTCATTGAGCAAACGACGCTGGTACCAGATCGCAGGGATCACCATCCAGGTGGAGGCGGACGTACCGATCACGGAGACGACATTTCACCACAAGTTCGACCTGTTCCGCGTAGAAGGCCCCGGGGACGACACCTTTATTCTTCACCACCATTTCACCCCGCCGGAGATCGATTTTTCGTCCCTCCCGGAGGCGGTATACGAGGAGCCGCCCTGGATCATCTACCGGGACGGGCCGAAAAGCATCTATGTGAACCTGCGTCCGGATGGCAGGCCGGCACCGGAAAAACAGGTGGTGGTGCACTCTGCGAACGAGAACCGGGCCGACATCTACAGCGGTTCCGGGCAGGAAAAAGCCTTTCGCCGGGGCGGGATGGAGTCCCTCAGCCTCCTGCCGACGGACCAGGTGCTGATCGCCAGTCTGCTTCCCTCTCGGCAGGCCTGTTACCTCCACTCCTCCGCCATGATACTCGACGAGTCGGGGCTGCTTTTCGTCGGGCACTCGGGAGCGGGAAAATCGACCATCGCCAAACTGTTGCGGGGGCGGGCCAGGCTCCTTTGCGACGACCGGAACATTGTCCGCTTCTGGCCCGATGGGGTCAAGGTTCACGGGACATGGCACCACGGGGAGCTGCCGGAGGTCTCTTCCGCCACGGCGCCCCTGAAGGCGATCCTCTTCCTGGAGCAGGACGAGCGCCACGCGCTGGTCCCGGTGTGCGAACCGAACGAAGCATTCAGGCGCCTTCTCCCCCGCCTGATCCGGCCCTACGCTTCGCGGGAGTGGTGGGAGAAGTCCCTGGACATCCTTGCCCGTATCGCCCGGGAGGTTCCCTGCCACGAGCTCCGTTTCGCACATGACACCGGCGTGGTCGATCTCCTCGAAAAACTCTGAGTCGGAGAGGTTTGCTAACAGTCTTGTCCACGGCGGGATCCACGAAACGGGCTGACGGGGCTCCTACCCTTTTGATATCCAGCGTCGCATCGCGGCAAGGCGGTGGATCTCCCCCCGGTGGAGCAGCAGCCCGGCGAGAGCGGGAAGGTTTTTCCCGGCGATGGCGAGCAGGCGCAAGAGCCTCGCCGCCAGGAAGCGGGCCCCCCGCCGCCGGCCTGTCCTGCCCGCGATCTCTCCCTCCGGCACCCAGGCGGCCCCCTTAAAGAGAAATTTCGCCTTTCCCCGCAGGCCGCCGGCAGCCCACCACTGGGCGATGTTCCGCCGGGCAAGCAGTTCGGCTCCGCGATCCGCCAGGATCTGCTCCACCGCCCACTCCACTCCGGAGGCCGCGCCGTCATCATGGCGGGCGGAAGCGAGAGTACCCGCCGGAGGAGCCGCCCATCCGAGGCTGCGCAGCACCCCGTCACACAACCGGACCGTGTTGATCGCGCCCCATCGTTCCGCCTGCCGAAGGGCGCTTTCCCAGTCCATCTCCTCCCCGAAACGGCGAAGAAAAAGGTGGAGGTCGAACAGGGTCTTCAGCGGGTAGAAGAGGTGGCGGAAAGCGCCGTGGATGCACAGATGGAGGAGATGGTCCGTCTCCGAGAGGGTCCTGCACTTCACCCCCTCGAAGGCGAACGGCCGGGCGCGGCTCCAGAGCCCCACGGGATCCATCCGGAAGGGGCTCGCGGGAGGCTCCAGGTTGAGGTGCAGGTCCACATGGAGGCTGCGTTCCGGCGCGTGGTAGCTGATCGTGTTCACGATGCGGGCGGCGTGGCGGACGCGCCGGTCGTAGGTGATTTCCGGGATGTAACCGAACCCCGAGAGGGCCCGCCCGGCCGCTTCTAAATCCTCCTCGCGCACCAGAAGGTCAACGTCCATCATCGGTCGCAACGCGGCATCGCGGTAGACGGTCTCCGCGAGATACGCTCCCTTCAGGAGAAGCGTCTCGATTCCTTCCTTTTGCAACGATTGTATCACGCCGGCCGCCTCCCGGAGACGCCGGACGTTCATGGCGGCGGTGCGGAGGGAAATCCGGCGGGCGCGGTCGAGGACCCCCGGGGGGCAGGTTTCGGCGTACCGGCTCTTCAGCGAGGCGTAGAGCGAGGGCAGCACCTCGTGATGACCCGCGAGGCGGAGCAGGGCGTCCCAGTCCTTCCCGGCGGGCCGTTCCCCCTCCCCGGGGAGGGGGGCTCCGGCGAGCAGGTCCAGCAGAAGACGGATCCGGTGCGGAGTGGTCATGCTTCCTCGCGAAACGTGCGGCGGCCGGTTGTTTCCTGAAAGATACGCCCCGGGGACGCCGGTGCAGGGGTGCAGGGTGTGTGGACGGGTGGTTTGTCCGCTTGCGGGCGAATGTCCATCGACGCGGTCAACCGGGGAGGGTCTGCGCCCGCACCATGCCCGCGTAGGTTTCGTTTTCCCGGAGCAGTTGCTCGTGGGTGCCGACCGCCGTCAACCTTCCCTTCTCCAGGAGGGCGACACGATCGGCGAGGAGCACGGTGGTGAAGCGATGGCTGATGACCAGCGCGGTGCGGCCCCGCAGCCAGCGCCGCAGCTCCTCGAGCAGTTTCGCCTCCGCGGCGGGGTCCAGCATGCTGCTCGGCTCATCGAGGACAGCGATCTCCGCCGAGCGGAAGAAGGTGCGCGCCAGCGCCACCTTCTGCCACTGGCCCGCGCTCAACTCCACCCCCTGTTCGAACCACCGTCCGAGGGGGGATTCGTATCCCCGGGGAAGCCCGGCGAGGACCTCGTCGGCCCCGGCGGCCCGCGCGGCGGACGCGATGGCTTCCTCCTCGTCCGGCTGCTCCAGGTCGCCCAGGTGGATGTTCTCCCGGGCGGTGAGCGGGTAGCGGGAGAAGTCCTGGCTGAGGGTGGTGATCCGCCGCCGCCAGTCGAGAAGCCGGAAGTGCCGGATGTCGATACCGTCCGCGGTAATCCGGCCCTCCGTCGGGTCGTACAGCCGGCAGAGCAGCTTCGCCAGGGTGGTCTTTCCGGAACCGTTCTCCCCGACGAGGGCGAGGGTCTCCCCGGCGCGGACCGTGAGGTCGAACTCCTTCACCGCCTCGCCGGCGGCGTCCGGGTAGCGGAAACTGACCCGCTCGAAGCGAAGCCCCTCGCGCAACGTTGGCGGCAGGGGGCGGGGGCGCGAGGGGTCCGCCACCCGGCGCTCGAGCTGCAGGAACTCTTCGAGGTTGGAGAAGTAGAGGGAGTGCTCGTAGAGCGTGGCCAGCCCGCCGAGGAGGTTCTGCAGGTAGCCGAGCCCCCGCTGGAACGCCTGGTAGTACATCACCATGTCGCCGAGGGTGATGACACCCTGCAGGGTGCGGTAGGCGATCAGGGCGAAGGAACCGAACACGGCGAGGACGGAGACGGCCTGGGTCAGCAGCTCGCCCCCGGCCCGCCGGAGGGCGAGCCCGATGCGCTCTTCGCGCAGCGTTTTCCGCAGTTCGCGGTACCGCTCCCGGAAGTGCCGCCCGAGGGCGAAGAGCCGCAACTCCTTCGCGTACTGCATGGTGGTCAGCATCCAGTCGTAGGTGTGCGCGAGGCGCTCGGTCGGGGTACGCTCCAGCCGCCAGCGATACAGGATGCCCGCGTAGCGAACCTTGACGAAGACGCCCGGCAGGGCGGCGAGGAAGAGCACCAGCGCCACCGTCCAGTTGAAGGAGATCAGCAGCCCTACCATGGTCAGCAGGGAGAGCCCGTTGACCCCTACCCCGGTTAGGCTCTGCAAGATGCGCGCGGGGCGGTAGGTCCCTTCCCGCTGCGCCCGGTGCAGGGTGTCGTAATAACGGGGTTCTTCGTAATAGGCGAGGTCCACCTCGACCGACTTGGCGTGGATCATCGACTGCACGTGGTCGGTGAGGTGCTCGGTTTGGGCTTCCTCCACGACGCCCGAGATGGATTGGGAGACGGCCGCGAGGAGGGCCACCGCGCCCGCGAGGGCGATGTAGAGGGCTACCTGGGGGAACGCCGCGACGGCGTCATGGGAGGCCACCCCGGCGGCGACCGCATCGACGACCTTCTTGACCAGGATGAGCGCGGCGAGGGGGAGGACGCCTCGAAAGAACAGGAGCGCAATGGTTGCGATCGTCCAGCCGCGCCCGCTGTGCCAGATGAGGCGCATGGCGCGGTCGAGGCGCAGCACGGCGATCAGCTTTTCTCTGGGAGAGGCCACCTGACCAGAAGGAATGTGTGTTCAAATGAAAGTGCCGGGATCACTCGCCGGCACAAATGAAGCATCGCGTTGCCCAGGAAAACTAAACGGCCATATCCGGGCGGCCATTTCCCTCGTTCACGCCACCCGGCGCCGAGGCTGGTCCCGACCGGGTATGAACCGGCATAAATCTGTCACTGAGGCCGGAGGTTCGGGAGAGGACAGAAGTACCCCCTCCCGCAAAGCTTCCGGGTTAAAATGACAATGGCTCAGCTTGGGCGCGGAGTCTCGCAATTGTCACAAATGGTCGGTGAGGAGGGAGCGCCGAAGCCCCCCGCCTTCTTGCAGGTGACCAGCACGCTCTCTTCCGGCTTGCCGCGGACCAGGACAACCAATTGCGGTTTTTCCCATGCTTTCTTCATTGCGCATTTCCCTTCAGTTGAACCCCGTTCTCCGGGATTCCATGATTTGTATCGGGTTTCAGGTCGGTCTGCTTCCACCGGGTGAAGTTCAATCCCGGCGACTAATGTACAAAAAATCCCGTGTCAAGTCACCCGGTTCAACGGGCGAAACCTTTTCAATACTCTTTTCCTGGAGTAGGAACCAAGTCCACCTCCACCGGCGGACGCTGATCGGCTTCGGTGGTTTCCCCGTTTCCGAAGGCCTCCACTCTCGCATGGGTCAATGTGCAGAACTCGGGCAGGAAGGCATCCAGCTCGCCCGTCTCGAGATGGGCGCGCGCCGGGCACCACATGCAGATGTTCCGCAAGCTGCAGGTTCCGCAGGTCTCCTCGAACTCCTGCTTGTGAATCTCGGCTTCCCACATCCTGGGGACGAAGTTGATCCACGCGTCGGTCAGGTTTCCCCTGCGCAGGTCGTAGGTGAAGTCGGGGTGCACGAGGGAGTCGCAGGGCCGGAGCACGCCGTCGTATCCGATGACAGCGGCGTCCATACCCGCCCCGCACTTGAAGAGGCGGTGGTCGCCGTACTCCTTCCGCTCGAAGATCATCGAGCCGCACATCGTCTTCCAGCCCTGAAGCTCTTTCGGATCCGTTTTGTCGAGGGCGATGATTTCCTCTGTCGTCAAACGCTCCGACTTTATCTCCTCGTTCCGTTTCGGATCCCCGTCATAGCGCAGGTGTAGGAAATCGTCCAGCCGGTAATCCTCGGGGCAGTGCTCGCGGCAGAACTCGAGGATGGCCGGCATCTCGTGCAGGTTGGAGCGCAGGGCCACGGTTTTCAAATTGACTTTCAGCCCGGCGGCCCACAACCGTTCCAGGCCCTGCATGAAGGCGTCGAAGGAGCCCGGCTTGCGGGAGACCCGCTCATAGGTCTCCCGGGTTACCCCGTACACCGTGGTCTCCAGGCTGCGGGGCGGGTACTGCTTGAACAGGTCGACGTGCTCCCGGTTGATCAAGGTGCCGGCGGTGAAGACCTCGACGAGAAACCCCTTGCGCTTGAGGAGCAGGTAGATGTCGGCGAAGTCCTTGCGCAACAGGGGGTCGCCGCCCGTGAGCAGCACCCACAATGTGCCGAGTTCCAGTGCTTCGTCGGTGATCGCATCGATCTCCTCGAGCGAAAGTTCACGGCGCTTTGCCTCCCTGTCGCCGGCGGGGAGGTTGATGTAGCAGTGACGGCAGTCGTTGGGGCAGCGCGCCGTGATCTCGAAGGTCAGGTTAATAAGGGTTCTCCGGGCCCGGGTATTCTTAAAGAGCGGCATGTCCGCCAGACGAACCGTCGTTACATGTTCCTGAGTCATTCTCGCACTCTCCGGTAGAGATGGTAAACGGTTTTTACCGCCCTCGAATGCAGCCAACGCGAGATCCCCCACCGGCGCAGCCACGGGATCCACCGCTTCTCCGGCCCCAGGCCGAAGGAAAGCGTCTTCCCGTTACGTTCGACCCGGGTCACCCGTCCGAGCAGGTCCGAAATGGCGAACACTCCATCCGGACGCCTGTTGTTATCCCCCCCGATAAGATATTTTTCTCCGCGGATCTCGACGATGCGATGAATGCAGAGACCCTTCGCCCTCGGGTGCGAAAAGGCGACAACCTCTCCGATTCGTGGTGGTTCGCCGTTGAGGGGCGAAAGGGTGACCACATCGCCCTCGAGGATGAACGGCCACATGCTGCTGCCGCGGGCGCGAAAGCGGAAGCTGGCGCCCCTGGCGAAGACATCACGGATGAGAAGCGTCAAGTCTACGCCTGTAAGGCCAAGCTCTCCTCCTCCCCCGGTGAACCCGTTCATCGATCTCTCAGGAAACCGCGGAAATCAGTTTACGTTGCAGCAGAACACAGGCCAACCCGATGATGTCCCGCTCGATCTCAGCGGATTCTCCCTCGTATTCCTCCGCGATCTCCCTGACGATCTCACCGAGTGTCCTCTCCCCATTAAACCTGTTCCACACCTCCCGGCCGGTAGGATTCAGGGAGAACAACTCATCCTCCATGTCGCCGACCCCCGCTTTCAGCGGAATGATGACCAACTCGCCTTCGATGACGCGGGCGACGACATCTTCGGAGGGGCGGTATCGCCCTTCGAGAGTTGCTTCATCTTCCATAATTTCTCCCGGCTATCGGTCGCCTATTAGGAATGATCGGCAATAAGAGTACGAGATTATGCCGATGCTGTCAATAGGGAATCTCGTGTTGTGTGCCAGGCCTGACGGCGGAACATGGTGCGATTTCGACTGTAACTCAGCAACGCGTGTTGTTGGTCCGGACTGCGAGTAAATCCGCGAATATCTTTACAAGGGCATCTTCGCATGGGTAACTTACAAGTTGTGCACGATGCGGGATTTCCGCTTATGAGAAAGGATTCATTTTGCCGTACCTGGCCGGAAGGAACTCGCCGGGTTCCTCGGTGCTTGCATCTTGTGCCGCGGACGAATCAGGCGTGGTGATAGCGGTCACAACAAGGAGAGGCAGGAAACCCTAACTCATAAATATAGCGCTTCCGCCGATTGACATGGGGCATGCGAGTTCTTCGTTCAGTTGCTCGAGGGACGAGGAAACCATGACCCCCGGCGGTCGAGTGAGGGTAGAGGAGCAACCGGACAAGTAGCGTCCCGGGATGATTCGGCTTTGTGCAACACCGATCGTTTCCCGGTTCCCTGCGCAGAAGTATAAATAGCTTGATGAGAAAAAGAGAAGGGGGAGTCATGAACGGCAAGGCGATGAATGTCAGCCTTCTGCTCTCGGTAACGATTCTGTTCTCTGCGGCGGCAGGTGCCGCTGAGCCTCAGTTTACGGAGCGGAGTACCCTGCAGCGGAGCCTGCCCGACCAGCCTGCCCGGATCGTTGTCACGCCGCCGAGCGGACGGACGACGCAGGAGCTGGACGACATCCTCCTCTCGGAGGATTTTGAGGGCGGGCTTCCCGGAGACTGGACGGTGGTCGACGGCGGCGATGGCACCGGCGACAGTTGGTTCGTTGCGACGTTTGCCTTCGGAGGGTTGACCCCGCAGTACATGATGGTCTCCTCGGACATCGCGGGCAGCGACGCCGGTCGTCTCGAAGAGGAGTTGCGGACGCCCTCCTTCAGCACCTTGGGCTACAACTCCGTGACCCTCTCATTCGACCAGCACTTCTACTTCAACGGGGGGAACGATTTCGCCGCGGTGGACGTCTCCATTGACGGAGGCACGAACTGGACGAACGTTGTCACTTACACCGCCTCGGTCGAAGAGGCGCCCACCCTGGTGGACTTAACGGATTACGCCTCCAACGAGGCGGACGTGATGGTCCGTTTCCGCTATGATGACGGCGGCGACTGGGCGCTGCACTGGCTGATCGACAACGTCACGGTGGACGCGAGCACCTCAGACGCCTTCCCGCCCGTGGTGACCCTCGTCTCCTGGCCGGATGTCAATTTCTCCGGCGATGACGCGGACATCGTCGCCACCGCGACGGATGACTCCGGTCTCAACTTCTTCAACCTGACCTATGGGCACGTCTCCGGCGGGAGCGTCATCGACCAGACAGTGGTCGCGATGACCGCCACGGGCAATCCGAACGAGTATTCCGCCACCATCCCCGGCGCATTCCAGGCGGACGGCGACTCGGTCGCCTGGTTCCTGCTGGCGGAGGACGCCTCGGCGAACGCCAACCAGGCCCGCAGGCCGACGCAGGCCGGAACCTGGTACGTGTACAATGTCTACGACTCCTCCCGCGTCATCCCCTGGGGCACCTCCGGCAACTTCTGGCTGGAGATCGACACCTCCGGCACCGCCCTGACACTCAACGATGAGGATATCATCGAAGTGGTGTTCGGCGATCACGGTTTCGGGACGTTCACCTGGTACGGAACGAGCTATGATCGTGTCCGTGTCTGCTCGAACGGGTGGATCTCCTTCAGTTCAACGGATGCAACATCGCATGTGCTTCCCGCCTTTCCCGACACAACGGAACCGAACAACGTTGTTTCCCTCTACGGTGCGGATCTCAACCCGATCCTTGGGGGCAACATCTACGTGGGCCTTTCCCAGGGGAAGTTCGTCATCGAGTACGATAATGTCTTCGCCTACGGCGCCAGCTCCGGTCTCACCGGCGAGATCGTCCTCGACCCCACCACGGACCGCGTTTACCTGAACTATGAAAGCACGGATGCCCAGGCAAGCGGCAACTTCACGGTGGGGTACGAAAACGGTGCCGGCGACCTCGGCGAGACGATCGCCCAGGGGACGGACTGGTCGGCGATCGCCTCCGGGACGACGTTCCGCATCGGCGAAGCGGGCGGCGACCTGACCGGTACGGTGACGGACGAGAACAGCGATCCGCTGGCGGATGCCGACATCATCGTCTACCACGCGGGAACGAGTGATATCGCCGTCACCGGTTCCACCAACTCCTCCGGGGCATACACGCTGCAGGATGTTCCGGTCGGGACCTACGATGTCACCGCGGCCCTGCCGGGCTATGTCTCCTCGACACAAGAGGGAGTGCAGATCGTCGCCGACCAGACGACGACGGTCAACTTCCAGCTTGCGCAGGAGGTGTTGACCGTCGTGATCACCGGGACGGTGATGTCCGCCGACACGCCGGACACCCCGGTCGAGGGCATCACGGTGTCGATTCCCGCGTTGGGAGTCTCCGATGTCACCGATGCCGCGGGGGCGTTCAACCTAGGCGAACAGTTGGAGGGTCTTTACACCTTCGAGATTTACAACACGCCTTCCGGTTCGCAGGGGTATCACGACGCCGTCCTCGTCGGCGTGGATGTCAGCTCTTCGACGGTTCCGCTCGCGCTCCAGGTTTTCGAGATTCTTCCGCCGACGAACCTGCAGGCGAGCAGCGGCGATGAGAAGATCCAACTGACATGGACCGCCCCGGCCAACCAGCAGTCCGCCCTGACCGTGGATGGCCTGCGGCGCAAGGTCGACATGCGCCGTGCAGCGGTCGAGCGGGTGACGCTCAACGGGAGCGCGGCCGACCTCGCGCGGCTTGCCCCGCTGCGGAGCGAGTTGAAGACGCTCGAGAGCCTGCTCGCGTTGGAATCCGGGGAGAGAACGGTGGATTCCATCGACGATTTCAGCGGCTATGTCATCGAGCAGAACGGTACGGCGCTGGGCGATCGCCCGATCGCTGAAACCTATACCGCTACCGGTCTGGAGAACTTCCGCCTCTACACTTTCCGCGTGGCGGCGGACTACGGGTACGATGCCGCCTATCGCGTCTGGTCCGATCCGGTGGAGGCCCGCCCCGTGCGGGGAGCCGGCTACGAAGCCGAGGTGCTGGACAGCTTCGTCTGGTACGAGATCAACCCGGCGAACGGCGGCAGCGGAACCGCCCTGGACCTGGACGATTATGACCGCTCCGGGATGATCTCCCTCGGAACCCTGACCTACACGCACTACAACGTGGTCTATGACACGTTGAACGTCGCGTCGGACGGCTGGATCAGCTTCCTCAACCTCTTTGGGAACTCTTTGGGCGTCTTGCCGAGCCAGCAGTCCCCCAACGCGACTATAGCGCCCTACTGGTCGGACCTTGACCCGGGCGACAGCGCCGAGGAGGACGCCTGGTACCTGGTGGACGAGGCGAATCAGCGCGTCGTTATCCAGTGGTACTCGGGAAACTACCCCGGCCCCTCGAACAACGTGAAATCCTTCGAGGCGATCCTCGACTGCGCGAACAACACCGTCACCTTAAGTTACGAGTCCTCGGTCGACGGCTGGGAGATGGACGACAACGTGGTCATCGGCGTGGAGAACGCGGATGGCACGGTCGCGGTGACCTATCCCCATGCGGACATCACGGACGGGAAGTCGGTGAAGTTCGAGTGGTTCGACCGCGACTTCGGCAACATCGTCGGAACGGTGACCGAAGCGGACGGTACGACCCCGGTCGCGGGAGCCTCGGTCTCCGTGGTCGGCTATCCCAATTACACGGCGACCACCGATGCGGACGGCGGCTACGAGCTACTCGGCGTGGACCGCAACAACGTGCCGTATTCCATGGTAGTGACCGCGTTCGGGTTCCAGCAGGGCACGGCGAGCGATGTGGGAGCCTCGTGGCCCGTGGAACAGTTCGAGATCACGCAGGACTTCCAGCTCGACCCGGCGACCTCTCCGGCGGCGTTTAACCTCCTGACCCCCACGGACGGCGCGGTGGTGGACACCGATACCCCCACCCTGACCTGGGAGGCGGCGGTGGACACCGACCCGGGCGACGCGGTCACCTACGACCTGATCTACTCCATCGACGACAACACCTTCAGCGACCCCGACACGGTGGCCGGGATCAGCGAGACCAGCTACACCTTCCCCGGCCAAACGCTGCTCGGAGGGGAACACACCGGGGCGCCGGGACGAGAACTGGACGCCCTGCCGAACGATGTCACGGTGTACTGGTATGTCCACGCCCGTGACACCAACACCAACGGCACCCTGTCCAACCAGAATCCGGACGCCGGAACGACCATCAGCTTCGGTGTCCACGTGCCGAACCCGCCGAACTCCTTCGGGTTGCTGACCCCAAGCGACGATGCAGTGGTCAACGCGACCCAGGTCGAGCTGACCTGGGAGGCGACCACGGATCCCGACGGCGGTGATGTGACCTATGATGTCTACGTTTCCACGGACCCCGACAACCTTGGCAGCCCCTTCGTCGCCGGCCTGATGACGACGAGTATTTTCTACGACGGGTCGGATGACACGCAGTACTGGTGGACGGTGCGGGCCGCGGACCCCTACCCCGATTACACTTGGGCGAACGACACGCTCAGCTTCTCCATCTACGTGCCGGAACCGCCCGCGGCGTTCGACCTCGAGGGGCCGGACAGCGGCAGCGTGATCAACACCACGACACCGACCCTGAGCTGGGGCGAGGCGGTGGACCCCGACCCGGACGACATGGTGACCTATACCCTCGTCTGGGCGGACAACGCCGACTTCGCGGACTCCACCGCGGTAACCGGGCTCGATACGACCGCCTATACGATCCCGGGCGGGACGTTCTACGATGGAGAAACCGTATACTGGCGGGTCTGGGCGATCGATACGAATTCGCCCGGAACCATGTCCGGCCCGGCCGACTACTGGTCCTTCGAGATTCTGATCAACGATCTGCCCTATGCCTTCAGCCTGCTGACCCCGCCGAACGGGACGGTGGACGACGACGGCCTGATCACCTTCACCTGGCAGAACAACGGCGATCCCGATGCGGGTCAGAGTGTCACCTACACGGTCTACATCGCGGACAACCCTTCGTTGACCGATCCCCACACCTTCGGCCCGTTCCCCGAGGGGGTGTTCTTCGACCTCGATGCCTCCGAACAGTTCTGGCTGAACGAGGACGAAACCTACTACTGGCGTGTCTTCGCGCATGACCAGGTGTTGCAGGGCGAGGGAACCTGGTCCCTGCAGACCCGCTCGTTCAGCGTGGCCTATCCCGAGTCTCCCGTCGCCTTCGACCTGGTCAGCCCGGCGGACGGCGCCGTGGTCGAGACGACCACCCCGACCCTCGTCTGGCACGAAACCACGGACCCCGATCCCGGCGACGCGGTTACTTACACGGTGATCTGGTCCATCGGCGATGCGGGCTTCGGCAGTCCGGACTCGGCGGCGGGCCTGACGGATACGACCTACACCTTCCCGCCGGATGTTCTCGCCGATATGGCACGCAGGAGCCGGATGCCGCGACCCGGGGAACGGAGCGCGGACAAGGCGGCGCCCGGCGGAAAGGGCGCAGCCGGCAGTGTCGGGCTGGACGCGGTACCGGATGATGCGACGGTCTACTGGTATGTGGCCGCGAGGGACGGCAACACGGCTGGAACCCTCTCGACCCACAACGTGGACGACGGCAACCCCTTCAGCTTCAGCGTGGACGTCCCCGAGTCACCGGGTCTCTTCTCCCTGACCTCGCCGGCGAACGGCGCGGTCGTGAATGCGGTTCCCGTGACGCTCGAATGGAGCGCCGCCGTGGATCCGGACCCCGGCGACGAGGTGGTCTACGATGTTTACGTCTGGACGGACTTCGAAGGCGGGCCGGGTGACCCGGTGGCGACGGACCTCACGGCGACAACCTACTCGTTCGCCGGCGCCCAGGATGATACGACGTACAACTGGAACGTGTTCGCCCGTGACCTTGACGGCAACGAGCCCGCTTCGGCCAACGGACCGCGCGCCTTCACCGTCGGCATCCCTGAGCCGCCCAACGCCTTTGAGCTGGCGAGCCCGGCGGACGGCGCCACGGTGAATGTGGACAACCCGACGGTCACCTGGCACCCGGCCACGGATCCCGATCCCGGCGACGCCATAACCTATAACCTGGTCTACGCGTTCACGGAGGACTTCTCGGACTCCACCCTGGTCACCGGGCTCACGGACACCAGTTACACCTTCGACGAAGATGCGCTCCTCGGTTCGCTGCGCGGCGGAGGTGACGGCAGCGGACGGACCCTGGATACCCACCTGCCGGACGATGCCGCCGTGTACTGGTATGTGCTGGCGGTGGACGGCGACGGGCTCAGCACCCACTCCGGACCGGCTGCTTACTGGTCCTTCAACGTCTACATCCAGGAGCTGCCGAACAACTTCGTCCTGCTGTCCCCCGTGAACAACGCCGTGGACACGGACGGTTCGGTCGAGTTCACCTGGGCGAACAACGGCGATCCCGATCCGGGGCAGGTGGTGACCTATGACCTCTACCTCTCCACGGATCCCGCCTTCCCGGTGGGGGAGACGGTCGTCTACGGCCCGTATGACGAGGGCGTGTTCCCGACCATCGACCTCATTCTCGATGCCGGTTTCGCGGACAACGATACGATCCGCTGGAAGGTGTTCGCCCAAGACGCCGTGCTCGATGACGGTACCTGGTCCCTGTCCACCCGGCGGGTGATCGTCGCCATCCCCGAACCGCCGGCCTCCTTCACCCTGGTGGGCCCGGAGGACGGCGAGGTGGTGAACACCACTACGCCGACGCTGATTTGGAACCCGGCGGTTGACCCCGATCCCGGCGACGCGGTGACCTACACCCTCTACTGGGCGTTCTCGCCCGACTTCTCCGACGCCGATTCGGTGATCGCCTTGACGGACACGACGTATACCTTCGAGCCCACGGTGCTCGCGGGGATGGTCGGTTCCGGCGGGGAGCTCGGTATGCTGCGCGGGAACGCCGCGAGAAACCGGAGCGCCGGCGCCGCCGCGTTCGGCTCGGTCTCCCCGGAGACAGCCTCGCGGGGCACGAACGAGCTGGACGAGGATCTGCCGGACGACGCCACGGTGTACTGGAAGGTGCGCGCGGTGGATACCAACAGCCCCGGCACCTGGTCGACACCGCCCGAGGGGTGGTCGTTCGACGTCTACATCCCCGAGCCGCCGTCACCGTTCAGCCTGCTGGGCCCGGCGGACGGTTCAACGCTTGATGCTCTTACAGCCGATTTCTCGTGGGAAGCAGCCGCGGATCCCGATCCGGGCGACGTGGTCACCTACCAACTCGAGCTGTCCCTCGACGACACCTTCGACGACCCGGCCGTCTACGACGCGGGAACCGAAACGAGCTTCACGGTCGATGACCTGGTGGACGATACCGATTACTGGTGGCGTGTCAAGGCGGTGGACACGAACTCGGACGGCACCTACTCGACGGAGGTGTGGACCTTCAGCACTTTCGTCCCCGAACCCCCGACCGCGTTCAACCTGGTCGGCCCGGTGGACGGCGACACGCTCCACTTCACGACGCCCTACGAGTACGACTTCGAGTGGACCGAGTCCGTCGAACCCGACCCGGGCCAGGGTCCGGTGACCTATCGCGCCTACTTCCACGCGACGCTGGAGACGGTCTTCGACACCACGGTGATCGCCGACGGCCTCACGAGCACGGTGGTGACCCTGAACCTGCCCGACATGCTCGAGCTGGTGGACTGGCACGAGTATGTCGATGTCGAGTGGTGGGTGGTCGCCTATTCCAGCGGGGACTCCACGGAAAGCGACGAGACCTGGGGTCTTGTACTTGAACCAGACCTGAGCGTGGCGGAGAACCCCTTCGCCGGGATTCCGCAGAAGTATGAGATCGCGGCGCTGTACCCGAACCCGTTCAACCCGACGACGGTCGCCGTGGTGGCATTGCCTCACGCCGCCGACCTGCAGGTGCGGGTGTACAACATGCTCGGCCGCGAGGTCGCGGTGCTGGCGGACGGCCACTTCAACGCGGGCTACCACCGCTTCACCCTCAACGGCGGGAACCTGGCGAGCGGAATCTACTTCGTCCACGCCTCCGTGGCCGGCAAGCTGAGCGAGTTCCGCAAGGTGGTTCTCCTCAAGTAACGCCGAAGCTTCACGCCATTGATTCAACCGTTTCACGTGCCCGGGATGTTTTCCTCCCGGGCACGTTTGTATCTTGAGCGCGCGCCGCACCCAGAAAAAAGGCTCCCATGCCCAGCATTCTTCTCCTTGATAACGATTCAGCCCACCGCGAAGTCCTCGCGAAAGCCCTCGAGGCCCGCGGCCTGAGCACGCTGCAACTCTCCTCCCCCCGGGAAGCGGTGCACCACATCCGCTCCGACCGGGGTATCGATGTCGTCGTCCTCAACCGGGAGATGCAGGGGTTGAAGTGGGAGGAGCTGCTGCGTGACATTCGCGTCTTCCGCCCCGAGGTGCAGTTTGTCCTCCTCACGGGCTACGGGAGCACCGAGGCCGCGCTCCTGGCGGGGCGGATGGATGTCTTCAGCTACCTCGAACGGCATGTGAGCGTCGATGAGCTGGTCCGCACCATCCGTGCGGCGCGGGACGAAACTGCGCGCGTCCGCCGGCGGCAGGACCTGCCCATCGTCGTCCGCGGATCGTTCTGGCGGCAGCTCCTCGGCGTGCACAACTGGCGGCCGGGGTTGATCTTCGTCGGGCTGCTGTTGTTCACGGCGTGGATGCTGATGCCCCTGCCGGGCCGCCTGCAGGAACTCCTCTCGCTTCCCGCCGGGGCACCCGGCGCGGCGGCGCTGCTGGGGTACGCCGACTACGCCGCCCTGGCGCCGGGCGAGACGGTGAGCGAGCACTACCTCGATCTCAGCGGACTGCGGGTGGACGACCGGGAGTGGACGCCGGTCAAGGCGGCCGCCCGGGCGTGGACGATGATCGGCCTGCTCGCGCTCTCCGCCCTGTTCTGGGCGACGGGGGCGATCCCGATGGGTGTCACCGCGCTGGCGATCGCGGCGGGGATGGCGTTCTTCGGCGTCCTCGGGCCGGACCAGATCGCCCGCGCCTTCGCG
Organism: uncultured bacterium; assembly: GCA_964404605.1. GTDB lineage: Bacteria > Electryoneota > Electryoneia > Electryoneales > Electryoneaceae > CAYOKT01. Next base: position 33,850 of record CAYOKT010000012.1, read on the forward strand.
CAGGACGCGGTGTTCTTCATCTTCGGCGTGCTCGCGCTGTCGCAGGTGATCGCGAAAACGGGGCTGGACCGCCGCATCGGCCTGCTTCTGCTCGGTCCCTCCACTTCGCTGACCCGTTACCTGTTTCTCTTCCTTCCGGCCTTCGCCCTGCTCTGCTCGTTCATCTCGGAACACGCGATGGTCGCGCTGATGATGCCGTTGCTGGTCATGGTATGGCGAAACACGCCGCGGGGGGTCGAGGGGCGGGATGACCGGAAGCTGATGGTCCTGCTCGCGCTGTCGCTCGCCTTCGCGGCGCACGCCGGCGGGCCGGGCACCCCGGCGGCCGGGGGGCGGAACGCGGTGATGATCAGCATCCTCAATGATTATGGGACTCCGCCCGCTTTCGCGGACTGGCTGGTTCACGGGCTGCCGCTGGTTCCCGTGCTGGCGCTGGCGCTCTCCCTGTACTTCTGGCTGGCCTTCCGCAAGACTGTCCGCGGCTGCCGGCTGAACGTCTCCGCCGTGGTCCGGCGGTCGGTGGACCAGCTCGGGCCGCTGCACCGGGACGAGATCGCCGCCGGGGTGGTGCTCGTCGGGATCATCGTCCTCTGGATCGTCGCCAGCGACCGCGTGGGGCTCGCCGCGCCGGTGCTCCTCGGCCTCGTGGTGCTCAACCTGCTGCATGTCATGCGCTGGCGCGACCTGGCGGCGGTTCCCTGGGAGATCGTGGCGCTCTATGCGGGGGCGAGCGCGCTGGGGAAGGGGCTCGCGGTCACGGGCGCGGGGCTGTACATCGGCGACTCTTTTGTCCACCTGCTGCCGGAGAGCTGGATCACCGGCACCGGGCTCTCGATCGCCGCGAGCGGAATCTCCGCGCTGGTGACCAACGTGATGACCGACGGCGCCGCGGTCAGCGCCATCGGCCCGGTAGTGCTGCCCCTCGCCGCCGCCGGCGGAGCCCAGCCCTGGATGGTCGGGCTGGCGACCTCCTTCGCGTCCTCCTTCGCCTACCTGACCATGGTCGGCTCGCCGGGCAACGCCATCGTCTTCGCGCTCGCCCGCGACCCGGTGGAGGGACGGCCGCTGCTGAGCCTCGTCGACTTCCTGAAACACGGCGCTGCGGCGCTGCTGATCTCCCTCCTCGTCCTCTGGACATGGGCGCTGCTGGGGTATTGGCGCTGGCTCGGCCCCGGATAAGAAACAGGGCTTGTTTTATCTTACTTTGGTTTTTCCGATTACAAGGTGACGACTGAACCGCACAGGATGGACAGACAGATGCAGGCGAATCCACCCTATGGCGGGCGGCTGGTGAACCTCCTCGCCGAGGATCTTCGCGCGGAGGAACTCCGGGCCGCTTCCCGCGAATGGACCAACTGGAGCCTCGTGCCGCGGCAGCTCGCGGACCTGGAGCTGCTGCTCAACGGGGCCTGCTCCCCGCTGCAGGGCTACATGGGGCGCGGGGAATACGACTCCGTCCTCGCGGAGATGAAACTCCCCGACGGCGCCATGTGGCCGGTGCCGGTGGTCCTCGATGTTACCGAATCCCTCGCCGCCGGCCTGAAGCCCGGCGATCCGCTGGTGCTCCGTGACCGGGAGGGGGCGATGCTCGCGGTGCTGCACGTGGGCGATGTCTGGCGGGCGGACCGGGAAGCCGAGGCGGAGGCCCTGTACGGAACCGCGGACCCCGCGCACCCCGGGGTGCGCCGCCTGCACGAGGAGATGAACGGATGGTACGTCGGGGGATCCCTCGAGGGCATCGAGCTCCCGATCCACTTCGACTACCGCATCCTGCGCCAGACCCCCGCCCAACTCCGCGCGATGTTCCTCCACCTCGGCTGGAGCCGCGTGCTCGACGTGCAGTCCCGCGAGGTGATGCACCGGGCGGAGTACGAGATGACCCTTGCCGCCGCCCGCGAACTGGAGGCGGCCCTGTTGCTGCACCCGTTGGTGGGCGAGCGCTACAACGAGGCGGACCGGGTCTATTTCAACCGTGTCCGCTGCCACCAGCACCTCCTCGATGCCTATCCGCAGGGCACCGCGATGCTCTCGCTGCTTCCGCTCGCCCCGCGGGCCAACGGCATGCGCGGGGCGCTCTGGCGCGCCATCGTCGCCCGGAACTACGGGTGCAGCCACATCATGGTTCAGCCCGGGGAGGAGGACACCGGGTACGGTGACCTGGTGAAGGATGAATCCTTCGCGGGTGAGATGGAGCGGCTCGGGGTCACCTGGGTTCCCTGGCGCCGGTGGGTGTACCTCGCCGAGGAAGATTCCTTCGCGCCGGAGGAGGAGGTGCCGGAGGGAGCCCGAACCCTCGCTCTGACCAATGGCGAGCTGCTGGATCGCCTCGCGGAGGGGCGGGAGATCCCGAAGTGGTTCACCTTCAGCGAGATCGCCCGTCAGTTGCGGCAGACCTATCCTCCCCGCAACCGCCAGGGGTTCACCGTGTTCTTCACCGGGCTCTCCGGGTCGGGGAAATCCACGCTTGCCAACGCGCTGCAGGTCAAGCTGATGCAGATGGGCGACCGCCCGGTCACGCTGCTCGACGGCGACATCGTGCGCACGAACCTCTCCAGCGAACTCGGTTTCTCCCGCGAGCACCGCAACATCAACATCCGCCGCATCGGGTTCGTCGCCAGCGAAATCACCAAGAACGGCGGGATCGCCATCTGTGCGCCCATCGCGCCCTATGACAAGGTCCGCCGCGAGGTGCGCGCGATGATCGAACCGGTCGGCGGATTCATCCTCGTCCATGTCTCCACGCCGCTTGAAGTGTGCGAGCAGCGGGACCGGAAGGGGTTGTACGCCAAGGCGCGCGCCGGTATCATCAAGGAGTTCACCGGCATCTCGGACCCGTACGAAGAGCCCGCGGACGCCGAACTCGTCCTCGATACCGCCGAGCTCGGCCCCGTGGAGGCGGTGCAGCGCATCATCCTCCACCTCGAGCGCAAGGGCTATATCAAGGCTTCGGGAGAGTCCTGATCCACGCCGCCGGGCGGCGGGAGCCGGCGGACCCGCACGTCGGGGCACGGCGGCGGCACCATTGAGGAAGGGAGCGGCATGAGCGCCTCCCCCACAGGAGGAGAGTTGGGCGAAGAGGGCACCGTTCTGGTCACCGGGGCCGCGGGTTTCATCGGCTTTCACCTCGCGAAAGCCTTGCTCCAGCAGGGTCGCAGGGTCGTCGGGTACGACAACCTGAACGACTATTACGACGTCACCCTGAAAGAGGCCCGCCTCGGAATCCTGCAGGCCGACGACAGGTTCCGTTTCCACCGGCGCGACCTGGAGGATGCGGAGGCCCTCGAGGCGGTCTTCCGCGAGGAGCGGTTCGCCGCCGTGGTCCACCTCGCCGCGCAGGCCGGGGTCCGCTACTCGCTTGTCAACCCAAGGGTTTACATCGACTCCAACATCGTCGGTTTTTTCAACGTGATCGACGCCTGCCGCAAGCATGGGACGGCCCATTTTCTCTACGCCTCGTCCAGCTCCGTGTACGGGCTGAACCGGAAGATGCCCTTCGCCGAGGGGGACAATGTCGACCACCCGATCTCCCTCTATGCGGCGAGCAAGAAGTCGAACGAACTCGTCAGCCACGCCTATTCGTACCTCTACGGCCTGCCGACGACCGGCCTGCGTTTCTTCACCGTGTACGGCCCCTGGGGGCGGCCGGACATGGCGCTGTTCCGCTTCTGCCGCGCCATCCAGCTCGGGGAGCCGGTGCACCTGTACAACCGGGGGGAGATGGAGCGGGACTTCACCTACGTGGATGACATCGTCGACGGGATCCTGGGCATACTCGACCGGCCGGCGCTGCCGGACGAGGGGTGGTCGGGCGAGCGGCCCGACCCGGCGTCGAGCCTGGCGCCGTACCGCCTGTACAACATCGGGGCCGGGCGGCCGGTGCCCCTCAGGCGTTTCCTCGCCCTGGTCGAGGAGGCCCTCGGCAAACGGGCGGAAGTGATCCCGGAGCCGATGCAGCCGGGTGACATCCAGGCCTCCTTCGCCGATGTGTCCCGCCTCGCGGGAGCGGCGGATTACGAGCCGAAGATCACGATCGAGGAGGGGATCCCCCGCTTCGTCGAGTGGTTCCGGGAGTATTACTCCGGCGGCCGGCCGATCCCGTCGCGGTGACCGCCGGGACCGGACAGACCGGAGGAAAGGGAGGAAGTTTCATGCTGCGCGTTCTGGTGACAGGCGGCTCCGGTTTTCTCGGGAGCCATCTCGTGGACCGGTTGATCAGGGACGGTCACGATGTGATCTGCCTTGACAATTTCTTCACCGGGAGCAAGGATAACATCCGCCACCTTCTGGGCCATTCCCGCTTCGAACTGATCCGCCACGATATCGTCGAGCCGATTCTGCTGGAGGTGGACCGGATTTTCAACCTCGCCTGCCCCGCCAGCCCGGTTCACTACCAGTACAACCCGGTGAAAACGGTCAAGACCTCGGTGATGGGAACGATCAACATGCTGGGGATGGCCAAGCGGGTGCACGCGCGCATCTTCCAGGCCTCGACCTCCGAGGTGTACGGCGATCCCCAGGTTCACCCGCAGCGCGAAGACTACTGGGGCCATGTCAACCCATTGGGCCTCCGCTCCTGCTATGACGAGGGCAAGCGCTGCGCGGAGACCCTGATGATGGATTACCACCGCCAGAACGGCGTGGACATCCGCATCGCGCGCATCTTCAACACCTACGGTCCCCGCATGGCGGCCAACGACGGCCGGGTGGTCTCCAACTTCATCGTCCAGGCGCTGCGGGGAAAACCGTTGACCCTCTACGGCGACGGGAACCAGACCCGCAGCTTCTGCTATGTCGACGACCTCATCGAGGGGTTCATTCGCCTGATGGAGCACCCCAGCGAGGTCCGGCCGGTCAACCTCGGCAACCCGAACGAGTTCACCATCCGCGAGCTCGCCGACCTGGTGCGCGAGCTGGTCGGATCGCAGGTGGCGGTCGAGCATCGTCCGCTGCCGCCGGACGACCCGTCCCAGCGCCAGCCGGACATCACCCGCGCGCGGGAGGTGCTCGGCTGGGAACCGAAGGTGCCCCTGCGCGAGGGGTTGGAGAAGACGATCGAGTACTTCGACAGCAAACTGCGCGATGATGGGTAGCACGCCGGCCTCTTCCCGCGAACCGCGTCGATGAAACGCGTCGTCCTCCACGGCTATCACGGTAGACGGAACACCGGGGACGACGCGTTTGCCCTTCTCGGCGCCTGGGGTGCACGCGAATACTGGCGTCTCGCGGAGGCCCTGGTTGTCGCCCCGCCCGACGAGCTGCCCGTGCTTCCGGCGTGGGGGGGCAGCGTGTTTCCCCCGGTTCAGCGCTTCCCGGGGCACGGGAGAATGGTGCGCTACGCCCGCCTGCGGGGGAATTTCCAGGTGTTTTCCGGCCTGATCATGCGGTGGCTCCCCCGGTCTCCTCGGCGGGCGCGGGCGGATTTCCTCGCCGCTTCCCTCGGCCTGTTTCGTCTCGGCGCCATCGGGGCGACCCTCGGACCCTTTATCAGCGGAGAGGCGGAGAGGTACTGGGCCGAGGCGCTGAAACGCTTTCGTTTTCTCGTTCTCCGCGACCGGCGATCCTATGAGACAGCCCTCGCCTTCGACCTTCCCTATGAGCCCGTGTTCGGCGCCGACCTCGCGCTGCTCCTGGGGAAGCTCGGGCCGATCGAGCGCCCGCCCGGGCGGAGTGGTCTTCCCCTCCTCGGGGTAAGCCTTAGCGACCTGTTCTTGAGCCTCGACCCCGGGGAGCGTTCCCGTGTCGACCGGCGGGTCAGCCGTTCCTTCGAGACGATCGTCCTGCTGGCGAAGCGAATGAAACTGAGGGTGCGGATCCTCGAATTCCATGGACATCCGGAGGATGGTGATGCCGCCGTCAGCCGGCGGCTGTGGGAAAAGCTCGCCGGAATCACCGAGGTGGACTATGTTCCCTACAACCGGGATACCCTGACCACCCTGGGGAAGGTTGCCGAATGCGATGCGATGTTCACCGTACGGCTGCACGCGGGGATCTTTTCCGCGATCTCGGGGGTGCCGTTTCTGCAGGTGGAGTACGGCCCCAAGTGCGTGGACTTCCTCGATGACATCGGCGTGCCCGCTCCGATGCGCATCGGGGATTTCGAGGTGAGCCCGGAGGAGGCGGCCCGGCGGTTGGGGGCGATGCTGGAAAGTCCGGAGGAATACCGGGCACCTGTCCCGGAAACGGTCCTGGCGCGCGCGGAGCGCAATTTTACCGCGCCCCGGCGCTGGTTCGTGCCGGAGGAGGAAGAACGGGTGGGGGCGAAGTAGACACCGGTGCGGTTCTTGTCGCGCCGGTTCAGGGTTCGGACAGGCGCAACCGGCGGGCGAGATCCGAGGAGAAGACATCTTCCGGGTCCACCCGCCGCTTGATCTCCAGCCATTCCGGGAAGCGGGGGTACATCCCGCGGAACACCTCCGGCGCCAGGTGCGCATCCTTCGCCAGGTAGACCCGCCCGCCCTGTTCGAGCACCATGCGGTGAAGACGGTCCAGCAGGGTTTCGAGCCCCACGCGGGCGGGCAGGTCCAGCGCCAGGGTCCAGCCGGGCACCGGGAAGGAGAGCAGCCCCCCCGGCTCTCCGAGCCGCTTGAGGACCGCGAGGGCGGGGGTGAACCCGGACCGCCGGCAGGTTTCGAGGGACTCGCGGACGGCGCGCTCCCCCGCATCCGGTGGAACGACGAACTGGAGCTGGGTGAAGCCGCGTGGGCCGTACAGCCGGTTCCAGTGCCGGAGTCGGTCGAGGGGATAGAACCAGCGGTCGAGGGGGACGAGGGAGCGCCGGTGCCCGCCGCGCCCCACCCGGGCGAGGTAGGCCGCGTTGAAGGCGCCGATGGAGGCGCGGTTGACGAGGGAGACGGGGGGGACGAAGGGCGTGGTCCCCGCGCGCCATCGCGGCAGGGAAAAGGGCCGCCCGCGCAGCGGAATTGGCAGCTCCTCCACCTCGGCGTGGCGCCCGAGGAAGACGACGCCGCGTCCGAGCGCCGTGCCCCGCGCCGTGCCGTCCAGCCAGGCGACCGTGTAGCGCCACTCGCGGTCCCCCTCCTCGAGGGCGCCCATCAGCTCTTCGAGCGCTCCTGCTCGGAGGGTCTCCTCTGCGATGTACGCGCTCGGCACGCGGGCGAGTTGCAGGCCGAGGCGAAGGATGATCCCGGTGAGCCCCATGCCGCCCGCCGTGGCCCGGAACAGGTCGCCGTTCTCCGTGGGTGAGCAGCGCAGTACCTCGCCGGAGGCGGTCAACAGGTCGAGCCAGAGGACATGGCGGGACAGGGAGCCGTCCCGGTGGTGGTTCTTCCCGTGCACGTCCGTGGCGAGGCTCCCGCCGAGGGTCGGGCGGCGGGTGCCGGGTGTCACCGGCGGAAACCAGCCGCGGGGAAGCGTGAAGGAGACCAGGTCGTCGTAGGTCAACCCCGCCTCGGCCTCCAGGACTCCGCTCTCGGTGTCGAAGGAGAGGGCGGCGTCGAGGCTTGTGGTGCGGACGACAAGCCCGTTCCGGTTCAGGCAGGCGTCTCCGTAGCTGCGCCCTGCGCCGAATGCGAGCAGGGGTCGGCCCGGGCGGGCCGCGAGCAAGGCGGGCAGGTCCTCCGCGGAGGCGGGGCGGACGGCCGGGGATTCGGCGAAATGCATCCGCCCCCAGCCCGAAAAACGTTCCCGCACGGGGACGGTCGCGGAGTCTTCGGGGTTCGGAGTCATGGCAGGGCCAGCACCAGAATCACCACCAGCAGCCACCCGGCGACCGCGAGCAGGATCCGGCGGTCGCCGAGCAGCACTTCCGCCGGGTTCTCGCCGAGGTCGCTCGTGCGGAGAATCGTGCGGTAACGGTAAAGCGCATAGGCGACGAAGGGGATGGTCAGCACCAGCCTCGCGGAGCCCACCTTGCCCACCGTCACCGGGTCCACCGTGTAGGCCGTGTACGCGACGAAGGTCAACACGGACACCAGGCTCACCCACCGGTCCCACACCCGCGGCGAGGGCGCTCCGCGCAGGCTGGGGCGGCCCCGGTGCCTCTCCTCGCCGATACGGACCAGCTCCTGGCGCCGTTTGCCCAGGGCGAGCACCAGGGCGGCGAGGAAGGTGCAGACCAGCAGCCAGGGGCTGATGGTCACCGCGATCGCCTCCGCGCCCGCCACGGCGCGCGCGGTCAGCCCCCCGGCGAGGATGAAGATGTCGAGCAGCAGAACCCGCTTCAAGCCGAAGCTGTAGAGAGCCATGACCAGGCCGTAGGCCGCGAGGGTGAGGGCAACCCCGGGGCGGATGAACCAGCCGAGGGCGAGGCCGCAGAGGAAGAGAACTGCGGCGAGACGGAGGGCGGCGGGAGGCTGAATCGCGCCCGAGGCCACCGGGCGCAACCGTTTCACCGGGTGACGGCGGTCCTCCTCGGCGTCGAACACGTCGTTCAACGCGTAGACGGCCCCGGCGGCGAGGGAGAACGCGACGAAGGCGAGCAGAGCGCGGATCCAGTCCCCGGCATCCGTGTAGTGCCGGGCGAAGATGAGCGCCGCGAAGACGAGGAGGTTTTTCGTCCACTGCTTCGGGCGGACCAGTTGCAGTCCCGTGCGCAGGTTCACTCGGGGGTCCTCTCCCTGAAGAACACCTCCCGGCCGGCGGGAGGGCGGATCATGCGGGGATGCGGCAAGGTAGCAAGCCGCCGGCGGAGTTGTCCAATACGGCGAGGGGATCGACAACCGCGAAAGGATTCCCGCGGCGCGGCGCTGTCGATCGTGAAAACGGGCCGTCCCCGCGAAGGGTACGGCCCGGTCATGGGCGAAGTAGCGTGTCGGCGTGGACTGGGGTTCGTTGTCCACCGGGGTGCTTTTCGGCGGCGCCCCGCCGGGGTCAGGCTGTGAGGAACTCCCCGATGGCGCCGACGACCTCCTGCATCTGGGAGAGGGTAAGCTCAGGGTAGATGGGCAGCGCGAGGCTGGTCTCGGCGGCGCATTCGCTCGCCGGGAAGTCCCCGGGGCCATACCCGAGATATGCGAAACACTTCTGCGCGTGGAACGGCACCGGGTAGTAGACCTCGTGGCCGATTTCCCGCGCCTTCAGGTGCTCCCGGAGCTGGTCGCGGCGGTCGACACGGATGACGAACTGGTTGTAAATGTGACGCTTGTCGGGCAGCTCCTCGGGGAGCACCACGCCATGGGCGCCACGCATACCGCAGCCGGGACGATCCGCGCACCCGCCCTTCAGGCATTCGGGAGGCTCCATCACGAGGGAGGCCTCGTGGAACAGCCGGCGGTAGGTGTCGGCGTTCCTCCGGCGGGCCTCGGTCCATGCATCGAGGCGCTTCAGTTTCACGTTGAGCACGGCGGCCTGGATCGCATCGAGGCGGAAGTTCCCGCCGATGACGTGGTGGTGGTATTTCGGCGCGCCGCCATGAACGCGCAGGATGCGCAGCCGTTCGGCCTTTTCGTCGTCGTTCGTCACCACCATCCCGCCGTCCCCCGCTCCGCCGAGGTTTTTCGAGGGAAAGAAGCTGAAGCAGCCGTAGTCGCCCATGGACCCGGCGCGGCGCCCCTTGTCTTCTGCGCCGATGGCCTGCGCGGCGTCCTCGATCACGGCGAGGTTGTGCCGCCGCGCGACGGCGAGGATGGGGTCCATGTCGGCGCACTGGCCGTACAGGTGTACCGGGATGATCGCGCGGGTCCGCTCGTTGACCGCCGCTTCGAGTTTGCCCGGATCCATGTTGAAGCTTACCGGGTCGATGTCGGCGAACACCGGCCGCGCCCCGGTACGGCTGATGCACCCCGCGGTGGCGAAAAAGGAGTAAGGCGTGGTGATGACCTCGTCCCCGGGGCCGACGTTCTCGGCCATCAGGGCGATCAGCAGGGCGTCCGTGCCCGAAGAGACACCGATGGCGTGTTTCACCTGCGAGTAGGCGGCCACCGCCTCTTCGAGCTGCCGCACCTTGGGACCGAGGATGAAGTACTGGGACTCGAAGACGCTTTCGACCTCCGCGAGGATTTCGTTCTTGATCGCGCGGTATTGCGCCCGAAGGTCAAGCAGGGGAACGCTCATGATCGCCTTTCCGGGTTGAGATTGTGGTCGAATTGGAAATAATACAGGGCCTCGAGAGACAGAATTGTGACGGTGTTCACGAGTGGTTCCGCCTCTCCCGCTTGAGCCGGTTTTCTCCTCGTCCACCGGCTCCGGTGAAATGTCGCGGAGTATAGGTGGTTTACGGCGGAGGCGCAAGACGCTTTGCGGAGGGGTGAGAGCGCGGCTCGGGGAAGCTCGGGCGGCATCACGGGGCCATGGGGGCGGCGGGCGGGAAGGTCCGCGGCCGGAAAACCTTTAGGTCGGCGAGCGCATTGCTGTTTCGGTTCCCCGTCGGTCGGGTGGACCGCCCCGCGTGGAGGGCGTGCACGAAATCTCCGGGAGCCTCTCGCGAATGTGGGAAAACACTCCCGGCGTGTGATGGGGCACACGATTCGGCGAAAAAACCGTCTAACTTTACAAGGGCGAAACCCGACGTGAACCGGTAAGGGATGGTGGCGCCGGGTGAACCATCGTGACGGGAGTCGTCCACCCGGCCCGCATGAGCCGACATGAGAAGGGGATTTTCCCTTGACATGTTCGGTTCGCCGAAATAGATTGATAGCGCTGAAATTACTACGTTCTCCGGGCAAAAGGGCCGTTGCACCTTCCTTGGTGGGGAGTGTTTTACGGTCTGGAAAGCGACAGGGAGCAAACCTGTGAAGAAATCGATCGCAAGTGTCGCCGTTGCCGCCACGCTGCTGTTGTCGGCGGGGAACGGTTTGCGCGCAGAGCAGTTGAACGGCGGGTATTCGTTGCAATACGCCGCGAGTGCGCTGACTCTGTCCAAGGGAATGTGGCTGTTCAAGGTCCATTCCCGGGCGTCGCTGTTTTCCGTGAACGGGTCCTCTATCTCCGATGTCACCGGGGCGTTCAGCATGAACTACGGGTTCTCGAACAACCTCGAGACCGAGGCGACACTGATTCTCTACCAGGACCTGAACTACAGCGCCCCCATCGGAGGATCGACCGCGAACACTCCGGATGACCTGTTGGTCCGGTGGAAGTGGGGAAACATGCAAATGCCCCTCGCCGGGCTGCCCCTCTATTTCGCGTTGAGCGGAACCGCCCGGATCAGCCTCGGGGGGGTGAGCAACACCTACCTGGAGCCGTATGACAGCCCCGGCACCACCGCGCAGTTGAACATGATATTCAGCTACTTCCGGAACCCGATCTACCCGAACGACGACCTCCAGATCCACTACAACTTCGGGTACATCAACTTCAACGACGGGATAGATTTCAGCAGCTCGACGAGTGCGGTCCGGCTCTATTTCGGCGTGTGGTACCCGTTCAACGACAAGGTGGCGGCTTCCGTGGAGAGCCATGGCACCTATTTCCTCGGCTACCCCGAGAACTCGGGGAACATTTACTCGATCGAGGAATACGGCTACCTGACCCCGTCCCTGCACTACACCATCACCCCCATGGTCACTTTCATCACGGGCGCGGATATCCGCATCTATGAGAAGAAGGACCTCTCGTTCGCGCTGAACGTGCCGCCGGGCGCGCCCAACTATCCGCCCTGGCGGATCAGTTCCAAGCTGGTGTACTACCCTTCGGCCGGCCGTTTGGGAACCGGGGGGCCCGGTTTCGGCCAGTACGGCGCCACGCCTGCGGGAGCGCCGGCGCCGGGCGCTCCACCCGTGGGCGGCGGGTATGGAGCCGCCAGCCGGGCGGCCCTCTATGACTGGGGCGGGAACATCGAATCGGACATCCAGTACATGGAGATCGAACTCGAGAAGATTCGCGAGGACCGCAAGAAGGCCGAGGAACAGCTCCAGAAGCTGAAGAACAAGCTGCGCCAGAAGAAGGCCAAGAGTTCTTCGCAGTCTTCCTCGAAGTGATTCGCAACAGTCCTTTTTGTCGATACGTACAACAATCGCCTGATTCCGCGGATCAGGCGTTTTTTTCACATGGACGGTGGTGGGGCTTCCGCGGGGAACCGGTGGGCCGAACCCGGAGCCGGTGAACATCGCAGCGCAACCAGCGCCCCGGACAGCCCCGGGCCGTGAGCCGGGAAGAACAGCGAAACGAAGGAACGATGGTGTCGAAACAGTACGGCGGCGCTCTGCACATCGCCTCGGTCGTGGGTGCGCGCCCCAACCTGGTGAAGATCGCCCCGCTTGTCTGGGAATTCTCCCGGCGCGGCGGGATTCATCACACGCTCATCCACACGGGGCAGCATTACGACGATGTGATGTCGAACAGTTTCTTCGAGACGTTGCAAATCCCGAAAGCCGATATCAACCTCGGCGTGGGCTCGGGCACCCACGGGGTTCAGACGGGACGGGTGATGGTCGAACTCGAACCGGTGCTGGACGAGTTGCGCCCGGACTGGCTGCTGACCGTCGGAGATGTCAATTCCACCGTCGCGGCCGCGCTGGTCGCGGTGAAGCTGGGGATTCCCACCGCCCATGTCGAGGCGGGGTTGCGCTCCTTCGACCGGTCCATGCCGGAGGAGATCAACCGGATTATCACCGACAGTATCAGCGATCTCCTGTTTGTCAGCGAGCCGCACGGGCTGGAGAACCTGCGCCGCGAGGGGGTGGACGAGGCGCGCATCCGTTTCGTCGGCAACGTGATGATCGACACCCTGGTCGAGCTGTTGCCGCGCGCGCGGGACGCCCGGGCGTGGGAGCGGTTCGGGGTCGAACCGAAGCGTTATCTCCTGGTCACGCTGCACCGCCCCTCCAACGTGGACCTCCCCGAGCGTCTCGCCGGGCTGTGCGAGGCGCTGCTCGAGGTCTCCGTGCGCATCCCGGTTCTCTTCCCCGTTCACCCGCGCACCCTGGCGAACCTGCGGAGGTTCGATCTCGAGGAACGGATGAAGGGGGCGCCGGGGGTCACCCTCACAGAACCGCTGGACTACCTCAATTTCCTTTCGCTGGTCACCTCGGCCGGGGCCCTGCTCACGGACTCGGGCGGCATCCAGGAGGAGACGACCTACCTGGGGATTCCCTGCCTGACGCTGCGGCCGAACACGGAGCGGCCGATCACGGTCACGGAGGGGACGAACGAGCTGGTGGCTCCGACGCGGGAAGGGGTGCTCCGGGCGGTGGAGCGGCTGCTGTCCGGGGGGTGGAAACAGGGAAAGGTCCCCCGGTTCTGGGATGGGAAAACCGCCGGGCGCATCGTCGACGTTCTCGCCGGGGAGGCGGAGAAACACGCGATCGGCGATCGATGAACGGACCGGGCGGCTACCTGCTGCTGGAGGACGGCGCGCGCTTTGACGGCGACGCTCTCCTCGGCGGGGACGAAGTGTTCGGCGAGGCGGTGTTCAACACCTCGCACACCGGGTACCAGGAGATCCTTTCGGACCCCTCCTACCGCGGGCAGATCCTCGTTTTCACCGCGCCGCACATCGGCAACGTGGGTGTGAACGAAGGGGACCGCGAGTCCGCGGGGGTGCAGGCGTCCGGTGCGGTGGTCCGCAGTCTCGCCTCGCGGCCGGGCAACTGGCGCGCGGAGCGGGACCTGGCGGGCTGGATGGAGGAGGCGGGCGCGCCCCTGCTCGCCGGGGCGGACACCCGGGCGGTCACACTGCATCTCCGGTCGCGGGGGGCGATGCGCGCCGGGCTGTTCTCCGCGGCGGTGGACGAGGGCGATGCGCTGGAGCGGGTACGCGCCTCGCGCTCCATGATCGGCGCTGATCTCGCCGGGGAGGCGGGCTGCGCGGAGCCCTATACCCTGCGGCCCGGGGAGGTGGACCCGGCCTGGCACACCATCACCGGCGACGGCGAGGGGTTGCGGGTCGCGGTACTCGACTTCGGCGTGAAACGGAACATCCTGCGGGAGCTGGCCGGCCGCGGGTGCGAGGTGACCGTGCACCCGGCGAGAACCGGCCCGGGGGAGATTCTCTCCGGGGGGTATGATGGAGTGCTCCTCTCCAATGGTCCCGGCGACCCGTCGGCGGTGACCTACGGCGTTGAAACCGCGCGTGGGTTGCTGGAGGGTGGGATTCCCCTCTTCGGCATCTGTCTCGGGCACCAGCTCCTCTCCCTCGCCGCCGGGCTGGAGACCTTCAAACTCCCCTTCGGCCACAGGGGGGCGAACCACCCGGTCCGGCGCGAGACGGACGGCATCATCGAGATCACCAGCCAGAATCACGGCTTCGCGGTGAAGGCGGAGGGGCTGGGGGCGGACTGGCGGATCACGCACATCAACTTGAACGACCGGACGGTGGAGGGGCTGGCCCATGCCGGTCTGCCGGTCTTTTCGCTCCAGTACCACCCGGAGGCGAGCCCCGGTCCCCATGACAGCCTCGGCTATTTCGACCGTTTCATCGACCTGATGCGGGCGGGGGGCGGCTGAACCGCCG
>CAYOKT010000013.1:0-28458 GCA_964404605.1 uncultured bacterium
GGACTGAAGTCCCGGGCCACCCCGGCACGGCTGATCCATCCCGCGCGGCTCACCCTGTCCGCACGGGCTCATGTTTGCTGGCTGTTCCCCGCCGGTGGTCGCCTCTCCCCGGCGGCGGAGTTCCGCCTCACGGCAGGATCGTCGTTCCTGCCTTCCCCTCGAGGGCATCGACGACATGGGTCAGGTCGGTGATGATCACCCGTTTCCCGCCCCCCTCGAGGAAGTCGATGGCCGCCTCGATCTTCGGCCCCATACTCCCCGGCGGGAAGTGGCCGATCTCGAGGTATTCCCGCGCCTGGGCGACGGTCAGTCGCGGCAGGTCCACCTGGTCCTTCCGGCCGTAGTTCAGCGCCACCTTCTCCACCGCCGTGAGGATGATCAGCTCGTCCGCCCCGATGTCCACCCCGAGCACGGCGGCGCTGCGATCCTTGTCGATCACCGCGTCCACGCCCTCGAGCCGGCCGTTCTCCATCCGGTAGACCGGCACCCCGCCGCCCCCGGCGCAGATGACGATCCACCCCTGCTCGAGCAGCGAGCGCACCGCGCCGGCGTTCAGCACCTTTTTCGGCAGGGGCGAGCCGACGACGCGGCGGAACCCGCCGCGGGCCTTGTCCGGCTTGACCACCCAGCCGAACTCCCGCGCGAGACGGTAGGCCTCGTACTCCGGGTAGACCTGGCCGATGAACTTCGTCGGGTCGGCCAGCGAGGGGTCCTCCGGGTCGACCAGCACCTGGGAGACCACGGAGATCACCGGCCGCTCGAGGTTCTCCTCCCGCAGGCGGTTGATCAACGACTGCTCGATCATGTACCCCATCCACCCCTCGGTGGAGGCGACGAGGACCCCGAGGGGCAGCTCCGGCGTGCGTCCTCGGGCGAGCTCCTGGCGCAGCAGGGCATTGCCGATCTGCGGGCCGTTCCCGTGGGTGATCGCCACGTCGTACCCCGCCCGCAGGACGGCGATCACGCCGTCGAGGCTCTCGCGCGTGTGCCGGAACTGGTTGGCGATGGTGTCCGGCTGGTCGGGGCTGCTGATCGCATTCCCGCCCAGCGCGATAACCGCGAATCGTTCTCCGGTTGTCTTCAAGGGTGCACTATCCTTCAGGCTCTCCGGCCGGCGGGAACACCGCCGGCCGGAGAGGATAATGTCTCCCGACAGCGCTCAGAGGTAGCGGGAAAGCGCGTCCCGCAGGTCCGGCTTGCCGATCACCTGCAGGTCGTACGTCACCCGTGTCGCGGGCTTGTCGATCTTGATCACCCGCCGCAGGTCGATGGGGGTGCCGATGACCACCGAGTCCGCCTCCACCGCCGCGATCGTCTTCTCGAGGTCCGCCATCTGCTCCTCGCCGTACCCCATCGCCGGGAGCAGGGTGCCGATGTCCGGATAGTTCTCGAAGGTCTCCGCGATCCTGCCGACGATCCACGGGCGGGGGTCGACGAGGTCCTCGGCGCCGAACTTGGAGGCGGCGAGGACCCCCGCGCCGTAGCCCATGCCGCCGTGGGTCAAGGTCGGACCGTCCTCGACCACCAGCACCCGCCTGCCGGTGATGACCGAGGGGTCCTCAACGTGGATGGGGCTGGCGGCATCGAGCACCATCGCGTCCGGGTTGACCGCCGCAACCGTCTCGCGCACCTCCTCGATGTCCTCGAGGTCGGCCGTGTCGATCTTGTTGATGATCACGACATCGGCCATCAGCAGGTTGGCCTCGCCGGGATAGTAGCCGATCTCATGGCCCGGACGGTGCGGATCGACGAGGACGATGTGCAGGTCCGGCTTGTAGAACGGCGTGTCGTTGTTCCCGCCGTCCCAGAGGATGATATCCGCCTCTTTCTCCGCCTCGCGCAGGATGGCCTCGTAATCGACTCCGGCGTACACGATGTTGCCGACGGCGATGTGCGGCTCGTACTCCTCCATCTCCTCGATGGTGCAGTGCTGGCGGGTGAGGTCCTCGAGGGTGGCGAAGCGCTGCACCTTCTGCTTCGCCAGATGGCCGTAGGGCATCGGGTGGCGGATGGCGACCACCTTCTTGCCCGCCTCGTTGAGCAGCTTGGAGACGGCGCGGGTCGTCTGGCTCTTCCCGCAGCCGGTGCGGACCGCGCAGATGGAGATCACCGGCTTGCTGGAGGCGATCATCGTGTCGCGCGCGCTCGCGAGGATGAAGTCCGCCCCCACGGCGTTGACCAGCGAAGCCTTGTGCATCACGTATTCGTGGGGCACGTCGCTGTAGGAGAAGAGCACCTGGTCCACCTTCTTCTCCCGGATCAGGTGCGGCAGCTCCTCCTCGGGTTCGATGGGAATGCCCGCCGGGTAGAGCTTTCCTGCCAGTTCGGCGGGGTAGACCCGCCCTTCGATGTCCGGGATCTGCGCCGCGGTGAAGGCGACGACTTCAACTTCCTCGTGGTCCCGGTACAGCACGTTAAAATTGTGGAAGTCGCGTCCGGCGGCTCCCATGATCAGGATGCGTTTCCGCTCAGCCATGGTGTACTCCCCAGGGTTTATCGGATCATGGGCTCCGGCCCCGACGGTGCGAGTGGACAGTGCGGCACGCGGCCGCTGCCGATCTCCCCGGCCCACGGAACCCCATGGTAAGCGTGATAATGGCGAACCGGACCCGCCGACAGTCATTTCCGCACCGGGTCCGGCCGCATTGAGCACGGTTGGTCAATATACTTTTTTTCACAAAAAGAGGCAACCCCGGCGGAACGGGCCGGCCGCTCCGGGAAGACAGGGAAAACCCGGAAAATGCGCATTCCTCAAGAGGGAAATCCCACGATGCGGCGTGCAGTCCCGCGGCCTCAGGGGCGGGCGTCCCCGGCGCTGACCAGCACCCCCTTCATCTCCCAATGGCCGGCGCCCCGCACGGCCCGGGCCTCGAGGTGCCACAGGTACGCCCCCGCCCGCAGCGCCCGCCCGAGACCGGAGCGACCGTCCCACTCCCAGGCACCCCGGCCCGGCAGGCGGCGGCGGTCGAGGGGAATCCCCAGCCGGCGGCCGTTGATGTCGAAGAGGCGAAGCGTCAGCACCACCTCCTCCGCGGGGAAGGAGTACCGGAAGACGACGGCGTCTTCGTACCCGTCGCCGTTGGGGGAGAACGGGTTGGGCGAGACCTCGACGAAGGTCCCGCTCCCGGCCGGAGGCCGGGGCTCCTCGCCGAGGCCGCCGGTCCCGGGTGTTCCGCCCTCCTCCGCCGGCGTCGCCGCCCAGTCGCCGGGTTGCGGCGCGCCCTCCCAGCGCACCCGCACCAGGCTGACACCCTCCGGCGCGGAGCCGTAGATCACGCTGTCCACGACCTGCCCGGAGGGGTCGAGCAGGACGAGGGTGTCGCCGCCGTTGTTCAACCGGGGCCAGTGGTCCATGATGCGCACGGTTTCCTCCGGGATGCCGGGCCACTGGAAGAGGAGCGAATCCTCGCCGAGCACAACCACGGCGTCCGCCTCGAGCGCTCCGGCATCGAGGGAGTCGAGCCGCGCCGCGCCGCCCGCCGCGTCCCGGATCGTCCAGCCGCCCAGCGGCACCGCCTCCCCCGCTTCCCCGGAGATCTCCACCCACTCCACCGGCACCGACTCCGGCGGATCGGGCATCAGCTCGCTGATCCGCAGCGCGCCGGGCGCATAGGGCAGATAGACGTACCGCACCGCCCGCGCCAGCAGGGCCTCCGGGTCGAGGCTCTCCACGAGCCCCTCCGCCGCGTATCGTCCGCCCGGCAGGGGGCCGATGTCCTCCTCGATCACCGCGCTGTCCCCGGGCGCGAGGGCGGACAGCGGCCATGATCCCGCCTCGACCGCCCCGCCCGCCAGGTGGCGCCGCAGGGTGAGGCGGAAACGGCCCGGGGGAGCGGATTCAGCGCCCTCGGAGCGGACCGTCGCCCGCAGGTGGAGCGCCGCGCCCTCCTCCCCCTGCTCCACGCCGGGCGACAGGTCGAACGCGGCGAGCGACAGGTGGAACGGGAAGGGCCAGGGATTCGCCTCGCCGGGGGTGCCGGGCAGGGTGTCCGGCGAAGCCGTCCAGTCCCCCGGACCCGGCGTGTCCCCCCACCCGGTGCGGATCAGGCTCCGCCCCTCCGGCGCGGCCCCGAAGATGATGCTGTCCACCGGCGCGCCGGTGGGATCGAGGAGAACGAGGGTATCCCCGGCGTTGTTCAACGTGGGCCAACCGTCGGGCAGGCGCAGCGCCGCCGGGTCGAACCCCGGCCAGGCGAGCAGGCCGTCCTCCGCCGCGAGGACGACCAGCCCGGAATCCATCGCCGCCGCGCCGGAGTCGATGCTCCCGACCATCCCGGCGGCGTCCCGCAGCATCCAACCGCCGAGGGGCACCGGTTCGCCCGCGTCGCTCTCGATCTCCACCCACTCCACCGGCACCGATTCCGGCGGGTCGGGCATGATCTCATCGAACCGCAGCGCACCGCGAGCGTAGGGGACACGCGGCCAGGCGACCAGCGAATCCGCCACCGCCCCCCAGATCTCCCGGACCTCCGCGAGGGCCCGGTACCGCCCCGCGGCATATACCCCCAGGTCCTCCTCGAGGAGGGCGCTGTCGCCGGGCGCCAGCGCGGGCAACGCCCACGAGCCCGCCTCCACCGGCGAGCCGGCCGCGTGGCGGTCCAGCGACAGGCGCAGCCGGGCGGGGTCCGAGGGCGCCAGCCCCGTGTTCAGGACGGTTGCGGAGAGGGTGAGCCTGCGGCCGCCGCCCGCCTCCTCTTCATCGACAGTAAAGGCGAGCTGTCCGATCTCGAGCCGCGCCGTCGGGGAGGGGTTCACCCCTCCCGGCGTGCCCGCCGTGTCGCCGGGCGTCGGAATCCAGTCCTCCGGCGCGGGCGCATCGTTCTCCACGAACCGAACCAGGCTTCCCCCCCCGGGCGCGGGGCCGTAGATCACGCTGTCGATCGCCGTCCCGGTGGGATCGCGGAGGACAAGGACGTCGCCGCCGTCGTTCAACACCGGCCAGCCCGCCGGGACGACGAAGGCCCCCGGCGGCAGGCCCGGCCACGCCGCCAGCGTGGAGTCGTCCGCGAGCACCAGCAGCCCCTCCACCGCGAGCGGCGGGGCGCCGGAGTCGATCACCGCCTCGCGGCCGGAGGCGTCCTCCACCCGCCACCCGCCGGGGGGAACCGGCTCACCCGCCCGGCAGGCCAGCTCCATCCACTCCACCGGCACTCCGTCCGGCGGATCGACCATCAGCTCGTTCAGCCGCAGCGTCCCGCGGGGATAGGGGAGCGCGATGCGGGTGCGGAGGGTGTCGTCCGAGGGGTCATCATCCCCCGCGGAGAGCGCCGCGGTCACGGCCCACAGGCCGCCGCCGCAGGTGTCGGCCAGGGTTTCGTCCAGTGACCACTCGACCGACGGGTCGAGCACCGGAATCGGCCACTTCCCCCCGATGACGGCCCCGCCGGTGAGGTGGCGGCGGAGGGTGATGGTCAGCGAGTCCGGCGGCGTGGTCAGCAGGCCGGCGTTGTGCAGGGTCACACGCGCCCGGAGGGTCATCGCCCCGGCCAGGCCGCCGGGCTCCAGCGCGAGGGAGTCGAGGGCGAGGTTATAATCGGGCGGGGTGACGCCGTTGCGCGCGCCCGGGGTGCCGCCCTCCGCCGAGAAGGCCCAGTTGTCATCCTCCTCGCCCCGGTCCGTCCGGATGCGCTCCTCGCTGACCCCCTGGGGAGCGCCGGGGCGGTAGCGCCGCGAGGAGATGACCACGCCGCCCGCGTCGAGAAGCCGGACCGTCTCCGCGACGGCATTGGCGAGGCCGTTGCCCCCGAGGGAGGCATCCGGCACGGTGAGGAGGAGGACGCCCGGGGGGATGCGGTCATCGTAGCGCCCGTCCCCCTCCCGCCAGTAATCGGGGTCGAGGATGAGGGCGTACCCGCCGGGCGGGAGGGTATACGCCGTGTCGTCCGGCGCGGGCAGCAGGCTGTCGGCCCCGGCGCCGTCCGCCAGGCGCCACCCCTCGAGATCCACCGTGAACGCACTGATGTTGTACAGCTCGACGTACTCGGCGGTATCGTCGTCGCCCTCGGGGTTGTACATCACCTCGTTGAGAACGACCTGCGCCCGGACGGGGGGAGCGGCGGCGAGAAGGGCGGCCAGGACCAGCGCGGCGGCGGGGAGGGGAGAGCCCCGCCGCGGGGCGTCCACGGTGCCGCCTGAACCGGGATTCCTTCGGTCTGCCATGGCATCCGGGCGTTTGCGGGGGGACGGTGTCAAGCGCCGCGCGGACCATCCCGCAGGGCCAGTTCCACGTAGCGCGCCATCAGGGCGGGGAAGTCCAGCCCCGTGGCCTTCGCCGCCATCGGGACGAGGGAGAGCGCGGTCATCCCGGGTACGGTGTTCACCTCGAGGAACACCCACCGCCCCTCCGGGCTCAACCGCCAGTCCACGCGGCCGAAATGACGGCAGCCGAGGGCGCGGTATACCCTCGCGGCCTTCTCCTGCACCTCACGCGCCTGCTCCTCGGGCAGGGGGGCGGGACAGTGGTACTCGGTCTCCCCTTTCGTGTACTTGCGGGTGTAGTCGTACAGGCCGGTGCGCGGGTCGATCTCGATCACGGGGTGGGGGTCCCTGTCGAGAAAACTGACCGTCATCTCCCGCCCGGGGATGTACCTCTCCACCAGGGGCTGGTCGCCGTGCTCCCGGATGACCTCGATCGCCCCGGCGCAGGCGCCGGCATCCCCGAGGATGAACAGGTCCACGGTGGAGCCGCCGTGGCGGGGTTTGAGCACCACCTTGCCCCCCAGCTCGTCCAGCGCCCGTCGCGCCGCCTCGGCGGCGGGCTCATCCTCCTCGACGACGAACCCGTCCGCCACGTCCACCCCGGCGCGGACGGCGATCTCCCGGGCCGCCGCCTTGTCCATCGCCCGCTGGCAGGCGAGCACCCCGCTGCCGAGGTACGGGAAGGCGAGCAGTTCGAGCAGCGCCTGGAAGCGCCCGTCCTCGCCCCAGCCGCCGTGGAGAATGGGGAAGACGACGTCCACCTCCGCCGCCGCGAGGGTCGCGGTGAGCGCGACCCAGCCATGCCGGTCGAGCCGGGCCGATTCCACCTCCTCCGGGGGGGTCGTCCCCACCGCGCCCGTGAGAAAGCGCTCGTCGCCGGGCCGAAGGTGCACCGGGTTCGCGGTGTCCAGCTTTACGACTTCGAAGCCCGCCGCGAGCAACCCCTCCGCCACCGCATCGCCGCTCTCGAGGGAGACACGCCGTTCATAGCTCTCCCCGCCGCAAACCACCAGCACACGCGGCTTCCCATCACCCGCCATCGCCGTCCTCCTCCCCGTATGGTTCCCCCTCCTCCGCGGCGATGACCATCAGGGTGAGATCATCCATCGCGGCCCGTTCGTCGCCCGCGTAGAGCCGGACCTCCGTGAGGATCTCCTCCACGATGATCTCCACCTCCTCGCCGTGCAGCTGCCGGATCGATTCCAGCAGTCTCTCCCGGCCGAACTCCTCGCCCTCCTCGTCCATCGCCTCCGTGAGGCCGTCGGAATAGCAGACGAGCAGGTCTCCGGGGGCGAGAGTGACCTCGCCGGTCTCGTACTCCGTCTCCGGGATCACGCCGAGGATGATTCCCCCCGTGGTCAGGGATTCCACCTCCCCGTCCGCGCGGAGCAGGATCGGTTCATCATGTCCCGCATTGACGAAGGTGAGCTTCCGGCGGGGGGAGTCGAGAATCCCCGTGAAGAAGGTGATGAACATCTCCGGCGTGGAGTTGTCGCAGATCTGCCGGTTCAGTTGCCGGACCATCTCCCGGAGGTCGAGGGACTGTCCCGCGAGGGCGTGCAGGCTCGCCTGGAGGTTGCTCATCAGCATCGCCGCCGCGACGCCCTTGCCGGAGACGTCCCCCACCGCCAATTGGATGTCGCCGTTCCCCAGCGTAAAAGCGTCATAGTAATCCCCGCCGACCTCGAGCGCGGGATCGCTGCGCGCGGCAAAGCGGAATCCTCGCGGTTCGGGAAGCCGCTCCGGCAGCAGGCGAAGTTGGATCTGGCGGGCGATCTGCACCTCGTGTTCGAGGCGCTCCTTCTCGGCGGTCTCCTCCAGCATCCTGCGCAGGTCGGCGGTCATCCGGTTGAAGCTGTCCGCCAGCTCCCCGAGTTCGTCCCGGTTGCTCACCCGGATGGTCGTATCGAGATTGCCCTTCCGCAACTGTTCGGTCCCCTGGCGCAGGGAAGCCACCGAGGAGGTGATGGTGCGGGTGATGCCGAACCCGAGGACGCTCGAGAGCAGCACCACGAGAAGGAGAAGAATCCCGATCACGAGAAGGGCGATCACGGTGAGCTTGCTGAGTCCGGTGGTCGTGTAGAGCGAGGAGAAGAGCCCGGCGATGGAGGTCCAGACGGAGATCATTCCGATGCTCTGCTCGCCGGGCCGGTTTTCCCGCGGCCAGCTTTGCAGCTCGCAGATGCCATGTCCCAGAGGCCTGTGCCAGAAGTCCCCCGTCGTGTCGCGCTCCGTGGCCACGGCTTCCATCGTCCTCCAGCGCGGATCGCGCTCCTCGAAGGCGCCGAGGGGAAGCTGGACATTCCCCGTGTCCGGCCCCTCCGCGCTCAGGGAGAAGGAGGGATTGATCACGATGTCCGCACCGACGACCCGCTTGTACCCTTCGACAAGCTCCCGGTTCATCGGTCTCAGGGCGACGTAGACGAGACGCGACCCCGGGGAGCGGACCACCGCCGCGGCGTAGGCGGACCTCCCCTCGCCCACCGGGAGAATCCCGTGCTGCCCCATCGTCGTGTCCGACCAGCCGGGGAATTTCGGCAGGGTGTCCGGCAGCGCCCAGGGCGCCCGTTTCGCCGCCATGCGCACCCACACCTCCTGCGGCTCCGCCCGGGCGGCTCCGCCGCCCGCCGGGGGCTGCATCTCCCACCCCTCGGGGAGCGTCGCCATCGGCATCCCCGTGCGGCCGCCCATCTGGTCCATCGCCCCGGGAGTCACACCGGGGAAGACGGGAAACGGCTGGGCGGCACCGCCGGACTCCCTCTCCCGGGAGGCGGGCGGCAGGCGCAGGTACATCCCCTGCGCGACGCTGTCCGCCGGGCTGAAAGCATCCAGCCGCCGCTCCCGCAACGCCTCTTCCAGGTTCTCCAGGTCCTGGTAGACCAGGTTCCTGACCGCGCGGGCGCGGAGCGTTCCGACACCGGCGTACATCCCGACGGCGACGAGGGCGACGAGCAGCAGGCCGGGGATCAGGGTGCTGAAAAGGTAGGTGAACGCCAGTTTCAGCCAGATAGGTATCCGCAGTCCGTATTTCCCCTGGGCCGTGGCGATGAGCATGCGCACCGGCATGCTCAGCCAGTAGAAGGCGAGCAATCGCTGGGCGAAATCGCTCACCCCGCGGGTCCGAAGGGAATCGATGACCTGCGGGCCCAGCTCCATTCTGATCCCGCCACCGAGTGTGACCCCGACGCCGCTGTTCGTGACACGCAGGGAGCAGAAGAGCGCCATCAGGGGGCCGGCGAGGAGAAGGGCCAGCACCCACCAGCGCCGGCGTCCGTCGAGCTCCTCGAGCCGCCCCGTCGGAATCACGAAGAGAATCGCGTAGGCGACCGCCACCCACTCGAGGAACGTCTCGGACCGGAGCAGCAGAGCCACGAGGGCGAGCGCCGCGCCGATCACCACCCGGCGGCTGCGGCGCAGCCACCACTCCCCGCCGATCCGCACCACCGCCCAGAACGACCAGGCGAGCGCGAAGGCGGGGAGAACGCGGCCGATCATTTCCCAGCGGAGGAGCTCTCCCTCCGGGGCGATCACGCGAATCCCGAGGATACCCGCCCGGAGAAACACCAGGCTGAGCGGCAGGAGGAGCGCGCCGATCAGCAGGCGTCCGATTTCGCCGTCCAGCGTGCGGGCCGGGCGCACCCGGGCGAGGACGACAACCGCCAGAACGGAGACGAACAGGTCGAAGAGGAACTGTTCGGCGAAGGTGGGAACCGGCCGGCGGAAAAGCTGGAGCATGAACAGCGCCCCGAGGAACACCACAACCGCCGTGACCAGCCGCCGCCGACTCATCCCCGCCCCCGCCGCAGACGCCGGAGAACCTCGTCGCGCCCGAGCACTTCCGCGATGCGGACCAGCTCCGGGCCGCGTTCACGGCCCGTGAGCTGCACGCGGATCGGATGCCACAGCTCCCTTCCACCGAGGCCGAGAACCTCGCCGATGTGCATGCAGACCTCGCGGAACGCCCCGCCGCTCCACCCCTCGAACCCCTCGAAGGCGGAGATGAGCCGGTCGAACAACTCATCCTCCCGCGGCTCAGCGGCCGGTGGATCGGGCGCGAGGAAGAGGTCCAGCCTCTCGGCCAGCTCGGGCAGCCGCCCCCCCTCCTCCCGCACCAGTTCGAGGGCCGGAAGGAGGCGGTCATGGTCGAGGTACCCCTCGCGATCCCCGGTCAGCAGGGGAGCGATTCTCGCCTGCAATTCCCCGGGGGCGAGACGGCCGAGGTGCCGCTGTTGCAGGTGATCGAGGAGGGAGGGGTTCCAGCGGCTGTCGGCGACCCCCAGGCGGTGCAGGTCGAGCTTCTCCGCCCACCGGCGGGGGTCCGGCTCGCCCTCCAACGCCGGCTGCGCTCCGCCGGAGAGGAGCACGGTGTGCAGCACCGCCTCGGGCAGGTACCCCGCCTCGCGCAGTTCGGCGACGGTGAACCCGCTCCCTTCACGCTTGCTCAACTTGCCGCCGCCGGGCGCCTGGAGCAGCGGAAGGTGGCCGTATCGCGGGCGGGGGCGGCCGAGGGCGTCGCAGAGCACTAAATGAATCGGCGTGGAAGAGATCCAGTCCGCCCCGCGGATCACGTCCGTGACACCGTACTCCAGGTCATCCACCACCGAGGCGAGGTGGTAGGTCGGGGTGCCGTCACGCCGCAGGAGAACGGGGTCATCGAGATCGGCGAAGGGGATCGCCATCGGGCCGCGGACCAGGTCCTCCCATTCGGCGACCCCCTCGAGGGGCATGGCGAGACGGAGAACGTACGGATCGCCCCGGTCCAGCCGCTCGCGCACCTCCGCGGGGTCCCGGTTGCGCCAGACCCGCCCCGGCCGGGGCGGTTGCCCGGCGGCGAGCTGCGAGGCGCGGATCTTCTCCAGCTCCTCCTCGCCGGCGAAACAGGGATAGGCCCTGCCCTCGTGGTAGAGGCGGCCGGCCGCTTCGCGGTGCGCCTGGATCCGGTCCCCCGCCGCCCGCGGCCCCTCGTCCCAGGGCGCCGAGCTTCCCGGCGGCGTCAACGGGGCGAGGGCCCAGGCGAGATCCCGGATGATCGCCTCCGCCGCGCCCGGCAGCGTGCGCTCCTCGTCGGTGTCGTCGATGCGCAGCATGAACCGCCCCCCCCGCGCCGTCGCGACGAGGCGGTTGACGAGGGCGACACGCAGCCCGCCGATGTGCAGCGGACCGGTGGGCGAGGGTGCGAAGCGGGTCTTGCTCACTCCTACTCCATGTTCATCAACATCACGACCCGCGCTTCGATGCCCTCGCCGCGTCCCGCCGGACCCAGCCCCTCGGGGCTGCGCTCCTTGATGGAGATGTGCATCGTGTCCACACCGAGGGCCCTGGACAGGTTGCCGCGCATCTTCTCGATGAAGATCGCCAGCCGGGGGCGCTCGAGCAGCAGGGTGGCATCCAGATTGATCACCCGGAAACCGCGCTTGCGTCCCTCCTCCGCGAGGGACGCAAGCTCGGCGAGGGGGCTGGCGGCATCCCCCGTCTCGTGCAGGGGAATCGGCTTGGGGATGCAGGTCGAGCAGGCCCCGAGCATCGCATCCATCACCGCCCTCGCGAGCACGTCTCCGCCCCCGGGGCCGTCCAGGCCGCGGTCAAACGGAATCTCCACCCCACCGAGCACCAGCTTGGCGTCCGGCACCAGTCGAAGCATGTCCACGCCGTATCCGATTCTCACACTCGTCTCCTTCATCGTTGCTTCCGTCCGCGAAGCACGTTCAGGCAGTGCTCCAGGTCCTCCGGGATCATCACGTGGGGATTCTCCCTCGTCACGGGGAGCAGACGCACGGGCTCGCCAAGATGCTCCGCAAGGGAGAGAAGCGCGCCGACTTCGACCTCCGCCTCACTCCGCCCGCCCACCCCACCACCTCCGGAATCCGTGCCGCCCTTCCCTATCTCTCTCTTCCCGGGATATGCCTCCAACAGGGCAGTCAGCCGGTCCCGGCGGAAGGCGAGGGGAGAGTGCACGATGTACCTCTTCCCCGCCAGTCGCACCGCAACCTCCCCTCGTTCCGCGGCCTCCCCTTCGGGCAGCGGGACCGCGCTTGCCGCCGTCCCCTCTTCGTACGCCGCGTCGAGCACCTCGGCGATCATCGCGGGGTCGGGCAAGGGAAACGCCGCCTCGTGCACCGCGACGACATCATAGGCGCGATGCACCTCTTTCAGCGCTTGTTCGACACTCGCCACCGGGTCCTCCGCCGCCGGCAGGATGTGGCGGGCGATCTCCAGATGCCACCACTGCGCAAGATCGTACGCCAACGGCACCCAGGAGGAGTGCACTACGAGAACGAGTTCACGAAATCGCTTCGAGGCCGCGAGGTGATCCGCGGCGTGTACGAACAGCGGCTTGTGGTCCAGCTCGGCGAACACCTTCGGGCGGATTTCCCCGTACCGGCGTCCGAGTCCACCGGCGAGAAGGATGGCGGCGGCGGTGAAAGGCTCAGTTTCGCGCGCCACCTCTCACCTCCGCAATCCCGCGATAATCCGCTTCGGATACAGGAGAAGGTCGAGGGCGTCCGCCGGACTCTGCACGACGAGGTCCGCGGCCGGCAGCACCGGGGGATAGGCTCCCTCGCCCCCGATCACGGCGATTCCCAGGGCGGCCGCCTCGAGGGCGAGCACGTCGTTCGCGCCGTTCCCGAGGAACACCACCCCCTCCGCGCCCAGGCGGAGCACCTCGTCCCGTTTCGCCTCCGCCTCATGCCCCGGCTCCAACCGGGTCACGTGGAGCGAAGGAAACTGGCTTTCGATGTAGGAGGCGCTCCCGTGCGTGTCCGCCGTGAGCAGGGAGACCTCGAGCTGTTTCGTAAGCGCCTCCAGGCGGGCCGCCACCCCCGGCTGGAGGACGCCGTCCACCGCGAGGGTGCCGTTCAGGTCCGAGAGGAGATGGGTCAGCCTGAGGCTCCCGACTCCGGGGATCGCCAGCTCGATCATTGCAGCCGCCTCCCGGCACCCAACCCGATGCGCGAGGCCAGCAGGCGGTCCATCCAGCGGGCCGGCAGAAGGCGCGCGAACCGGGGCAGCCACACCGCGACGAGGTGCACCGGGTAGCGGACCTTCGGGCGGTCGCTCTCCAGCGCATCGCGGATCGCCTCCGCCACCGGCCGCGGCCCCCACGCCCGCTCCGGGGCGTACAGCGGGGAGCGAAGCAGGCGGCGGTAGGCGTGGCGGTAGGGTGAATCCTCCCGGCTCAGTTTCGCGCGGGAGAGAGCTCTCGCCGTACTCCCGAAACGCGTCGCGATCGGCCCGGGTTCCACGAGGATGACATCGATGCCCCACGGCGCGACTTCGGCGCGCAGGGCGTCGCTGAGGCCCTCCAGGGCGAACTTGGTGGCGGAGTAGAGCCCGCTCAGGGGCATCGCCACGCGCCCGACGACGGAGCTGACCATCACGATCCGGCCGGTCCGCCGCGCCCGCATTTCCGGCAGCACAAGGCGGGTGAGCGCCAGGGGGGCGAGGACATTGACATCGAACATCGCCCGCGCCTCGCCCGCTTCCACCTCCTCCAACGCCCCGCGCAGGCCGTACCCGGCGTTGTTCACCAGCGCATCCAGCGGGCCGAGGTCCTCGCGAATCCGGCGGAAGACCTCCCGCCGCGCCGCGGCATCGGCCACATCCAGCGGGTAGGCGTGGATCTCATCGACCTGCGAAGCCATCTCCGAGAGGGCGGCCTCGTCGCGGGCGCTCGCCGCGACACGCCATCCCCGCGCGGCCAGCAGCTCCGCCGCGGCCCGCCCGATCCCGGAGGAGGCGCCGGTAATCCAGACCACCCCGCGCGGAAGGCGCGGGGACGAAGGTGCTGCCTCTTCCATGCCCGAACCCTGATTCATGGACACCTCTTCAAGCCGCCTCGGCGCATCTCCGTGCCGACCCGGCGCCGCCCGGGCGCCGCCCCACGCCGGCCCGGCGCCGCAACGTCGTTTTTATTCCTCCCCGCCGTTCTCCTCCACCTCCAGGAGCACCTGCGCGAGATCCTTGCGGCCGGGGAGGACGGCGGCGGTTTCGATGGCCATCTCCACCTTGCCGAAGGGGGGCATGATGTAGGCCCCCTGCACATACTCCCGCACCGCGCCCAGCGCCTCGCGGGCGATGGCGACGCCCTCGGCCTGGGCGTGCTCCTTCCCCTTCTCCGAGGCGAGGCGCATCCGCTCCTGGATGGGTTCCGGCACGCTCATCCCCGGCACTTCATTGTGGAAGAACAGGGCGTTACGGTAAGACCCGAGGGGCAGGATTCCCGCAATTATCGGGACCTTCACCCCGCCGGCCTTCTCGATGGCGACCAGCAGCTTCTCCTGGTCGAACATCGGCTGGGTGAGAATATACTCCGCCCCCGCTTCGATCTTCTGGTGCAGGCGGTCCACCTCGAGGGCGAGGTCGATCGCACCGGGGTTGAACCCCGCGCCGAGAAAGAAGGTCGTCGCCCGGGGAATCGGGTTGCCCGCCAGGTCGAGACCGTGGTTCAGGTTGTCGGCGATGCGCAGCAGGCCGATGGCGTCCACGTCGAAGACCGCGGTCGCCATCGGGTAGTCGCCCAGCTTCGGCGGGTCGCCGGTCACCGCGAGGAGGTTCTTCAGGCCGAGCGCCTCCGCGCCGAGGAGGTCCGACTGCATCCCGAGGATGTTACGGTCGCGGCAGGTATAATGGAGGATGGTGTCCATCCCGGTCTCGCCGGCGATGATGTGCGCCAGCGCCATCGGGCTCATCCGCGCCGAGGCGCGGGGGCCGTCCGGCAGGTTGACCACGTTCACCCCGGCGGCCTGGAGCATCCGCACCTGGCGGAGGATGCGCCCCGTGGCCGGGGTGCGGGGCGGGTTCAACTCGCAGGAGACCGGGAAGGCCCCCTCATCGAGGAGCCTCCCGAGGGGCGAGCGCTCACCCCGCGGGGCGAGTTTCATCCGCCTTGCGGGCGCGCTCTTTTTTTTCCTGCGCGGGGAGACCAGCACCTGCGCCGGGGCGCTCACCGGCTGCAGGGCGCGGATCGCCGCGGCCATCATCCGGATGTGGTGCGGGGTGGTGCCGCAGCAGCCGCCGACCAGGCGCACGCCGTGCTGCATCAGGCGCTTGGTGTACTCGGCGAAATACTCCGGGGTCGCCAGGTAGAGGAGGCGTCCCTCGACCATCTTCGGTTCGCCGGCGTTGGCGAAGGCCGCGAGGGGCTTGTCCGTCACCTCCCGCATCTGCTGCAACCCCTCGAGGATGACCTGCGGGCCGGTGGAGCAGTTCAGCCCGATGACCTCCACGGGCTCGGAGGCGAGGGCGCCGGCGATCTGCTCCGGCGTGCGGCCGTACAGGGTCTGGCCGTTCCGGTCGATGGTCATCATCGCCACGACGGGCAGGTCGCTCTGCTCGCGCACGGCGCGGATGGCGATGCGGATCTCGTGCAGGTCGAGGTGGGTCTCGAGGATGAACAGGTCCACCCCGCCGTCGATCAGCCCCTTCACCTGCCGGCTGAACGCATCGAAGGCGTCGCTCTCGCTGATCTTCCCCACCGGCGCGATGGGCTTGCCGAGGGGACCGATGGACCCGGCGACGAGGACCCCGGCGGCCTCGTCGGCGCACCGCCGCGCCAGCTTTGCCCCGGCCAGGTTGATCTCGTAGGTCTTGTCCTCGAGGCCGTGGGTGCCGAGACGATAGGGGTTCGCACCGAAGGTGTTGGTCTCGATGACCTGCGCGCCGGCCTCGATGTAATCCCGGTGCACCGCCTTGACAAGGTGCGGATCGCTGCGGTTGAGGTCATCGTAGTTGCGGTTGATGTACACCCCGCGCGCATAGAGTTGCGTGCCCATCGCCCCGTCGCCGAGGAGCACGCCTTGCTGGAGCTTCTTGAGAAAGTTCTTCGGCATCGATCTCCACACGGACCGTGCTATTGCGCTTCAATCTTGTAAACTACCATCCACGCCCCGTTCCCACAAGCGACCCGCGGCTTGGCAGCGACCCCGCCGACAGGACCGGAAGCCCCCCTTCACGGCTTCACTTCCAGGTTGCGCAGCCCCTCGGTGCAGTTGCCGCACATTCCGGGACGGCCGGCGGTCAGCATCCTCCGGCGGAACGCCTGGTACGCCCGCCCGCGCCATACCTCGGGGAAAGGCTGCTCCAGCGCATTTCCGAGGACGTGGCTTCCGTCCTTGTCGAAGCAGCAGGGCACGACCCGGCCGTCCGCGAGCACGGTGGCGCTGGTATAGATCCGGTCGCAGAAGAAGTGCGCCCCGCGCCGCAGCACCCAGCGGTCGCCTCTCAGATCGTAGCGGCGCAGACGCGGCTCCTCCGGCAGCCAGCGCTCCCCCTCCTCCCGCGCGGTATCCTCGAGCTGGGCGGTCTTGAACACCACCCGGTCCACCCCCCACCGTCGCGCGAGCCGCTTCGCCTCGTCCGCCTCCGGCAGGTTGTGGCGGAAGAGGATGAACTGCCAGGTGAGTTTCGGGTGGCGCACGCCTCGCTCCCGGCGCACCGCGACGATGTTCCTCACCCCGCGCTCGACCTTTTCGAAGCTGCCGCCGGTGCGATAGGCCAGGTGCGACTCCGCCGTCGCGCCGTCCAGCGAGAGGATCAGCTCGTGCAGGCCGGCATCGACCAGTTCGGCGGCGAGCAGTTCTTTTTCCAGCGGCTCGACGTTGGTCGAGAGCACCACCCGCGCGCCGGAGGAGGCGGCGTGCCGGATGATCGCCGCGATCTCGGGGTTGAGCAGCGGCTCGCCCTGGTTCCACAACTGCAACAGGGCGGGCGCGGGGCGCACGGCGTCCCAGATGCGGCGGAACTCCTCCAGGGTCAGCCGCGCCGCCGGGCGGGTCAGCTCGCCGCGGCCGAGGGCGCAGTGCGGGCAGCGGAGCTGGCAGGCGGTGGTCGGCTCGACCATCAGCATCGCCGGCGCGCCGAGGACCACCGGGCGGCGCGCGAGGCGGGAGAGCCCGGCGCCGAGGTAGGCCAGCGCGAGGTTGAGGAGCTGGCCGGCCGTGGGCAGGCGTGGGGGATGCTGCGTCGACATGCCGCAAGTTTAACCCTGAAACAGCCCCGCCGGCTGTCTCCCGCCCCGGCCCCGCGAGATTTCCCGCCGCGGACTCGGAAAACCCGCTTCGCTCCCACCGTCCCTTCCCAACCACTCATCACCCGGCGCTCAAAAATCACTCCCGGGTTTGCCATTCCCGCCCGATACCCGGTACCGTCCCTATTCAAGCGGCCGGTTCTCGGCGAAGAAGTAACTTCCAAGCGCTGGTATTACTACCTTTCGCCGATCGCGTCTCGCGGGGCCGGAACCTCGCGGATTACGGAGAGTACAAGAAAACCTGTACGACATCGTTCCTTTTTGCTGCATGGAGACGTCATGGCGCAGGATATTCAGGCGATCACCGAGGATGTAGCGCGGAGCAGCGCTCCGATCCGGGCGTTGAGCGAGGAGATCGGCAAGGTCCTCGTCGGGCAGAACTACATGGTGGAGCGGCTCCTGGTCGGGCTGCTGGCGGACGGCCATGTCCTGCTCGAGGGCGTTCCCGGGCTGGCGAAGACCCTCGCGGTCAGCAGCCTGGCGCGGGCGATCGACGCCAGCTTCCACCGGTTGCAGTTCACCCCCGACCTGCTGCCCGCCGACCTGATCGGCACCCTGATCTACAACCCGCGTGACGGCGGTTTCGAGACGAAGAAGGGGCCGGTGTTCGCCAACTTCATTCTCGCCGACGAGATCAACCGCGCGCCGGCGAAGGTGCAGAGCGCCCTGCTGGAGGCGATGCAGGAGCGCCAGGTGACCCTCGGCGACCGGACCCTGCCCCTGCCAGAGCCGTTCCTCGTCCTCGCGACCCAGAACCCGATCGAGCAGCAGGGCACCTACCCCCTCCCCGAGGCGCAGGTGGACCGTTTCATGCTGAAACTGAGGGTGGACTATCCCGACCGGGAGGAGGAGCGTCGGATCCTGCGGCTGCACAGCGTCTCGCAGGTGCCGGAGATCCAGCCCGTCCTCGGTCCCGCCGACATCCTCGCCGCGCGGCGCGTCACCGAGCAGGTCTACGTGGATGAGAAGATCGAGAATTACGTTCTCGACATCGTCTTCGCCACCCGCCGCCCCGACGAGTTCGGGCTGGACGACCTGAAGCCGCTCATCGCCTACGGCGCCAGCCCGCGGGCGACACTGTACCTGGTGAAGGCCGCCCGCGCCTGGGCGTACCTCCAGGGACGCGCCTTCGTCATCCCCGAGGACATCCGCGCCGTCGGGCATGACATCCTCCGCCACCGGGTGCTGCCCAGTTTCGAGGCGGAGGCCGAGGAGCGCAGCAGCGACGACATCGTCGAGGAGATTCTCCACGGGATCGAGGTTCCCTGATCCGGCCGGTCCGGCTCGGGTACGTTCATCGGGCGGCCCGCAGGGCACCTTTTCCACCGGGCGGCCGCCACTGACCAACGGGTCCGCATGACGACACGAGAGCTGATCCGCAAGGTCCGCACCATCGAGATCCGCACCCGCGGCGCGGTTTCCGAGCTGTTCAGCGGCGAGTACCACAGCGCCTTCAAGGGGCGCGGGATCGAGTTCTCCGAGGTGCGTGAGTACGTTCCGGGAGATGACATCCGCACCATCGACTGGAATGTCACCGCGCGCGAGGGGCGCCCCTTCGTGAAGCTCTTCGAGGAGGAGCGCGAGCTGGTGGTGATGCTGCTGGTGGATGTCTCCGCCTCGGGGGAGTTCGGCAGCGTCCGGCAGCGCAAGCGTGAACTCGCCGCGGAGCTGGCCGCCGTGCTCACCTTCAGCGCCATGCGGAACGACGACAAGGTCGGGCTGATCCTCTTCAGCGACCGGCTCGAAAGCTACGTTCCCCCGAAGAAGGGCACCTCGCACGCGCTGCGGATGATCCGCGACCTGCTCGCCTTCGAGGCCGCCGGGCGCGGCACGAACCTGGCCACGGGGCTCGATGTGCTGCTGCGCTCCCAGCGGAAACGGGCCATCGCCTTCCTGATCAGCGACTTTCAGGACGATGACCACGCCTGGCGGGAGGCGGCGAAGGTGGCCGCGCGGAAGCACGACCTGATCGCGCTGCACATCCTCGACCCCCGCGAGCGCTCCCTCCCCCCGGTGGGCTGGCTC
This sequence comes from uncultured bacterium, assembly GCA_964404605.1. Lineage (GTDB taxonomy): Bacteria > Electryoneota > Electryoneia > Electryoneales > Electryoneaceae > CAYOKT01. The sequence continues at coordinate 19,250 of CAYOKT010000013.1, forward strand.
CCCCTGCAGGACCCGGAATCCGGCGAGGTGGTCTGGACGGACAGCGGCAGCCGCACCCTGCGGGAGGCCTTCTCCCTCCGGCAGCGCCGTTTCCTGCGCGACCTGGACGGTTTCTGCAAACGGCAGCGGATCGACCGGGTGGAGATCGACCTCGCCCAGCCGGAACAGCCGTACCTCCGCCCGCTGGTCCGGTTTTTCCGCGAACGGGAGCGAAGGCGCTGATGGCGGGCGGGAGGCGGAGAAACAGGGCGGGCGGGCCCATGCCCCTCACGCCGCGGGCGGCGGCCGCCCGCGCGGCGGCCGCCGCGCTCGCCCTCGCGGTGATCGCCGCCCTCGGGTTCGCGGAGCAGCGGGCCGGGGAGCCGCGCCTCACGGTCCAGCCGCCCGTCGCCACGGTCGGCGACCCCGTCCGGGTCACATTGACCCTTCCCGGCTTCCCGCCCGGGGAGATCGGCTGGCCGCCGGTGGGCGACCGGCTCGGGGACCTCACGGTGCTGGGCGTCGACACGGCGCGGGGCCGGGCGTTGAAGAAGGCGGGCGGACCGCAGGTGAGCTGGATGGTGGCCGCCTACGACACCGGCAGCTTCTCCACCGGCGATCTCCTCGTCAGCACCCCGGCGGGCACCCTCTCCGTCCCCGGCGGCACCCTGCGAATCGTCAGCGTCCTCCCGGACAGCGGCGAGGCGGAGCTGAAGCCGCTGAAGGCGCAGGAGGACCTGCCGATCACCCTCCTCGACCTTCTCCGCTGGTGGGGGCCGTGGCTCGCGGGCGCTCTCCTCCTCGCCGCGGCGGCGTGGTGGGCCTGGAAGCGGCTCCGCCGCCCGGCCGCCGGGGAGGCCGGCAGCGAGCCGGAGGTGCCGCCCTACGAGGAGGCGAGGGCCGCCCTCGCCGCCCTGCGCGCGGACAACCCCCTGGCGCGCGGCGACCTGAAGGGCTATGTCAGCGCGCTGGTGGAGATCGCCAAGCGGCTGCTGGAGCGCGTCCACCGGGCGCCCGTCCTCGAGATGACCACCTGGGAGGTGCGCCGCTGGGCCTCGCGCAACGGGCTGCGCTGCGAACCCTCCCACCTGCTGCGCCTGCTGGAGGACGCCGACGGGGTCAAGTTCGCCAAGCTGGTCCTCGAGCCGGCGCGGTGCGAGGAGATGCTCCGGCAGGTCGAGTCGATCATCGAGGCGTACAAGCCCGCACCCCCGCCGGAGGGGAAAAACGGCGCGCCGGAAACGGGAGAGAAGGGCGGCGCGGCGGACACGGAAGCGGCCGATACCCCGGCGGGCGGGGAGGCCGGCGCAGATGGCCCCGCCGACGGCCCGGACCCTGCACGCCGGACGGCATCCGATGCCCGCGCTGAAAGCCGGGAGGGCGGGCGATGATCGAGTGGGCCGACCCGTGGGCCTTCGCCCTCCTGCTCCTGCCGGTGCTCCTGCTCCTGTGGTACCTGCGCGGGCTGAAGCGCCCCGCCCCGACGGTTCTCTACCCCCCGGCGCGGGTGCTGCGCCCGATGATGGGCCGCGCCCGCCGCGCCCTGCGGCACCTCCCGGCCGCCCTGCGGCTGATCGCCATTCTCCTGTTGGTGGTCGCCCTCGCCAGGCCGCGAAAGGCGCTGGAGGAGGAGACCGTGCCGACCCGGGGGATCGACATCGTCATCGCGCTGGACATCTCGACGAGCATGCTCGCGCAGGACCTCAAGCCCAACCGTGTCGAGGCGGCGAAGCAGGTGGCGGAGGAGTTCATCGCCGGGCGCACCTCCGACCGCATCGGGCTGGTCATGTTCGCGGGCGAGGCCTACACCTGGTGCCCGCTGACCCTCGACTACAACGTCCTCGTCGAGTTGATGAAGCAGGTGCAGGCGGGCACGGTCACCGACGGGACCGGCATCGGCAAGGCGATCGCCACCGGCGCGAACCGGCTGCGCTCCTCCGATGCGAAGAGCCGGGTGCTGATCCTCCTCACCGACGGGGTGAACAACGTGGACCAGCCGGACCCGCTCACCGCCGCCCGCGCCGCCGCCGCGGTGGGGATCAAGATCTACACCATCGGCATCGGAACCCGCGGCACCGCCCGCGCCCCGGTGCAGACCCCCTTCGGGATACAATACCGCCAGGTGCGAGTGGAAATCGATGAGGAGCTGTTGCAACAGATCGCCGAGATGACCGGCGGCCGGTATTTCCGCGCAACCTCCGCCGATGCCCTCCGGCGGATCTACAAGCGCATCGACGAGATGGAGACCAGCAGAATCGAGGTGCAGCACCTCCGCCGCTGGCGGGAGCTGTTCCGCCCCTGGGCGGCCCTCGCGCTGCTGCTGCTGCTCCTGGAACGGCTGCTGGCGCTGACCTGGCTGCGCAACCCCGCCGTCTGACGGCTGTCCAACAGGCGGGGGGCGGCGACCGGAGGCGATGTTGGAGCGAATGAGAGAACAGGGAGCGGTTTTGGAACGACGACCGGGAGAAACCAGGAAGCCATGATCCGCTGGGCTGAACCATTCTGGCTGCTGGCCCTGCTGGTGCCGGCCGCGCTGCTGCTGCTGGAGTTCGCGCTCCGCTTCCGCGACCGGGCGGCGCGGCGCCGGTTCGCCGCCGATCCGCTCTGGCGGCACCTCGCCCCCGGCCGCAGCGCTGCGCTGCGCCGGACACGGAGATGGCTCCTCCTCGCCGGGATGGCTTTCATCGCCCTCGCCCTCGCCGATCCCCGGATCGGCACCCGCTGGGAGGAGGTGAAGCGGGAGGGGATCGACATCTTCCTCTGCGTCGATGTCAGCCGCTCGATGGACACCGGCGACATCCGCCCCAGCCGCATCATGAAGGCCCGCTTTGAGCTGCGACGCTTCCTCCAGGGGCTGAAGGGCGACCGGGTGGGGATCGTTCCCTTCGCGGGCACCGCCTACCCGCTGATGCCGCTGACCCTCGACTATGACGCCGCGGCGATGTTCCTCGACCTCCTCGACACCCGCCTGATCCCGACCCCCGGCACGGCCATCGCCGAGGCCATCGAAACCGCCCTCGCCTCCTTCCCGGAGGAGGAGGCGCGCGGACGGGCGATCCTGCTGATCAGCGACGGCGAGGACCACGAGGGCGGCGCGGTCGAGGCGGCGAAAAAGGCCCGCGAGATGGGTGTGCCGGTGTACACCATCGGCATGGCCCTCGCCAAGGGGGACCCGATCCCCCTGCTGGACGAGAACGGCGTGCCCTCCGGCTGGAAGAGGGACGATGAAGGGCACATCGTCACCAGCCGCCTCAACGAGGACCTGCTCCGCGGGATCGCCGACGTCTCCGGGGGGAAATACTGGCGGGCGACGCAGGGCGGCGGGGAGTTCCGCTCGGCCTACCGCGCCCTCCTCGGGCTCGACCGTAAGGAGATCGAGACCCGCCGGATCACCGATTACGAGGACCGCTTCCAGCCCCTGCTGGTCGCCGCCGTGCTGCTGCTCACGGCCGGTTTCATCCTCCCCGAGGGGCGGCGGACGCCACGGCCCGTCGGGCACGGCGGGAAGAAAACCCAAACCCTCCGCGGCAAGCGGAGAGGAACGGCGGCGAGGTCGAAACGGGCGGCCGTGCCGGCCGGAGCGGCCATCGCCCTTCTCCTTCTTTTCGGCGCCTCCCCCGCCGCCGCGCAGAAGGGGCACAAGCTCGTCAAGGAGGGGAACCGCCTCACGGTGGAGAAGAAGTACGACGACGCCCTGAGCCGCTACCTCGAGGCGAAGGCCCTCGGCGATTCCACCCGCCCCGAGCTGCTCTATGACCTCGGGGGGATCTACGCGCGCAAGGGCGACATCGCCCGCGCCGATTCCCTCTACCGCAGCCTGCCGCCCGAGACCCGGCGGGACCTGCTGGCGCGGGCGGCCTACAACCGCGGGACCGCCTTCGCGCAGCAGAAGGAGTACTCCAAGGCGCTGGACTCCTTCATCGAGTCGCTGAAGCTGAACCCCGGCGACGCGGACGCGAAGGCCAACCTCGAGCTGGCCCGCCGCATGCTCCGGCAGCAGCAGCAGCAACAACAGGAAGGCGACAAGAACCAGCAACAGAAGCAACAACAGGACAACCAGCAACAGCAGCAGGGCGGGGAGAAGAAGCAGCAACAGGACAACCAGCAGCAGGACAACCAGCAGCAACAGCCGGGCGAGGAAGACCAGCAGCAGGAGCAGGGCCCCCGGCAGCAGGAGGGCGAGAAGATGGACCGCGAGCTGGCCGAACGGTTCCTGAACCAGCTCAAGCAGGATGAGAAGGAGTTGCTGAAGAAGGTCGTCCGGCAGCAGATTCCGGCGAAGAAGAAGAAAGTGAAGAAGGACTGGTGAGGAGTCCGGCGCAACATAGGTCCCGGCATCCCGCCGGCGGGCCGGCCCGCCGGGTCCGGCGGCTGGGGGTGCTCCTCCTGCTCCTGGCGGCGGGGACGGCCTGCTCCGCGCGCGCGGAGGAGCCCACCCTCCTCGCCGAAGCGCTCCCCTCAACAGTCAGGGTCGGGGAGACCTTCGTCTACCGGATCACCGTCGCCGGCGGGGGGGTGCGAAACCCGACACCGACGGTGAATCTGCCTTCCACCTTCCAGATTATCTCGGGGCCGAACAGCAGCATGAGCATCGAGGTGATCAACGGCCGGATGACCTCGAGGAGCACCATCAGCTACACCCTGCGCGCGACACGAAGCGGGAAATGGACCATCCCCGGCCCCGAGATCCGCATCAAGAGGAAGGTGTTGCGGGGCAACCCGGTCGACATCACCGTGCGCGGCGCGGGCACGGCTCCCTCGCAGCAGCCGGGGAGCTCGAAGACGCCGCGGCGCACCGCCCCCTCCGCCACGAGCCCCACCTTCGCCCCCGGCGAGGAGATGCCGGACATCTTCCTCAAGGTGGACGTGGAGCCGGGCGAGGTCTATCTCCAGCAACCCCTGCAGGTGACCTATACCCTCTATTTCCTGCCCACGGTGCGCAACTACGATGTCCAGCGCCTCTCGTCGACCGATGGCTTCTGGACCGAGAAGATCCCCACGCCCGATCCCCCGCCGATCGTCAGCCGCCGCGTGGGCAACAAGGTGTACAACGCCGCGGTGATCCACCGGCTGCTGCTCTTTCCCACCCGCACCGGGGAGTTGACCATCGGCCCGATGGAGTTGACCTGCGAGGCGGTGCGCCGCGGCAGCCGCCGCCGCTCCCCCCGCGGCCTGTTCGACTCCTTCTTCGAAGACCCCTTCTTCACCTCCACCCGAACGGTCGAGGTGGCTTCCGACCCGGTGACGGTGAAGGTGAAACCGTTACCCGCGGAGGGCCGCCCGGCGGATTTCGGAAACACCGTCGGGAAGTATAAGATCACGGCGAAACTGGATCGCGACACGGTGGAGACCAACGAGTCCGTCAGTCTCACCGTGCGCATCCGTGGAAGCGGCAACATCGGGTTCATCCCGGAGCCGAAGGTCGTGGTCCCGCCGGACATCGAACGGTACGATCCGCAGGTGGAGATGCAGAAGCAGCCGGTGGGCTCGACCCTCCAGGGCAGGAAGGTTTTCACCTACCTGCTGATCCCGCGGCGGGCGGGGTTGCAGAGGATCGCCCCCATCCGCCTGAGTTATTTCGACCCGGAGAACGGACGGTACCGGACCGTGCAGACCCCGCCGCTCAACCTGGTGGTCCTCCCCGCCAGCGGCTGGGCGGCGGCGGAATCGGACCTGCCCGGCGGCAGTCCCCGGGAGGTCGAGAACGTCGGGTCGGACATCCGCTGGATTCACGACTCCGCCCGTTCCCTGCGGCGGGTGGGAGCGCCTCCCTACCTGCGCTGGACCTACTGGGCGGCGTACCTGGTGCCGCTGGGGATCGCCGGGCTGGGGCTCGGGTTGCGCCGCCGGCAACGGCGGCTGGCGGGCGACGAGAGCGCACGCAGGCGCCGCCGCGCCGCGCGCCGGGCGAGAGCCGCGCTGAAGCAGGCGCGGAACTCCCTCGCCGCGGGGAAGGTCGAGGAGGGCTACACGGCCCTCGCGCGCGGCCTGCTGAACTACCTGTCGGACCGGACCGGCGTGCCCGCCGTGGAGCTGGACCCCGCGCGCATCCGGGATGAACTGGCCGGGCGCGGCCTCGAGGAGGCCGCCCGGGAGGGTTGCACCGGCATCCTCGCAACCTGCAACCAGGCGCGTTTCACCCCGGAAGGGGCGGACGGCGCGGCCCTCGGCTCGCTGATCGAACGGGCGGACCGCTGGATCCGCGAGACGGACCGGCGGCTGGCGGGAGGGCGTTGAAACGGAACATCACGGCTGTGGAAAAGCTGTGGATAAGAGACAGGGTTTGTTACGGTATGGAAGAACTTGGTCATCAACTACTTGAGGAATAAGCACTTGTGATGCGATCCCGGTCACACCCGACTTTCTTTCACTTGGGGATAACTCCGGTGGATAACTCCCCGGCATCCACCCCGGCCCGGAAGGCCGCCCGCGGCCGGCACAGGCGGCGGAGCACCGCGGGGCCGTGGAAACCGCTCCTCGGCGGGTTGATTCTGCTCCTGCTGCTGGCATCGGTTCTTATCGCGGGGCCGGTCGAGGAGCTCTCCGCCGAGGGTGACCGCGCCTACCGCCAGGGTGACTACGAGGCGGCGATCACCGCCTATGAAAAGCTGCTCGCGGCCGGGTACACCGGCGGCGACCTGCTGTACAACCTGGGGAACGCCTGCTACAAGGCGGGCCGGCTCGGCAAGGCGCGGCTCTACTACGAGCGGGCGGCGAAGCTGCTGCCCCACGACCGCGACCTCCGCTTCAACCTCCGCTTCCTCGAGAGCCGCACGGTGGACCGGATCGCCCCGGTGCCGCGTCTGCCCATCTGGAACGCCCTCGACAGCCTGCGCGACTCCCTGCCGCCGCGGCTGCTCGCGGCGGTGACCTGGACGGCGGCGACCCTCGCCGCCCTGGCGCTGGCCGCGGGATTGCTGGTGAGCACCCGCCGTCTGCGCCGGGCGCTGCGGTACAGCGCCCTCACCTTCGCTGTCCTCTTCGCGCTCTCCCTCGGCCTGCTCTCCCTCCGGATCGCCGCCGACCTCGGCCCGCCGGGCGCGATCATCCAGGTGGACAAGGTCGTCGTCCGCAGCGCACCGGACCCCACGAGCCAGGACCTGTTCCACCTGCACGAAGGGACGAAGGTCACCGTGCTGAAGGAGGTGGGCGCCTGGCTCGAGGTGCGCCTCGCCGACGGGCGCCAGGGTTGGATGCCGCGGAAATCCTGCGAATACATCTGAGGTGCCGCCTCCCCGTCCCGGTCATCACCCCCACGTGGACCTTCCATGGCGATGGGCGGGTTCCGGCTTGCGCCGGGCTCTCCGGGTGAGTACGTTTCAACGATAGTCGGCGAGGACGCCGACACTTTCCGGGCAGCCGCGGAGGGCGTTATGCAGGACACACCGTCCGTTCCTCCGGTCCGTCACCGGCAGGACCCGCAGAACATGCCGAAGCGACAGCACCGCCCCGACGAGCGGGAAAAAGACTCCAGCGAAGAGGAAAAGGACGACACGGACCGTGAAAAGCGGAAATCTCCGCCTCCCCCGGACCGCCCGTCCACTCTTGATATCACCGCCTGAACGACGGGACCCCGGTCCGGCGAACCGCCGCATTCACGGGTTGAACAGGTACGAATGTGACCGCCAAGTCCAACCTTCCTGAGTCTCTGCGTCGCCTCCTCAAGCGGGAAGGAGAAACCGGGGAAGAAGACCCCGTTTCCCGCCATCTCGCCTGGTTCAGCACCTCCCAGGCGCGACAGGGGCGAATGACCCTCGTCCGCGCCGGCAGCGAAAGCTACACCACCTCTCTCCTCAAGGCCGTGAGGGATGACGAAGGCGCGCTGCGCCTGGTCGTCGACCGCCTGCTGCCCGAACCGGACGAGGACTTCTGGACCGGTTCGACCACGCTTCACGGCTCACTGGTCACCTTCGATGCCGGGGTGGAGGTCACGATCGGTTTCAGGGCGTCGGTCGGAGGCCGAATCGAGCTCGACTCCACCCCGGCGGTGGAGCTGGTGGGCATCACCGATGTGACGAGCAGCGCCCGCGAGTACATCGCGAACCTCGGCGACGCCCATCCGGTGGAGCTGGGGATGATCTGGTTCGGCGAATGGGTGCAGGTCACACCCACCCAGGCCTCGGTCAGCCGTCTCTTCTTCGACGCCGAGCTCGACGAGGAGATCGGCCCGGACGGTTACGCCGTGCCGAAAGCGGCGCTGAAGCTGGCCTCCGACGCCCCCGATGTCGCCGTGCAGTTGCAACTCTACCGCCGCGGACGACCCTCTTTCGAGGCGAAGATCGAAAAAATCGACGGGATTGCGAAGCAGACCCTCGTCTCGCTCATCGAGAGCATCTGGCAGGTCTCCTCCGGGCTGGCGCAGAGGAAGGAAAAGGCCATCACCAAGGAGATCGGCTACCGGAGCACCGTGCACGATCACCTCGCGGAAGCGTTCCAGCAGCGTATCGTTCTGCTCGCGCGTGAACCCGGCTGGGAGCGCCGCCTCGAGGAGTTCGGCAAGGTTGTCCGTGTCGGGGAGACACGGGAACAGTCCATCGTCGAGGCCGTCTCCGAAGGCCGTTGCGACCTGATCCTCGGGGATGCGGACCTGTGGGGAGAGGAGGCGGTCAAGGTGGAGCGTCTCCTCCGCAGCACGAAGGCGATGCGCCGCCTCCCGCGGCTGTGGTTCGGGCGGGCGGGGGACGAGGGCGCCGTGCCGGACAGCGACGAGAGGGACCTGCTCGGCTTCGGGGCGTGGGACATCCTGCCCCGCGAGCCGGAAAAGGAGGAGCTCGCCCGCCGGATCCGCTGGGCGATCGGGGCGGACAGTCTCGGCGACGGGCCGACCTTTCTCCTCGTGACCCCGGACCCGAGACTGCGCTATCGCCTCGGGCTGGCGGCGGCGGACAACGGGGCCCGTGTCGTACCTTTCAGCCGGACACAGGGCCTCCTCTCGATTCTTGAAAAACTCCGCCCGCGCTGGGTGCTGCTCGACGGCCGGAACCTGACCGAAGAGGCCGATTCCGTCCTGCGGAAGACGGCGCAGGCGGCGGCCTCCTGGGGCGGCGAGGTATGGTTCGCGGCGCTCGGCGCGGACACCGCGCGGGCGACACGCTGGCTGCAGGAGGGGGCGAAGGACATCATCCTCCTCGACCCGTCCCTGCGCGCGGCGTGCGAACGTGTCGCCGGACACCTGCGCGGCCCGGCGGCCTGAGGCAGGTTCCGAAGTACCGAGCCCGCGCGACAACGGG
>CAYOKT010000013.1:28558-47101 GCA_964404605.1 uncultured bacterium
CGCGGCCCGGCGGCCTGAGGCAGGTTCCGAAGTACCGAGCCCGCGCGACAACGGGAACACGGTTCATCATTCCGGGCCGCGAAGCCCGGGGAGGGTATTACGGGGTGGGACATACTCTGAAGGTGACCCTCGCGGGCTACAACCTCGACACCGGCACGCTGGCGGATCTCGCCGCGGCGGCCTACTCGGGTGCGACCCCGCCCGCCCGCGAATCTCTCACCCCCGAGACCCTCTCCGCCGCCTACGCCCGCATCAGCCGCAACCCCGCCGAGGTCGGGGAGCTGCGCGAGATCTCCCGCCGTGAAGTGGCGCGGGCGCGAAAATCGAACGAACGGATCATCTTCGGCCTCGGCCATGCCAGCGTGGCCGAACACGCCGTGTTCAACCTGGATGTCGTCGGGCTCTCCCGCCTCGGGGTGGAGGCGCTCGAGCGCCATCGCCTCGCCGCCTACACGGAGAAATCCCAGCGCTACATCAAGCTGGACGGCGATTTCGTCCTTCCCCATGAGATCGAACAAGCAGGACTGACCGGCGAGTTCGCCGCGCTGATCCGGCGGCAGAACGAAGCCTACTTCTCCCTCTACCCCCTGCTGTTGGACTATTTCACCGCGCACTACGAGGAGAAGGGGGCGAAGAACCCGGAGAAAAGGGCGAAGAGCCGCGCGGCCGAGGATGCGCGGTATGTCGTTTCGCTGGCGACGCAGGCGCAGTTCGGGATGACGGCCAATGCGCGCACGCTGGAGATCATGATCCGGGACGCCCTCGCTCACCCGCTGGAGGAGGTCCGCGAAGCGGGCCGCCGGATGCGGGCGGAGGTGCACGGCCTCGCCCCCTCCCTGGTGAAATATGTCGAGGCCACCGGGTACGAACGCGAGCAGTTCGAGAACACCGCGTGGTGGCCGGAGGAGACCTCCGGGGAGAACGGTTCCCCGGAGGAGGAGCGATGCGAAGTCACCCTCATCGATGCGGACACCGCGGGCGAGGAGCGCGCCCTCGCGGCGCTTCTCGTCCGCCGGCGCGGGATTCCCTTCCGCCGGGCCGCCGGCGAGGCGGCCGCGATGACCGGCGGGGAGCGGCGGGACCTGGTGCTCATGACCCTCCGCTCCGCCGCCCCGTGGGACCCCGCGCCCCGGGAGTGGGAGCTGGCGGATTTCACCTTCGAGCTCATCGTCTCCGCGGCGGCTTTCGGCCAGTTGAAGCGCCACCGGATGGCGACCCTGATCCTCGGCCCCTACGATCCCTCTCTCGGCTGGACGATCCCTGAATCGGTGCGGCGGGCGGGCGGGGAGGCCCGCTTCAACGAGGTGATGGACGCCTCCGCGCACCTCGCCCGGCGGATCGCGGAGATCAACCCCGCCGCGGCCGCCTACGCGCTGACCAACGCCCACCGGCGGCGGGTGATCTTCAAGGCCAACGCCCGCGAGATGGTGCACATCAGCCGCCTGCGCGAGGACCTGCACGCCCAGTGGGACATCCGAAGCCTGGCGAAGCGGATGGTCGCCCTGGCGCGGGAAAAGGCGCCCGCCCTTCTCCTGCTCGCCGTGGGCAAGCACGCCTTCGAACGGAAACGTGGCGAACTCTACGGGGAGAAAAATCATGCCGCGCCTTAGGCCGCTGGTGGCGGCGGGGCTCGCGTGCCTGCTCCTGCCGGCCCTGTCGGGGTGCAGCCTGCAGAAGCTCGCGATCCGCTCCACCGGCCGGATGCTGGACGGCGGGTTCGCCTCGATGATGGCCGAGGATGACCTCGTCCTCGCCAAGACCGCCCTCGAGAGTAACCTGAAGCTGGTCGAAGGGCTGATCCGCTCCGACCCGGAGAACGAGCGGCTTCTCCTGCTGGCCGCGCAGGGGTTCACCGCCTACGCCCTCGGTTTCGTCGAGGACGACGACCCGGCGCGGGCGGTGAAACTGTACCTCCGCGGGCGGCGCTACGCCGAGCGCTGGGTCGAACGGAAGACGGGGGTCGCGCTCACGGAGATCCAACGGCTGGACAGGTTCGAAGCGGCAGTCGCCGCCCTGCCGCCGCAGGCCCTGCCGGGGGTGTTCTGGCTGGGGAACGCCTGGGCCTCGGCGGCGATGCTCCGGCTCGATGATGTCGCCTCGATCTCGGACCTGCCGAAGATCGAGACGCTGATGCGGTTCGTCCTCGATCATGACGAAGGGTTCTACTACGGCAGCGCCCACCTGTTCTTCGCCGGGTATTACGGCGGGCGGCCGCGGATGCTCGGGGGCGACCCGGAGGCGGCGCGCGCCCACCTCGACCGGCAGCGCGAGTTGACCGGGGGCCGCTTCCTCCTGACGGAGCTGTTCCGGGTGAAATACGTCGCGATGCCGTCTCTCGACGAGGAGGCGGCGCGCGCGACGCTCGAACATATTCTTACCTTTGACCTCGATTCCGCGCCCGACCTGCGGCTGGTCAACCGGGTGACGCAGCGGAAGGCGCGGCGGTTGCTGGACTCGCTGGACGACTATTTCTGACAGGTCCGCCGGCGGGCCATGATCCCGGTACGCCCCGACTCCCACGTGGAGTGAACCAAGCGATGACCCATGTGCGATTCCACACCGCGATTCTCCTCCTGGCCCTGGCCGCTCTCCTGGCGCCCCGCGCGGCCGGGGGCGCGGACAAGCCGGAGTACCTGATCAAGTTCGCGACCATCGCGCCGGACGGCTCCACCTGGATGAAGGTGATGCGCTCCCTGGACGAGGAAGTCCGCCGGGCCACCGGCGGCGAGGTCGGCTTCAAGCTCTACCCGGGCGGCGTGCAGGGCGACGAGTTCGATGTGCTCCGCAAGATGCGCTTCGGCCAGCTCCACGCCGCCGGGTTCACCGGGAACGGCCTCGGGGAAATATTGCCCGATGTCCGCATCCTGGAGCTCCCGTTCCTCTTCGAGAGCAAGGACGAGATCGACTACATCACGGACCGCTTCTACGACTTCTTCGATGCCGCGTTCCGCGAGAAGGGCTTCGTCCTCCTCGGCTGGACGGAAGTCGGTTATGTCTACCTGTTCAGCAAGACCCCCATCCGGGACGACCGCGAGATCAAGGGCGTCAAGGTGTGGGCGTGGCAGGGTGATCCCCTGGCGCGCACGCTCTTCGAGGAGCTGGGCGTCACCCCCGTGCCGCTCAGCCTCCCCGAGGTGCTCACCGGCCTGCAGACCGGGATGATCGACGCGGTCTATTCCTCCCCGCTGGGGGCGCTCAGCCTGCAGTGGTTCACCCGTGTGAAGTACATGAACCCGCAGCCCCTGACCAACTCCACCGGCGCGGTGCTGATGACGCTCAACCGCTTCAGCCGCCTGCCGGTGGAGGACCGGGAAAAACTGAAGGAGATCAGCCGCCGTTACCTGCGCGAGCTGACCCTCCTCAGCCGCGCCGACAACGCCGCCGCCATCGAACAGCTTATGAAGAGCGGCATCCGGATGAGCGAGCCTCCGGACAGCGAGGCGCTGGCCCGGTTCCGGGCGGCGGGAGAGCGGGTGAAGCAGCGGCTGGCGGGTTCCCTTTTCGATCCCGATCTGCTCGCGCAGGTGGAAAAGGCCCTCGCGGACTATCGCGCGAGCCGGCCCGAGGAGCAGGGGGATGCGGAAGGAAACGGCCGCTGAAGCGCGGGCCGTCCGGAAAAGGTGCAGACTCCCCCGTCTTGTGAACCATCCCAAGACAGGCATTGGAACAATCTCTCGGGAGAAACGCCATGATGGCAGACGCTGAACGGGGTGTCGGGTGAGGCGGTTTCTCCTCTCCCTGGACCGGGGACTCAACCGCATCGCCGGCGCGATCGTCGTCATCACTCTCCTCGTGATGGTCCTCATCAGCTTCCTGCAGGTTGTGCTCCGCAACCTGGCGGGGAGCGGGCTGCCCTGGGCGGATGTGCTCCTGCGGCACCTCGTCCTCTGGGTCGGCTTTTTCGGCGCGGTGATCGCCACGCGCCAGGGGCGGCAGATCAAGATCGATGTCGTCGGGCGGTTCGCCCCGCCCGCCACCCGGCGCCTTCTCGCCTGGGCGACCGGCCTGTTCACGATTGTCGTCTGCATCCTGCTCACACGGGCCTCGCTCCAGTTCGTCGCCGGGGAGAGGCAGTTCGGCTCGCTGCTCTACGCCCGTTTCCCGGCGTGGTACGCCGAACTCGCCATCCCCCTCGGTTTCGCCCTGATCGCGCTGCAGGTGCTGCTTAACCTGTTTCTCGGCCGCGAGGGCGGGGGCGAGCCGGGCGCTCCGCTCCCCGGTGAGCCGGACCCCGGAAGCGAACCGCCAGGCGGGCCGGAACCGATCGTCGAAGCCGCGGGGGCCGGTGAGGGCGGAGGCGGGGGTGGCGGAAGCGCGGCGTCCGGCGGCTCGCCTACGGGGTCCGGGGAGGCGGCGCGATGACCGGCCTCTTCATCCTCCTCGCGCTGCTCCTCGCGGTGGCGGGGGCGCCGCTCTTCGCCGTCCTCGGCGCGGTGGCGATGGCGGCCTTCGTCGGGGCGGGGATCGAGCCGGTGGCGGTGATCGTCGAACTCTACCGCATGGCCTCGCAGCCGACCCTGCTGGCGATCCCGCTGTTCACCTTCGCCGGGTACCTGCTGGCGGAGTCGGGGGCGCCCCGCCGCCTGGTGCGGGTCAGCCACGCCCTCTTCGGCTGGATGCCCGGCGGCCTGGCGATCGTCGCCCTGCTCACCTGCTCCTTCTTCACCGCCTTCACCGGCGCTTCCGGGGTGACCATCGTCGCCCTCGGCGGCCTGCTCTTCCCGGTGCTGATGCGCGAGGGCTACTCCGAGCGCTTCAACCTCGGCCTGCTGACCAGCTCCGGCAGTCTCGGGCTGCTCTTCCCCCCCAGCCTGCCGATCATCCTCTACGCCCTCGTCGCCTCGATCTCCGTCGATCAGCTCTTCGCCGCGGGGGTGCTGCCGGGCTTCCTGCTCATCGTGATGCTCTCCCTCTACAGCATCCGGGCGGCGGGAAAGGGAAATGTCCCCACCCGGCGCTTCGAGCTGCGCGAGGCGCTGGCGGCGGTCCGCGAGGCGGCCTGGGAGCTGCCGCTGCCGCTGCTGCTGATCGTCGGGATTTACGGCGGCTTCTTCACCGCCACCGAGGCCGCCTCGATCACCGCGGCCTACCTGATCCTCGTCGAGGTGTTCATCCACCGTGACATCCACCCCCTCCGCGACCTCCCGCGCCTCGCCCGCGATTCGATGGTGCTCGTCGGCGGGATTCTCGTCATCCTCGGCTGCGCCCTTGGGCTGACCAACTACCTCGTGGACGCCGAGGTGCCCCAGGCGCTGTTCACCGCGATCCGCGGCACGATCACCTCGAGGATCACCTTCCTCATCGCGCTGAACCTCTTCCTCCTCGTCGTCGGCTCCCTGATGGACATCTTCAGCGCCATCGTCGTCGTGGTCCCCCTGATCCTCCCCATCGCCAAGGAGTTCGGCGTGAACCCGGTGCACCTCGGGATCATCTTCCTGACCAACCTCGAGATCGGGTACTCCACCCCCCCGGTGGGGTTGAACCTCTTCATCTCCAGCTTCCGTTTCGAACGTCCGGTGCTCACCCTCTACCGCGCCGCGCTGCCTTTCCTCGGGATGATGCTGCTGGCGCTGCTGGTGATCACCTACTGGGAAGGGCTGTCGCTGGGGCTGGTGCGCCTCTTCTTCGGGGGGACGATGTGAGGGGCGGCGGGATGAAGCGGGACATGATCCGGAGGGGAAACAGCATCGTGGCGCACCCGCGGGTCCGCCAAGCGGCGGCGCTCGCCGTGCTGCTGCTCGCCGCCGGATCCGCGGGGGCGCAACGGTTCCAGCGCATCACCAAATCCTTCACCGACCCGGTGCAGATGACCCGCGCGGACAGCCTGTTCCTCGACGGCGACTTCTCCGCCGCGGCGAATGCCCTCGATTCCCTGCTCGCCGCCGACCCCACCGACCCGGTCCTGCTTCACAACCGCGGCCTGCTGGAGATGCTCCTCGGGGAGGGCAGCGGACTGAGCCGTTTCCAGCATGCCTATGCCCTCGCCCCGGACGCCGGGTTCCTCTCCTGGCGGCTCGGCTGCGCCCTGACCGAGGAGGGGCTGCTCACGGAGGGCGAACAGTACCTCGCGCGGGCGGCGAAGCGTCCGGACCTGTACGAGGCGGCGGTGGACCTGGGGCGCAACCTCCGGCTGCAGGGGCGCTTCGAGGAGGCGGTGAAGGCCACCCGGCGCGCCTTCGGCCAGGACCGCACCTACGTCCGCGCGTATGTCGAGCTGTTCCGCGACTACCTCGCCCTCGGGGACAGCAGCGCGGCGCTCAACACCCTGCGGCGGGGGTACGTCAGGTTCCCCTACGAGGAGCTGCTCGGCGAGCTGGTCGGCTTCTGGCGCGGGCGCGGGGAGGCCGACTCGCTGGCCGCTTACGCCGAGGAGTACCTGCGCACCTACCCGAAGGGCCCCCGCCTCGACGAGGTACTGGCCGCCCTCGCCTGGGCCCGGCCGGACACCGTGTATGAAGTGGGCGATTACCCGGACAATGCGCCCTACCCCGTCTCCGAGGCCCCCGAGGACGACCGGGGGATGCCGGACGGCCTGCGGATCAAGTACAACGTCCGCTGGAGCATCTTCAAGCTGGGCACGTTGACCGTCGATGTCCGCCCGGGGGTTTATCGCGGGAAGCCGACCTGGCGCGCGCAATACGTCGCCCGCAGCGGCCTGCCCTTCGTCGCGCTCACCGACACCTTCCGCGCCCAGCTCGACCGCCGTCTCCGCCACACGGTGCGGATGGACATGTTCTACCACGAGAAGGGCCTCGTGTCGGTGAAGACCTACGAGAACGACTACCGGACAGGGTGGTCGGAGGTCCGGGTGGTCTTCGGCGGCAACTGGTGGCTGTATGACGCCCACCCGCTGCCGCCCAGCGCCTTCGATGCCACCAGCCAGCTGTGGTTCGCCCGCAGGCTGGTGCTCCAGCGGCGCAGCGGCACGGCGGTCTGCGAGATCAGCCGCGGGTTCGAGAAGACGTTCATCAACATCCTCGGCCCCGACAGGAAAACGTTCCGCATCGGCGAGGAGGTCGTGGGGACGATCAAGATCGACGGCATCATGCGCTACGCCGGCATCGCGGGGCTCACCGGGGACTATGTCGGCTGGTTCGCCGATGACTACCGGGGATGGCCGTTGAAGGCGAAGTTCAAGATCTTCCTCGGCTGGGTGACCATCATCTTCGACCGTGTCGAGCCCACCCCGATGCCGCCGGGCGAAACCTGGCATACCCGCGGCGACAACCGGTAGACAAGGCCTCTTCGACACGGAGTGCCAAGTTCGGAACAAGAGGAAAGCGAATGATGAGCCAGGCCCGGGACAGGGTGAACGATGATCCCCCCGCGGATGTGCGTTTTCCCGACCGCCGGCTGATGGAGCTGTTCGGGGTGCGCTGGCCCATCGTGCAGGCGGGCATGGTCTGGGCCTCGGGCGCGAAACTGGCGGCGGCGGTCTCCCGGGCGGGCGGTCTCGGCCTGATCGGGTCCGGCTCGATGAAACCCGGCCTGCTCCGCGAGCACATCCGGGTGGCGAAGACCCTCACCGGCGAACCCTTCGGGGTCAACATCCCCCTGCAACGCGGGGATGCGGAGGAGCTGGTCCATGTTGCCCTCGAGGAGGGGGTGCGGATCTTCTTCACCTCCGCCGGCAGCCCCCGCCGCTTCACCCCCTTGCTCAAGGAGAGGGGGTGTGTCGTCGTCCATGTCGTCCCCACGGTGGCCTTCGCGCGGAAGGTGGAGGCGGCGGGGTGCGATGCCGTGGTCGCCGAGGGGTTCGAGGCGGGGGGGCACGACGGCGTCGACATGGTGACCACGATGGCCCTGGTGCCGCAGGTGGCGGATGCGGTGAGCATCCCGGTGATCGCCGCGGGCGGCATCGCGGACGGGCGCGGGATCGCCGCCGCCCTCGCCCTCGGCGCCGCCGGGGTGCAGATCGGCACCCGCTTCGCCGCCACGGTGGAATCCAGCGCCCACGAGAACTACAAGCGGGCGGTGCTCGAGGCGGGTGACACCGACACCGTGTTCCACCTGCGCAGCATCGGCCCCGCGCGGATGATCCGCAACCGCTGGACCGAACGTGTCGCCGAGGCGGAAGCCCGCGGCGCCGGGCCGGAGGAGCTGCGGGCGCTGCTGGGAGAGAAGCGCGAACGGCTCGGCATCTTCGAGGGCGACCTCGAGGAGGGACAGGTCGAGGCGGGGCAGGGCAGCGGGCTCGTTCGCGACATCCCCTCCGCCGGGGAGCTGGTCACGCGGCTGGTGCGCGAATACGCGGCCGCCGTGCGGCGGCTGAGTGGCCGATCCGGGGAGTGACCAGTCCCGGTACGCCCAGCGGCCGCGCAGCCGGCATCGCTCCGCTTATCCCAACAACCCACCGAGGTATTTCCCCGCGATCAGCAGCAGGGCGAGGAAGAGCAGCGTCTTGATCAGGCGGGCGGGGAGGTAGCGCTGCACCACCGCGCCGGCGGTGATCCCGAGCGCCCCGCCGATCCCGAAGAGCGCGCCGAGGAGCAGGTCCGGGGCCACCGCCGCGGGAACCCCGGGCAGGAAGAGGGCGAGGAGACGGTAGGACAACGCCCCCACCGCCGAGGTGACGAAAGTGCTGAAGAGCGCGGCGCCCGCCACGCTGTGCACCGGCAGGCGGAACACGCCGACCAGCAGCGGCACGAGAAAGGCACCGCCGCCGACGCCGTACGCCCCGCCGATGCTCCCGACCACGAAACTGATACCGGAGATCACCGGGGTCGGCGCGTGGTACTCCCGCTCCCGGAACCGGTAGGAGAGACGCCGCAGCGAGAACCTCGGCTCCTCGACGACCAGCGGACCGCCGGGGGCGGCTTCGCCCTTCGCGGCCGTCTCCCTCTTCAGGAGGTCCCAACCGAGGCGCAGCGCCAGGTAGAGGAGCACCAGCCCGGCGAACACCTTGAAGGAGTGCGCATCCGGGAGCAGGCGCACCCGCAGGACCACCCCGAGCATCACCCCGGGCACGGTACCCGCCAGCAGCGCCAGCGCCAGCGGCCAGACCATCCGCCGCTCCCGGTTGTAGCGGAGCACCCCCGCCGGGATGGCGAACAGGTTGTAGAGCAGGCTGGTGGCGCTGGCGGCCGGTCCGGCGAACCCGAACGCGCTCACCTCCAGCGGCAGGATGAGGAACGCGCCGGAGACGCCCGCCGGGCTGACGATCACAGCGATGAGGAACGCCGCCAGCGGCGGGAGCCACCAGGGAGCCGTGATCCCGGCAACGTGGAACTCGATCATCGGACCCTTACCCGGGTTTCATCACCCCATCACCCAACCTGCACCCGTGAACCGGACAAAGAAAACCCCCGCCGGCCGCGCAATGCAACCGTCCGGGGGGTGATTTCAGGTACTCCCGCCCGACAGGGGCCGGTCAGGCATCGGGCGATTCGGTCTCGGCTTTCTCGTGGTGTTCGGGCTGGAAGACGATCTTGTCGCTCTTCACCCGCACCCGTACCCTGTCGCCGTCCTGCACCGTGCCCTTGAGCATCTCCTCGGCGAGCGGGTCTTCGAGCAGGCGCTCCACCGCGCGGCGCAGCGTGCGCGCGCCGGTGTTCTCGCTGAAGCCCTTCTCGCAGAGGAACTCCTTCGCCTTCGCATCGAGCTCGAGGACGATCGACCGGTCCTTCAGGCGCTCGTTGATCTCCTCGAGGTAGATGTCCTCGATCTGGAGGATGTGCTCCTTCTCCAGCCTGCGAAAGACGATGATCTCGTCGAGACGGTTGAGGAACTCCGGGCGGAACAGCTCCTCGGCCGTTTTGACCATCTTCTCCTTCATCAGCTTGTAGGAGGAGCTGCTGTCCTCATCGCCGCTGAAGCCGATGGAGCCCTTCTTCGCCTCGCGCGTGCCCAGGTTGCTGGTCATGATGATCACGGTGTTGCGGAAATCGACCCGCCGCCCGGAGCCATCGGTCAGCTCCCCGGCATCCAGCACCTGGAGCATGATGTTGAACACATCCTGGTGCGCTTTTTCGACCTCGTCGAGGAGCACGACGGAATAGGGTTTCCGCCGCACCTTCTCCGAGAGCTGGCCGCCTTCATCATAGCCGACGTACCCCGGGGGCGCGCCGATCAGCCGGCTGACATTGAACTTCTCCATGTACTCGGACATGTCCACCCGGATGAGGGCGTTCTTGTCCTCGAAGAGGTACTCGGCGAGGACGCGCGCGAGCTCGGTCTTGCCGACCCCGGTGGGGCCGAGGAAGATGAAGCTGCCGATGGGCCGGTCCGGGCTCTTCAGCCCGGTGCGGCTGCGGCGGATCGCCTTGACCAGCTCCTCGATCGCCTCATCCTGGCCGATGATGCGCTTCTTCAGCGCCGCCTTCATCTCCAGCAGGCGCTGCGACTCGCTCACCGCCACCCGGGTCACCGGGATGCCGGTCATCATGCTCACCACCTCGGCGATGTCATCCGGGGTGACCGCGATCGGCTCGGTGAGCTCGCTGTTCTCCCAGCGCTTGCGCTCCTCGTTCAGCTTCCGCTCGAGGGTGCGCTTTTCATCGCGCAGCTCGGCGGCTTTCTCATATTCCTGCGCCCTGACGAGCTCGTCCTTCTTCTTCTGCAGCTCCTCGATCTTCCGTTCGAGCTCGACGACCCCCTCGGGGACGACGAGGTTCATCAGCCGCAGGCGGCTGCCGGTCTCATCGAGGACATCGATCGCCTTGTCGGGCAGGAAACGGTCGGAGATGTAACGGTCGGCGAGGGTCACCGACGCTTGGATCGCCTCGTCATCGTAGCGGACGCCATGGTGCTCCTCGTACTTCTCCTTCAGGCCCTGGAGGATCTGGATGGTCTCCTCGACGGTGGGCGGGTCGACCATCAGCTTCTGGAAACGCCGCTCCAGCGCGCCGTCCTTCTCGATGGTCTCCCGGAACTCGTTGAGCGTGGTCGCCCCGATGCACTGCAGCTCGCCGCGCGCCAGGGCCGGTTTGAACATGTTGCTCGCATCGAGGCTGCCGGAAGCGGACCCGGCGCCGACGATGGTGTGCAGCTCATCGATGAAGAGGATGACATCCTGGTTCTTTTCCAGCTCGCCGAGGACCGCCTTGACCCGTTCCTCGAACTGGCCGCGATACTTGGTGCCGGCCACCATCGCACCGAGGTCGAGGGCGACGACACGCTTGTTGAACAGCGCCGGGGAGACCTTCTGTTGTATGATGCGCAACGCCAGCCCCTCGACGATCGCCGTCTTCCCCACCCCCGGCTCGCCGATCAGGACCGGGTTGTTCTTCTTCCGGCGGCTGAGGATCTGGGCGACCCGCTCGATCTCCATCTCCCGCCCGATGATCGGGTCCAGCTTGTCATCACGGGCGAGACGGGTCAGGTCGCGGCCGAAATGGTCCAGCACCGGGGTCTTGCTCTTCCCCGTGCTCTTCGAGGGAGTCATCTCCCGCGACTCCGGTTCCTCTCGACTCATATTCTCCAGCTCCGCCTTGACCGCATCGTAGGTCACGTTGTACCCGGCGAGCACCTGGGCGGCCAACCCCTCCTCGTCCTTGATCAGGGCGAGCAGCAGGTGCTCCGTGCCGATGCTCTCCGCGGAGAAGTTCTTCCCTTCGATGTAGGAGATCTTGAGCACCTTCTCCGCGCGTTTGGTGAAGGGAAGATTCCCCATCTTCATCGTGGTCGAGGGCGACTCGATCGCCTCCTCGATGGTCTCGCGCACCTCTTCCAGGTCCACGCCGAGGCTCTGCAACACCTGGATCGCCGATCCCTCGCCGAGCTGAACCAGCCCGAGCAGCAGGTGCTCGGTGCCGATCGCATCGTGCCCGAGGCGGATCGCCTCCTCGCGCGCGTTCTGAATCGCCTGCTGTACCCGGAATGAAAACCTGTTGGTCATCCGATTTCCTTCGATAATTCCAATCGTACTGCGGGATGTTCCCCAGGGCTTCCCCTGGGTTAATATAGCGGTCCACCGGCGAAATCCATGCCCCTTGTCACCCCGGTTCACTTCCCGCGGAGCCGGGAAGATCGATTCGCCCCGTGAGCGAAAGAGGGTTTTTCGCGGCTTCGTGCGGGGTAACCCGCGGCGCTCCTTACAATTACACGCTCGAGGCGCCGTCCGCGATCCTGCCATCGATGAGGCGGAGGACCCGCCCGGCCCGCCCCGCCCACTCCTCGTTGTGGGTGACGACGACCACCGCCGCGCCGCGCTCGCGCGCGAAACGGACCAGGTCATCCTCGAGGAGACGGCCGGTGGGCCGGTCGAGGTTGCCGGTGGGCTCGTCCGCGAGGATGAGGTGCGGGCGGTTGACCAGCGCCCGCGCCACCGCCACCCGCTGCTGCTCGCCGCCGGAGAGCTCCGCCGGCTTGTTCTCCAGCCGGTCGCCGAGCCCGAGACCGGCCAGCAGGTCGCGCGCGAGGCCGGCGGCCTCCGCCGCCCCCTTCCCGAGGATCCTCGCCGGCATCATCACGTTCTCCAGGGCGGAGAAGGCGGGCAGAAGGTGGTGGAACTGGAAGACGAAGCCGATGTCCCGCCGCCGGAGGAGGGCGCGGTCCTGCTCGCTCATCGCGGCGACGTTCCTCCCGCCGAGCAGCACCTCACCCGCGCTGGGGGCCTCGAGGGTGCCGAGGATGTGCAGCAGGGTGCTCTTCCCCGCGCCGGAGGGGCCGACGACGGCGATGAACTCCCCGGCGTTCACCGCGAGGTCCACCCCGCGGAGCACCTCGATGGTCCGCCGGGCGAGACGGTAGCTCTTCACAACGCCCTTCGCCTCGACGAGCGGGCCTGCGGCGGCGTCATTCATAGCGGATCGCCTCCACCGGGTCCAGCTCCGCCGCCCGCCGCGCGGGATACACCGACGCGAGCAGGCAGAGGGCGAGCCCGATCAACCCCACCGCGGTGAAGTCCAGCGGGCGCATCACCACCGGCAGGGTGTCGAGGATGTAGATGTCCGAGGGCATGTGGAAGAACCCGTAGACCTGCTGCAGGCGCAGGAGGACATAGCCGAAGCCGATGCCGAACCCGACCCCCACCACGCCCACGGCGAACCCCTGCAGGAGGAAGATGCGCGCCACATCCGCGCGCGTCGCCCCCATCGCCATCAGGATGCCGATCTCCTTGCGCTTCTCCAGGGTGACCATCACCAGGGTGGAGATGATGTTGAACGCCGCGACGAGGATGATCAGGCTGAGGATGATGAACATCGCCCACTTTTCGAGCTGCATCCAGTTGTAGAGCGTCTTGCGCATCTCGAACCAGGTGCGCGGGTACCAGGGGTAGCCGATCTCGTCGTTGATGAGCTGCTTGACCGCCGCGGCGTCCTCCAGGCGGCGGGTGCGCACGTCGAGTCCGCTGATCCGGCCGCCCAGGCCGAACAGCTCCTGCGCCTCCCGCAGGCTGGTGAGGACGAAGACCTGGTCGAACTCCGCCAGGCCCGACTCGAAGATGCCGGCCACCCGGAGCCTGCTCACCCTGGGCGCGGCGAAGGGACCCAACATCCCCCCCGGCGCGAAGAGAAGCACGGTGTCGCCCGGCGAGGCGACCAGCTCATCGGCTAGGTAACGCCCGAGAATCGCGCCCGGCAACGCACCGGATCCCCCGGGCGCATCGAGGCTGTCGAGCGAACCGGCGACGAGCATGTTCGGCAGCTCGTTCACCCGCCCGACGGTGGCCGGGTCGATCCCCCGGACGACACACCCCTCGCTGCGCCGGCGGTGGCGGATCATCCCCTTGTCGAGGACGTAGGGTGTCACCGCGACCACATCCTCCATCGCAGCGATGCTGTCCGCCACCGGACGCCAGTTTTCCGCCCCGCGCTCATGGAAGGTGGAGACGCGGAGGTAGGCGTCGGCGCCGAGGATGCGGCTCCGCACTTCGTCCTCGAAACCGTTCATGATCGAGAGGACGATGACCAGCGCCGCCGCGCCCACCGCCACCCCGGCCGCCGAGAGGTAGGTGATCAGGGAGATGAACCCCGTGCGTCGCTTCGAGCGGAGGTAACGGTTGGCGATGGTCCAGGTGTAGTGCATCGGGCTCCACTTTCGGGAATCATGTTCACGCCGGACGCCGGACGCGGCGTGGCAAGATGACGGAAACCCTTATGAAAACCGGGGCTTGCCCCGGTCAACCCGTCGCCAAGTGTATAATTTGTCTCTCTGACCCGTCCCGAAGCATCGGGACGAGGGAAGAGTCTCGAAACGATGCGCTTCCTTAAGATGTGAAGCAGTTCGTTTCGAGATCCTTCACTGACGTTCAGGATGACAATCTGACCGTATCAAGCGTAGCCCTATGGGTGGCCCGGGGCATTGTTTTCGTTCACCAGGGCGATCTCGAGCAGGAGCTGGGTGTCGCCGTGCGCGCGCCGCACCTCTTCCGCGAGGGCCACCAGCCCGCGGTAGGCCGCCGGGTGGAGCCTGTGAAGCGGGTGCGTGGCCGACTGCAGCCCGGTGGCCTGGCGCACCGCATTCACCGGCAGGTCCAGCCCGTACTTGTGCCAGCGGGCGGGGCGCCCGAGGGGCCAGGCCGCATCCGCCGTCACCGCCGCCGGGCCGGCCACCCGCGTCCAGCCGTGGAACCGCACCGGCGAAGTCTGCTTCGCGGTCCACCCCTCCATCGCGGCCACCCGGTCGCCGTCCAGCATCCCGGCGATGAAATGCCGCAGCGCGGCATAGGCCCGTTCCGCATCATGCAGCCCGGGATAGTGGCGGGCGAAGTGTTTCGCGAACCGCTCCCGGTCGGGCGGCCTCTGCGGGTTCACCTCCCCGGTCAGCTTCGGCCAGCCGAGGGCCATCCGCTCCTCGCGCACCCAGTCCAGCCAGTGGTGCCCGCCGGGGGGTTCGGGGAGGCCGTAGGCGCTGTCGCGCACCTTGATCAGCCAGCAGGAGCGGCGCGGCAGACGCCGCAGATCCCGCCGCACGGCGCGCTCGAGGCGCTCGCGCCCCCGGTGCAGCGCGGCGAGGGGGATGCCTGTGCGCCGGCGGCCCGGGGCGTGCCGGAGCCACTCCAGCCAGGCGGAGGGGTCAAGGCCCCAGATCCCCTCCGCCGCCCGGCGGTCGAAGGCGAAGCGGAGCGGGGCGGTCTCCTCGATGTCGTCCGTGAGACGGACGTAGCCGACCCCTTCCCCGCTGTCCGGGTCGCCGGCGACGACCAGCGACCAGAGGTCGTCCACCACCGCGAGGAAGAACGGCAGCCCCTTCGCCGCGGACCAGCTCACCTCGTGCTCGCCCGCCTCCAGCTCCGGCAAGGCCTCCAGCGCCGCGCGCAGCGCCTCCGGGCGGGAGGGGTCGGGGTCGAGCAACAGGGTGACCGTCAACCCGCGGTTTTTCATCCGCAGCAGGTCGACGAACCGCGGCCAGAACACCTCGTGGCGTCCCGGGGGCAGGGTGAGACGGAGGGAGCGGGAAGCGCTCTGGAACCTCTCGAACGCGAGGGCCATCCAATCGCTGGGCACGGAGCCTCCCGGGTGAACTGTACGGCGCTACAGCGTGGAAAGATAGGCACTTTCAGCGAAAGATACGAGCCCCTCGCAGTATCCGAAGGCAGACGAGCCGGGCGAAGAGTCGGAAACTTACTTTTCAGGGAGGCGAATTCCGCCCGGTTCATGCACTCGGAACAGCCGGGAAAATGAGATACCCGGCATTTTCCCTTGACCGGGAATAACGGCGACCGATAATTTGTTTACAGATACCGGGATGCAAAGAACTGAGACGCACGGGAGGAACCATGAAACGCTTCTTCCCTGCCGGCCGGCGCCGCTCGAACACTCCCCGCGCGAGGATTACACCGTTTCTGACCGCCGTTCTCCTGCTCGTAGCCGCGCAGGGCTTCGCCCAGCCCATCACCCTCCTCACCACCGATACGCCGCCCCTGGTCTTTTCCCTCAGCCGGATATTCATGGCGGGGATGCCCACTTCCGCGGACCTCTACCAGATACCCTATGCCGGGGCGGTCTACGGAGAGTACGACTCCCTGTATTATTATATGATGACCCCCCAGATGATCCGTCGCGAGTTCACTTCCGCCGATCTTCCTTTTGATTTAAGCATGACAATGTTCGCCGCCCATCCATGGACCAACTCATATCTCTGGATTGATTCGACGGGAATACTCCATGCGGATACACTCTACGAAAACAGCTTCTATCACTCCTTCAGCAGAGCGTTCGAAAATGGTTGGGGCTATAATGTTTTCGTCGCGGGAAACAACGAGGGCGATGATCCGGGAACGAGTCTCTTGTGGTTTACCGCTGGACTACTCTCCGAATGGACGACGGTTCTATCAACCACCCTCCCGGTCGCATCGCAACATGCAGAGTTTTATCAACAGGAAGGCTGGGACGATCTATTCATCTGGGTCGTGCTGAAAACAGAGACGGACGGGCAGGAGGAAGCGCGTCTCTTTCGCGTGACTCACGGTGCCAACGATGAAGTTGTCGACTATGGGGCGCGACCGCTGGCGGCCTCCCACGGAGTGCTCAACGACATGGACCGTGACGGCGTGCCGGACGCGCTCGCCGCCTTCTCCCGGAACCCCCAGGACTCCTCCCGGTGGCTGACCGCCTGGCCGATCCTGGAGGACACCCTCGGCGCGGCGGACTACCTGCATCCGATCCCGGACGGCGCCGAAGTCTCCCTCCTGGCATCGAGCGAGGGGTACCTGGACGGCACAGGGGTTGCCTGGCAGCAGGTCGAGGGCGATACGCATCAACTGGTCTGGCTGGACCTTGGCACCGGGGAGTGGAATACGCAGGAAACGGACGAGATCCTCGCCCTGCGCATGACGGGCTATTGGGAATCCGTCATGGACACCAGTTTTCTGACTTCGTTTCTTGTCTTCACGGAGCGAGATCCCGGTACCGGCCGGCTCTCCCTGAAGAGCCTGATCAACCATCTCGAACTGAATGGGGTGCCCTCCTCGCCCGCACCCCTTCCCTCGGAGCCGGTTCTCGTCTCCGCCTACCCGAACCCGTTCAACGACGTGACCTCGCTGACGATCACCCTGGCGAGGGCGCTGCCGGTGGAGGTGGCGGTATACGACCTGTCCGGACGGCGGGTCTTCGCGCTCCCGCGGCAATCCATGCTCCCGGGCGTCCACCGGGTTCCGCTCTCCTTCGCCGTGCACGCGACGGGGGTCTATTTCGTCCGGGTCCGGACACCGTTGCGCACGGTCACGACGCGCCTGATCCACCTCAAGTAGCGCCTGCGCGTTCCATCCTGTCTTTGAGCTTGACTTGTATTTAGCATTTTTTTACTTTTTCCCTGCTATAAATAACCAAGTATATTCATAGGAGCTTTGTCTTGACGGACTATACAAATATTCCCAAATCTCTCGTACGCATCATACATGAGCTTACACAAAGCTTATTAGTAATACGTGACTCTCTTTTGCTTGTGAAGCAAGGTAATCCACATCAAATAATTCCACTTTTTGGCCAATTGCGCGCATTATTAACGGATACAAGTAAAATACATCATAATAAACCTTTACTATTCCATATTTCCGATATTCTCAATTTCCCGCTTAATTTTTACTTTATGCCTAGTGACAATGATCCCCCACCTTTTAAGGACTCATTATTGTATTATATGTCAGGATTTCCTTTATCGCTTAACAAAGAGCTTATACACCAACAGTATATTTCCCTAACTGATTTTCTCGATGTTAATATAGTTGAATATAAAAAAAACAGTTATACTCCACGTGATTTTATTAACTGGTTCGCTAATAAAGCTGGTGGCGCACATTATGCAACTGATATACCAAAAGTGTTTGCAGAATTGCTTTCCATTAGAATGAATAATGAACCAATAATATTAAATGGTATGTATCAAATCGGACAAATTGTTTTTGAGCTAGGTCGTGAGTTGCTTAGAAGTATATCCGACTTTGATCTTTATGTGATTCTTGTATTTCCAAAACAAAACACTTTAAATATTGCATATATTTTAGATGCTTTACTAAGAAGGTCTCTAATACGGTTTAGTATCATTCTTATTGAAAGTAGACGTATTAAATTTCGCATCATTGGTGTGGATGGTCAAAGTGCGGAAGTACAATTAAAACGTCTTGTAGCATTAGACGAACCTCATCAGTTTTGCTTTACACACCACATTGACGATATGCTGTGTAGTGTAATCGGTATTTCGATAGATGGTCAAAGCGATGTAGAATACAATATAGGAAAACCAATATTCATTCTAAATAAACTAATACAATATGATATGTTTGTAAATAGATCAAAAGAGGAAATTAACCATGCTGTTACACTAGGAATAGCAACAATTGCCATGTATGGCCGTAAGTTAAATCCCATAGAGAATGCAAAAAACTTGCTTTATCTTGAAGATAATCGTGTGTCACCAGATACTCCATATATGTTTTATATTTCTGGAAGCTATGGAAACGCAAAACCTCATTCAAATAACATAAAAATGCATGGTAAAGTTGAGCATATGACTCTATCGGAATATATTAAAAGCGATTATAGCCATGAGAATAATTTTTAGAATCTGCTTATCTGTCCATTCCTGAAACCAGCCTTCTCAGCGCTTCCCCACGCCCCGCAGGCCGATGAAGGCCGCGAGGGCGGCGAGGAGGGCGAGGAG
>CAYOKT010000014.1:0-22316 GCA_964404605.1 uncultured bacterium
GCGCGCCGCGCCCCTGCCTTTCGGGATGCAGCCTGGCACACCGAAGCGGCGCGAAGGCGACTCCCGCCTTCGCCGGGCTAGGACGTGATATACCCCTTTGGGAAAACAGCGTTTCAGGTTGAGACCGAGTGCACGGTTTCAGGTTCTTGCAACAAGTTACGTTTATCACGGAAACCCTTATGAAACCCGGGACTGAAGTCCCGGGCCACCCATCGACGCAACTATAATACATATATACGTATATATGGAACACCGGAATCTCCGCGCGGCCACGTCCTGCGCACGCCCTCCCCTCCCGCCCCGCCATGCCGCCTGAACGGAACCGCGCCGCCGGGTTGTCTGCTCCCGCGACCGCGCCTACCTTCCCCCTGAAGCGATGAGGACCAGCCTGGGAGGAATGCCGATGGACCCCAACCGCCTTTCCCGCCGCCGTTTTCTGCGCACCGGCGCCGCGGCCGCCGCCGCGCCCCTGCTCGCGCCGGCCCTCGCCCCGGCCGCCGCGAAGCCCCCCGCCGCCGGACCGTTCCCGGCGAAGGTCATCTCCTCGGCCAACGGCACCGCCGCCGCCGCGAAGGCCTTCGAGCTGATCACCGGGGGCGCGGACACCCTCGACGCGGTCATCGCGGGGGTCAACCTCGTTGAAGATGACCCGAACGACATCTCGGTCGGGCTCGGCGGACTGCCCAACGAGGAGGGGGTGGTGGAACTCGACTCCGCCGTGATGCACGGCCCTACGCACCGCGCCGGCGCCGTCGCCGCGCTGCGGAACATCCGCAACCCGTCCAGGGTGGCGAAACTCGTCATGGAGCAGACCGACCATGTCCTCCTCGTCGGTGAGGGCGCCCTGCGCTTCGCCCGCGCGCAGGGGTTTCGGGAGGAGAACCTGCTCACGGAGAAAGCCCGCAAGATCTGGCTCTACTGGAAGCAGACACTCTCCACCGCCGATGACTGGCTGCCCCCGCCCGCCGGCGAGGTGGACGAGGACGTCCGCGCGCTGGTGCAGCGCATCACCGGGACGATCCACTGCGCCGGGATGAACACCGCCGGGGAGATCTCCTGTGTCACCACCACCAGCGGGCTCGCCTTCAAGCTGCCCGGGCGGGTGGGCGACTCGCCGATCATCGGCGCCGGGCTCTACGTGGACAACGAGATCGGCTCCTGCGGCAGCACCGGCCGGGGCGAGGCCAACCTGCAGAACCTCTGCTGCTTCGCGGCGGTGGAGCTGATGCGCGGCGGCATGGACCCCGTGGATGCGGGCCTCGAGGTGCTCCGCCGTGTCGCCCGCCATACCCATGAACGCCGCCTGTTGCGCGAGGACGGACGGCCGAACTTCGGCCTCAAGTTCTACCTCCTCGCCCGGGACGGCCGGCACGCCGGGGTCTCGATGTGGGGGCCCGCGCAGTTCACCGTCACCGACGAGCGCGGCACGCGCCTCGAGGACTGCGCAATACTCTTCGAGAAGTAGACGATCGCCGCTGCGATCTTGACGGGGGGGGCGGGTGAGATGACGGGAAACGGTTTCCGGAGGGTGAGGCGTCCAGCCCCGGGGCGGCGGGTCCTCGCCCTGTCCCTCGCAGTTTCACTCTGCGCCGCTCTCCCCACCCCGGCGCGCGATGCCGAAGGGACGGGAACACTCCTCGCCCGGGCGCGGGTTCTGCGGGACAGCCTCGCGGGCGCCGCCGACACCGCGACCGGCCTCCACGGGCAAGAGCTCGCCCTCCTCCTCGGCCGCCCGCAGCCCCCCCTCAACAGCCTCGCCCCGCGCGATCAACGCGAGGGGTTGGCCCTGCGTCGCTGGGACGCCCTGCAGCGGGCCCGGTACGACGAGGCCGCCCCCTGGATCGACACCCTCGCCGCCTCGCTCGAGGCCGGCGAACCCTTCCCCCCGCCCGGCGCCGGGCCCCTCGAGCGCCTCGCCGCCGCGCAGGCGCTGACCCTGCGCGAGGACTTCCGTTTCGTTGCCGGATTCATGGCGACCTCTTCCACCACGCCCGCCGACCGGATCGCCCTCGGCGGCCTCGCCCTCCGCACCCACGACCCCGCGCGCGCGGAATCCCTTTACGCTGCAGCCCTGTCCGTCCTGTCTGACCCCGTCCTGGTCTCCGAGGCCGCCTGCGGCCTCGCACGCGCCCGCCGGGCGCTTCGACGGGACGAGGAGGCGCTGGCCGCCTTGGAGGGCGCCCTCGACCGCGGCGTCCTCTCCGCCGACCTCCTGTGCGAATCCGCGCGCACGCTGGTCCGGTTGCAACGGGTCGGCGAGGCGGTCTCCCTGTTCCGGTTCACCCTCGAGCTGAACCGGCGGCACGAGCGCGCCCATTATTACCTCGGCAACGGCTTCACGCGCCATAACTACAGTGAACTCGAACGGCGCTGCCCCGGCGCGTTCCCCGATTCCGCCGCCGGGGCCGTTTTGCGGGAGCTGTCCGCGCGCATCTTCGACCCGGACCCGGCGCTGGAGGATTCCCTGCGGGCGCTCCTCGCGGCGCACCCGGGCTGGGTGGAGCCGCGGGCGATGCTCGCCGAGCGCGCCTGGCTCGCGGGGGACCTCCCCGCCGCGGAGGCGCTGTGCGACTCCGCCCTCGCCCTCTGCCCCGGGTACGGCCGCGCCCATGCGATCCTCGCGCGGGCGTTCGAGAGGGCGCGGATGCGCCTCAGCCGCCATTACGCCAGCGACGAGGCCGCGTTCAATGCCGCCGAAATGCCCCGGATCGAGGGAATCGAGCGCTATGTCGCCAACTGGAGCGCGTTGCCGGCCCGTTACCGCAAGCGCCTCGCCCTCTCCCTCCAGCCGTGGGCGGGGTTCATCCCGGTGCTCGCCGAGGTCGGGGCGACCCACACGGTCAAACCGCTGCACATGCGCCTGTCGCGGGTGCCGGGTCTCGAGACCCTGCGCGACCAGCGTATCTCCTACGATTCACGGCTGTGGGATGATGTCCGCGGCGTCGGGGGACGGCACACGGTGACCGGGGTGGAGGATGTCGAGCGCTCGATCCACGGCGGCTACAACACCGTGCTCCACGAATTGACCCACCAGGTGCACGGCCTGTTCCCCGACGAGGAGAAGGAGAAGATCGAAACGGTCTACCGCCGCGCGCGCGCGCGGGAGGCAGCCGGCGACACGGTGTTCCTCAGCCGTTACCAGGCGGCGAGCGTGTGGGAGTACTTCGCCGAGGGGGCCAACGCCTATTCCACCCCGCGGCGCGACGCCTGGGACCCCCGCGAGATCGTCCGCGAGCGCCTCTTCGCCCGCGACACCGCGCTGGTCGCCCTCGTGGAGGAGTTCCGCTCCCGGGTGGACATGGCGCCCTACCTGGCGGTCGGCCGGGTGAACGCGGCCTACGAGATGCTCGAGGAGGGGCGCGCCGATTCCGCCTGGACCCTGCTGCAGGCGATCCCCACCGGCCGGGCGGACACGCGCGCCGCATTGCGCGCCCGCGCCTACGTCTCCTCGATTCTCGACCGGGATGACGAGGCGATCGCCCTGGCGCGAAGAGGGGTGAAGCTGTACCCGGATGACGCCGCTTCCTACACGCTGCTCGGCGAGGTGCTGCGCCACGCGCGACCCACCGCCCGCCCGTCCCTGGCCGCGCTCCAGGAGGGGCTCGCCCGGGAGGAAATCACGGACGAGCCGGCGTTGCTCACCGCGCTCGGCGACCTCTACCACGAACTGGGCTGGTACGGCACCGCCCTCTCGGCCTACGAGATCGCCCTCGCCGAGCACGCCGGCAGCCCGGAAGCGCTCTGGGGACTCGGGGTCTCCTGGGGGGACAGCAGCATCACCGTGGGCGGAGACCCGGCGCTCCTGGACTCATCGCTGGCCTGCCTCGAGCAGGCTTTGCGGGCGCGGGGCGGGGTCCTCGCGCTGCGTCTCGATGCGGCCCGCATCCGTCTCCAGCACGGCGACCTGCCCGGCGCCGACGGCCAGATCCGCGAGGCGGAAGCGCTCGCCCCGGACGACCCCCTCACCCTGACCCTCCGCGCCTGGTGGCTGGCGGCCTCCGGACGGCGGGGAGAGGCGGGAGCGCTGGTTGTCGATGCCCTGAAGAGCCGTCCCATCCCCGACCTGACCCGCGTTCTCGCCGCCCTCCTCGGCGTGCCCGGAGGCGAGTCCCCGGCCCGTCTCGCCGGCAAGGTCGGCCTGATTACGCCCGAATACCGCTTCAACCCCCGCCGCCACGCCTACGAATCCTACGGGCTCTTCCCCGCCTGGCAGCGCCGCCTGCTGGAGAAGGGGGTATCGCCCGCCGGGACCGAATAAAAAGCCCCCGGAGCCTGCCGGGGGCTGCAACATCCCAAGGAATCGACCACCGCTACCGCAGCAGGGTGCCGATGCGCTTCCAGCGCAGCCGTTTCCAGACCGGCAGCCGTTCCCGTTCGCTGTCCCAGGAGAGGTGCACCAGCCGCGCCCGCCCGATGATGTTGCTCTCCGGCACCGGCCCGAAATACCGGCTGTCGAGGGAGTTGTCCCGGTTGTCCCCGAGGAGGAAAACCATCCCCTCCGGCACCCGGAAGGGGCCGAAATTGTCACGGTTGCCCAGCACCGGGGGCACCGGCGG
Organism: uncultured bacterium; assembly: GCA_964404605.1. GTDB lineage: Bacteria > Electryoneota > Electryoneia > Electryoneales > Electryoneaceae > CAYOKT01. Next base: position 4,557 of record CAYOKT010000014.1, read on the forward strand.
GGTGTACGACCCCCGCGGATAGAGGGCCGGATCGGTGTGCTCGGCGGTGAGAGGGTCCGGCACGGGGCGGCCATCCACGTAGAGCACCTTGTCGCGCATCGCCACCGTCTGCCCGCCGACCGCCGCCACGCGCTTCACGAACGGCACCCGGTCATCCAGGGGAACGCGGACGACGACGATGTCCCCCGGCCTCACCTTCCTCAAGCCCGGCAGTTTCAGGGCCGGAACGCGCACCCCGAGGTCGGTCCAGGGTACACCCACCCAGTCCGGCGTCCGCGGGCCGAGTGTCACCTTGTCCGCGAGGAGAAAATCTCCGGTGAGGATGGTCTTCTCCATCGAGCCGCTGGGCACGTGGTACGCCTGCACCACGCCCACCTGCAGCGCGGTCACGATGAGGATGAGCACCACCACTTCCCGCACCGCGCCGATAACGGCACGGAGGGCTGTGCGGCGCTCCCCTTCGTCTCGTCGAATCCTTTCCACTCTTCCCTCGCTCCTCGATCCCGCGGCTCTCCCTTGTTCAACCCGCCGGGCGCCCGCCGGGTTCCTTCGCCCCAGGGCACGGGGTGCTCCCCGCCGGAGGGCGATCCGGGGTGCAGGCTTCTCCCGCCGCCCGTCTCCTCTCGCGCCGGCGCGAGGGTTTTGCAGCGCGCCGGAGGGGCGCTACCTTGTGCGTCGCGGCGGGCGGACCGGGCGCGGCAACAGGATCGGGACGGGCGGACCATGGACGACGTGAAACGGCTGGAGCGCCTCGCGGAAGCGCGGAACCGGCTGAAGGAAGAGATCGGCAAGGTCATCATCGGGCAGGACGAGGTGGTGGACCATCTCCTCATCTCGCTCTTTTCCCGCGGGCATGCGCTGCTCGTGGGCGTGCCCGGCCTCGCGAAGACCCTGCTCATCCGCAGCCTCGCGCGCTCGCTGGACCTCCGCTTCTCCCGTATCCAGTTCACGCCGGACCTGATGCCCTCGGACATCACCGGCACCGAGATCATCGAGGAGGACCGCAGCACCGGCAAGAAGGTGTTCCGTTTCGTCCGCGGCCCCCTCTTCGCCCAGGTCGTTCTCGCGGACGAGGTCAACCGCACCCCGCCGAAGACCCAGGCGGCGCTCCTCCAGGCGATGCAGGAGCACGAGGTCAGCGCCGCGGGGGAAACCTACATCCTCGAGGAGCCCTTCTTCGTCCTCGCCACGCAGAACCCCATCGAGCAGGAGGGCACCTATCCGCTCCCGGAAGCCCAGCTCGACCGCTTCATGTTCATGCTGAACGTCGCCTATCCCAGCGAGAGCGAGGAGCGGGAGATCGTCCGCTCAACCACGACCATCCTGGGTGGAGACCCCACCCCGGTGATGGACGGCGCGGAAATCCTCGAGCTGCAGGACCTCGTGCGCCGGGTGCCCGTGTCGGACACCGTGATCGAGTACGCGGTCACCCTCGCCCGCCGCACCCGCCCCGAGGAGCCGGAAGCCCCCGATTTCATCCGTGAATGGGTGCGCTGGGGCGCCGGGCCGCGCGCCGGGCAGTTCCTCATCCTCGGCGCCAAGGCCCGCGCAGCGCTCGAGGGACGTCCGACGCCGGAGGTGGAGGATGTCCGCGCCCTCGCCCACCCGGTCATGCGACACCGCCTCGTGCGCACCTTTCGCGCCGAGGCGGACGGCATCGGCACCGACCGGGTGATCGACCGCCTGCTGGAGACCGCACTCCCGGAATAATCCCTCCACGCAGCCGGTGAGGCGTGGGGCGGCGTATCTTTGGGCAGGCGCCCCGCTGTCAACCGTTCCACCCAACGCGCGAGGTCCGGCGGCACATGGTCAGCACCAGCGAACGCGAACTTCTCTCCTCGGGCCTGATCCACCGTCTCGAGCCCCTCAGCCTGCGGGCGAAGGCGGTGGTCGAGGGCTTCCTCGCCGGGTTGCACCGCAGTCCCTATCATGGTTTCTCGGTCGAGTTCGCCGAGCACCGGATGTACCAGCCCGGCGACCCGCTGAAGCACGTCGACTGGAAGGTCTACGGCCGCTCGGACCGTTTCTACATCAAGCAGTACCAGGAGGAGACCAATCTCCGCGCCTACCTGCTGCTCGACCGCAGCGCCTCGATGAGCTTCGCCTCCGGGGGCCCGGTGAGCAAGTTCGAGTACGGGCGCAGCCTCGCCGCCGCGCTCATCTACATGCTTCTCGCCCAGCGGGACGCCGTCGGCCTGACCCTCTTCGCCGAGGAGCCGGACGAGGTGTACCCGCCCCGCAGCGCCATACCATGGCGGGAGGAGCTCCTCGGCGCCCTGGCGCGCAGCGGCACCGGCGGGAAAACCAACCTGGGCGATGTGCTCCACCGCATCGCCGAGCAGGCGGGGCGGCGCGGACTGGTGATCCTCATCTCCGACCTCCTCGATGACCCCGAAGCCCTGCTCTCCGGCCTGCACCACTTCCGCCACAACGGCCACGAGGTCCTCGTCTTCCAGGTGCTGGACCCGCGCGAGTTGGACTTCGCCTTCGACCGGGAGGCGCGCTTCGAGGAGCTCGAGACGGGCCGAACAGAGGTCGCCAGCCCGTGGCAGGTCCGCGAAACCTACCGCGAGCAGATGCACGACTACCTCGAAACCCTGCGCGACGGCTGCGCCAGGCACCATGTCCACCACCACCTGCTGACCACCGACTCCCCCCTCGACGAGGCGCTGATCGCCTTCCTCACCGAGAGGCAGCGGAACCCCTGAGGCCGCGCGCCATCCCGGACGAACACTCTTCTCCCCGCCGGCCTCATCGTGCGCTTGCCAGGGGTGGTCCTCCCGGGCAACAGTGTGGCCCTCCGGCCTCGACCTTTCGATAAAATCGGACAACCTTCTCTTTCCTGTTCATTCCATGAATCCGTTTCGTTACCTTGCTTTTCCGTCCCCGGCGGCGGGTGATGAAACCCGGGCACGAGCTTTGCTCGCCCAGTGAACGCCAGACTGTTTCGCACGATGTATCCCCGCTCGGGCTGTACCTTTCGCTGACAAACAGTGGAAATAGGGAGGAGAAGAACGATGAAAATGGGGAGAGGGTTTCTGACGCTGTCAGCGGTGCTCCTGTCCACCGCCGTTCTCGCAGGTACGGCGGCCGCCCAGGGCGACCCCTACCTGTTCGTGAACCGTCCCGGTACGAGTACGATCATTCCCCTGCCCTTCAGCCCACGGGCGATGCCCGGGCCGACCGATGCGCTCTGGACCAACCCGGCCGGGATCGGGTGGGACGGCTCCAGCGGCCTGCTCCTGTTGAACTCCTTCACCGACGGGAGTGAGAACTACAGCGTCATCGGCGACGACTACGGCATCGGGGTCAACCTCGGCCCCCTTGCCTACGGGTACGAGGCGATGCGCGCCGGGGCCACAGCCGAGCGGCACACCTTCGCCTTCTCCTCACGCATTTCCGAAGGGCTTCACCTCGGTCTCGCCTATCACTGGAGCAACGGGCTCGACCAGCAGAACAGCTACGACTTCGGGTTTCTCGCCCGCCCGACCCGCTGGATCTCCCTCGGCGCGCAGGTGGAAGCGGCCAACAGCCCGCGTGTCGGCCTGGCGACGGTTGACCCGGCGTACCACCTCGGGCTCGCCGTGCGCCCCCTCGGCCCGCGGTTGACCCTCGCCCTGGACGCCTCGCTATGGAAGACGCCCGCGATCTCGTACGGCGACACCCTCGACCTCACCCTCACCGCGGACCTCGTGCCGGTTCCCGGCCTGCGGCTGCGCGGCGGGTACGCGATGGACCGCGAACTCGTCTTCGTCGGGCTCAGCTTCAACTTCGGACACGTGGAGACGGCGTCCTACGGCGCCCGCCGCGGCAGCACCACCGCCGGCCTGCCGACCATGGCCGGGGCCTCCACCCTCCGCCTCTCCAGCCACAGGCGCCACTCCCTGCTCACTCCGCTGGAAAAACCGGTGGTCATCTACTGGAAGATGAAGGGGGAGATCATCGAGGAGGAGGAGCCCTTCAGCCTCTTCAAATCCCGCCGGATGACGCTGTTCGAGGCGCTCCAGCGCGTGGAGAAACTGCGGCGCGACAAGAAGGTGCGGGGCCTGCTCCTCCAGCTCGACAACCCCGTGATGGGACCGAGCGACCGGTTGGAGCTGCGCGAGGCATTGCAGCGCTTCCGCGATGCGGGGAAGGTCATCTTCGTCTACGCCGATGACCTTCACCTCGGCGGCCTGGTGCTGGCCAGCGTGGCAGACACGATTCTCTTTCATCCCATCGGAATGGTGGCGATCCCCGGTTTCGATGTCCGCCAGCCGTTTTTCAAGGGAACCCTCGACAGTCTCGGCATCCAGCCGCAATTCCTCCAGGAAGGAAAATACAAGAGCGCCGCTGAGACCCTGACGCGCAGCGACATGTCCGAGCCCGCCCGGGAGGAGTACACGGCCTTCTTCGATGATCTCTGGCGGACCTGGACCGGGACCATCGCCGAAGGGCGCGGCGTGCCGGTGGACACCGTGTCCGCATGGGTGGACGGCGCGCTCTACACCGCGGCGGCGGCCAAGGAGCGGGGAATCGTGGATGACCTCGTCTATTCCGACGAGGTGAAAAAGCGCGTGCTCGATTCGGTGCAGGGCTCCCCGCGCATGGTCACCACGAAACGCTACTTCGCCCGGGAGACGGCCCGGGAGGAGTGGAAGGACATGACCTCGCCGAAGATCGCGCTGATCTACGCGGTCGGCAACATCAACACGGGCCGCTCCACCAGCAGCCCCTTCGGCGGGAAGGTGATGGGCAGCGAAACCATCGCGAAGGCCATTCGCGATGCGCGCAATGACCGCCGTGTGAAGGCGATCGTCCTCCGCGTGGATTCCGGCGGCGGATCGGCCTTGGCCTCCGACATCATCCTCCGCGAGGTGGAGCGGACGACCAACCCCGACCTCGAGGGGCGGCACATTCCCCTGATCGTCTCGTTCTCGGACATCGCCGGCAGCGGCGGGTACTACATCGCCTGCAAGGCGGACACCATCGTCGCGCCGCCCACCTGTCTCACCGGGTCCATCGGGGTCGTCGGCGGGAAGTTCATCCTCGCGGACCTCTACCGAAAGCTGGGCATCACCCACGACGGCATCCGGTACGGCCGCAACGCCGGCCTGGGAAGCACCCTCGAGCCGTGGAACGAGGAACAGCTCACCATGGTCCGTGCCTCGATGGAAGAGGTCTACGACCGCTTCGTCCGCCATGTCTCCGAGGGGCGGGGACTGGACACCGCCCGGGTGAAAGAGATCGGCCAGGGCCGCATCTGGTCCGGCATCGCGGCGCGGCAGCGCGGCCTCGTGGATGTCGAGGGCGGCCTGCGCACCGCGATCGACATCGCGCGGGACAGGGCGGGGATGGACCCGGACAGGCCGGTGCAACTCGTCGTTTACCCGCGCATCCCGGGCATCAACGTCCGGATCGAGGCCCAGTATGTCCGACTCGCCGCCATGCCGCTTTACAAGCGCGAAGCACTCATTACGGAGGAAGCCAAGCGCCGCATCTCCGGGGATGGGGTGATGCTCCTCTGCCCGCTGGACGAGAAGGATCTGCCCCGCGAATGAACCCGGTGGACCGGTCCATCGCGCTGTACGTCACCGGGCACGGGTACGGTCACCTGGCACGCTGCCTCGAGGTTGCACGGGAACTCCGCCGCCTCGCCCCGGAGACGAAGCTGCACGTCCGCGCGCCCTTCCCCCGGGAGCAGGTCGAAGCCGCGCTGGGCTTTCCGCCGGACTCCCACGCGCCGGTGCGGCTGGATGTAGGCCTCGTCCAACTGGACTCGCTCCGGGCGGACCTGCCCGCCACGGTGGAACGGCTCGGGGAGTACTACGGGGCGGAGGGAGACCGGCTGATCGAGGAGGAGGCGCGCTGGCTGGAGCGAAGCGGAATCGACGCCGCGCTGATCGACATCCCGCCCCGCGCCTTCGATGCCTGCCGCCTCGCCGGGGTCCCCGCCTATGGCCTGACCAACTTCAGCTGGGACTGGATCTGGCGCGACCTCGCGGAGGAGGAGCCCCGCCTCGCTCCCTTCGCCGAGAAGGCCGCGGAGAGCTATGCCTCCTGCGCGCGGCTGTTCCGCACCGTGATGCACGCCGGGCTGGACGCCTTCCCCACCGTCGAGGATGTCCCGCTGGTCGCGCGCATCTCACGAACCGACCCCGAAGAAGTGCGGTCCATCCTTCGCCTCGTGGATGGACGGACGGTGGTTGTGCTCTCCTTCGGCGGGGCCGGGGTGCGCGGAATAACACCGCCCCCGGCCGCGCTGCACGAACGGTTCCTCTTCATCGCGAGCGAACCGTTGCCGGACCCCGGCCCACCCTTCGTCTACATCAACGATGAAACCCTGCAGGGGAAGGGTCTGCGCTACTGCGACCTCGTCGCCGCGGCGGACATCGCGATGAGCAAGCCGGGGTACAGCACGGTGGCGGAGTGCCTCGCCAACCGCACGGCCATGATCTATTCCGACCGCAGTCGTTTCGCCGAGTACCCGGTGATCGTGCGGTACATCCGCGAGAAGTTGCCGAGCGAGCGGATCGACAGCGGGGACCTCCTCGCCGGGCGGTGGGGGGGTGCGCTCGACCGGCTCGCCGACCGGCGCCCCTTCCGTTTTCCCCCCGAGCGAATCGACGGGGCGGAGGTGGTCGCCCGGCGGCTGCTGGAGGAGGTGGGAGGCGCGGACCCGGGCTGATGCGGAAGCTGCTTCAGGTAATTGCGCGGCGTGCGTCTGCAATAAAGCAAGCGGTTCACGACCGAAATTGCTTTTCAGGGGTTGAGGAAACTTTTATGAAACCCGGGGCAAGCCCCGGGCCACCCTGCCGTGCCGCTCGCTACATCAGGCAGCCGCGCAGCCCGGCCAGGCCGGCGACGATCAGCGAAGTCGTGATCAGCCCCTTGATGGTGAAAAAGAGAATTGTGCCGATCCCGGCGTACTTCAGCGCTTTCCTGGTTCCACCGCCGCCCCGTCGGCGCGGCAGCTTTTTACTCCCGGATGCCATGCGTTTTCCTAAGGATTGTTTCCCGATTGTTGTGTATAAGCTACTGTCCCGAGATGCAGCTACTGCTTTCCCGGGATGCAATCCCGCCTTCGCCTTTGGCTATGGCGTGGCAGGCGCTCCCGGGCTACCCCCGAAAGGCGGAGGGTGGCCCTGTCCGTCAACGAATGCCACCCTGCCCGCTTCAAGCAGAACTACACGAATCACCTGAATCGATCCCCTCAGGGGGCCTCGCACTGCCGGGCGATGTCCTCGGCGAGTTCGAGGGCGAGCAGCGCCTCTTCGCCGCCGACCTCCGGCGTTCCACCCGAACGAACGGCGGCGAGGAACGCCGCCACTTCGCGGGCGAGGGCATCCTCGTTCTTCTTCGCCCGGGTGCGCTTGATGAGCACGCGCAGTTCGCTGTCGTCCGCGCCGGGGATCGGCAGCGAGCGGGGCGTGCCGGGCGGCACGCGGCGGTAGATCTCGGCGCGGCGCTTCTCGAAATCCACGGTGATGTAGGCATCTTCCTGGAACATGCGGAACTTGCGCATCCGTTTCAGGGAGATGCGGCTGGCGGTGAGGTTCGCCACCCGCCGCCCGCTGAAGGTGATGCGGGCGTTGGCGATGTCCGCCGCCCGGGTGATCACCGGCACCCCGGCGGCATCCACCCGCTCCACCTCCCGCCCCATCCAGTGGAGGAGAACATCGATATCGTGGATCATCAGGTCGAGGACCACGCTGACATCGGCCCCGCGGGGGGAGTAGGGGGCGAGGCGGTGAGCCTCGACGAAACGCGGCCGGAGTTCGACGCCCCTCAGGGCGGTGACCGCCGGGTTGAAACGCTCGATGTGCCCCACCTGCAGCACCAGCCCCTTCGCCGCGGCGCGCTCCACGAGGAGGCGCGCCTCCCCCGAGGTCGAGGCGATCGGTTTCTCCATCAGCAGGTGCCGCCCGGCCTCGAGCACCACCAGGCCGATCTCGCCGTGCGTGACGGTCGGCGCGGCGACACTCACCGCCCCCACCTCCGCCAGCAGCGCCTCCGGCCCGGGATAGGCGCGGCAGCCTGTCTCGCGGGCCACCTTCTCCGCCCGCCCCATGTCCGTGTCGTACACCCCGACCAGCTCCGCGGCGGGGTCCGCGGCGTACTTCTGGGCGTGAAAGCGCCCCAGCCGCCCCACGCCGATCACCCCCGCTCGCACCCTCTCCACGACAGCCCCCCTCCTTCCGCCGCCCACTCCGCCCCCGGGCGGACGCAGCAAAGTAGCACCCGCCCGGCCACCGGAACAAGGAAGCCTCCCGCCCCGGGGTGCCGCGCCGTTGCCCCGCCCCGCGGCCCGGCGTATCTTCCCGCGCCAACCTGAACCAGCGGGAGACCCCCGGCGTCATGGCCGAGACACGGCAACCTGTTCGCTTCAACGCCCGCGCGGCGTACATCTTCTCCGATCTCCCATCGTACGTCCGCGCGAAGAAGACCCTGCCGGTGCTCGCCTCCCTCTTTCACGAGGTCCACTTCATCGGCTGCCGCCGTCGCCGAAGCTGGGACGCCGGCCGCCCCGAGGGGATCCACTATCACATCGACCCGCGCGAGCTGGGTTACGGCCTCGGCACCATCGGCGGCGTGCTCCGGTTCATCGGTACTATCCGCCGGGTCCTGCGCGAGGTCCGCCCGGAGGTCGTCATCGCGGTCAACGAGGAGTACATCCTGCCCTTCACCTTCGGGATGCTCCCCCGCCCCCGCACCCTCGTCCTCGACCTGTACGACAGCATCGGGATGCGCATCACCGGACCCGCCCGGCGGCTGAACCCGCTCTGGCGCAAGCTTTCCGAGACCGCGATGCGCACCGCGGACGGCCTGGTGGAGGTCAACGAGGAGCGCCTCGCCTGGCACCGGGTCGTCCCCCGCGCGACCGCCGTCGTCCACAACGCCCCGCCCTGGATCGAGACCATCACCCCGATGGAGGGGCTTCCCGAGCCCTTCCTCTACGTCTCCGGCAGCCTCGAGGACGACCTGCACGGCGCGGAAGCGCTCCTCGCGGCCCTCGAGAAGGTGCCGGGGATGAACATCGTCTTCACCGGGCGGGCCCTCGGCCCCTTTGTCACCGGCACGTTCCTCAAGCACCCTCGGGTACACAACCTCGGGATGATTCCCTACGAGGACGTTCTCCGCGTCCTCGCCGCCGCCCGCGGGCTGTACAACCACACCAGCCCCGTCCGGTTGAACTACATCTACGGCGCGCCGAACAAGCTGTACGAGGCGATGATGACCGGCCGGCCCCTGCTGATCAACCGCGAGAACCACGCCGCCCGTCTCGCGGAGAAACACGGGTTCGGGCTGGTCGCGCCCTACGGGGATGTGGAGGAAATCGCCGCGCAGCTCCGCCTGCTCCGCGACGGCGCCGGGGAGCTGTCCGCCGCCTGCGTGCGGGCGAGGGAAGCGTTCCGGGAGGAATATGCCTGGGATCGCTGGGCCGCGGTGCGCTGGAGTGAACTCTTCCTTTCCCTCGGTGTGCCGGTCGCCGAGCCCGCCGGCGCCTGAGCCCGCACGCCGACCACCCGCGGCGCGCGCCTGTCACCGGACTCCGTGGTCACCGGCGCTGCGTGACATTCGCGGCTAATGTGCCACCCCCTCCGGGAGCAAGCCGAGGAAATTAGGCGGACCTCACATTTGCTTCCAAGGGCGTCTCCAACGGCTCCTTCGCGCGGTTGCGCTCCCGCAGCATACTCCGGAAGGCGTCCAGGAACCATTGCACCCAGCGATGGACGTCGTTGCGCCGGATCTGGTAGCGGAGAACCCGCATCCTGTGGATCCGCTCCGTCTCGTCCATGATCAGCGCACGGTGGAGCGCATCGGCGGTGCCATTGAGGTCATAGGGGTTGACAAGGACCGCGCCCTTGGAAAGCTGCAGCGCCGCGCCGGCAAATTCGCTGAGGATCAGCACGCCGTCCAGCTTCACCTTCGCCGCGCAGTACTCCTTCGCCACGAGGTTCATCCCGTCCCGCAGGGGGGTGACCAGCGCGACGTCGCAGGCGCGGTAGTGGGCGAGAAGCTGGGTGCGCTTGAGGTGCTTGAAGAAGTAGTGAATCGGCACCCATCCCCGCTCTGAGAAGCGTCCGTTGATCCGCCCGGTGAGCGAATCCAGGCGCTCCTTCAGCTCGCGATACCGCTGCACGCGGGTACGGCTGGGCACCACGACCTGGATCAGGCTCACCTTGTGGCGGAAGCGCGGGTATTTTTCGAGAAAGCGCTCGAAGGCGAGGAAACGCTCGGGGATTCCCTTGGTGTAGTCGAGACGGTCCAGACCGAGAATGAGCTTGGGCGCGCGGTAGTCGGAGCGAAGTTCCGCGGCCGCTTTACGGACGGCGGCCGAGCGCGCCCCGCTGTCGAACGCCTCGAAGTCGATGCTGATCGGGTAGTTCCCCACCTTGACCCGACGGTTCTTGTAATACAGCATGGTGTAGCGGCGGTGGATGGTGCTGCTCACATCCGGCAGCAGGGAGGCGACGCATTGCTTGAAGTTCCGCCGGTCCTGCAACGTCTGGAAACCGATCAGGTCATAGCGCATCATCGCCTCGATCAGCTCCTGCTTCCAGGGGAGACGGCGGAACAGGTCGAGGGCGGGAAAGGGAATGTGCTGGAAGAAGGCGATCGGGCGGTGAACCCCCAGCCTGCGCAGGTGCGCTCCGACCAGGATCAACTGGTAATCGTGAATCCAGATGTAATCGCCGGGGCGCATCGCGGTGCGGATCTCCTCGGCGAACTTGCGGTTGACCTCTTTGTAGACCTCCCAGGATTCCAGGTCGAACACGGCGTTGCCGAGCAGGTCGTGGAACAGCGGCCAGAGGGTTTCGTTGGCGAAACCGCGGTAGTATTTCTTCTCTTCCTCGTCGCTGAGGATCACGGGTTGCAGGGGGAACGGCTGATCGAGGTTGTACTCGTCGATGAGGCCGCGGATGGTTTTCTCTTCCCCGCTGCCGGGCCACCCGACCCACAAACCGCCGCGTTCCGTGAGAATGGGCGAAAGCGCGGTGACCAGCCCTCCGCTCCCGGGAAATAGGTGTGCGCGCCCCCCCTCGTCCGCCACGGTAACCGGCAATCGGTTGGAGACCACCAGCAGCCGGTTGGTGCTACCCATCATTTCACCCTTCACATTCGCGCGTCCAGCGATTGAGAAACTCCAGCAATTCATCGGGCGGCTTGAGCCACAGGTCGGCGGCCGTCTCCCGCGGCTCCAGCCTGACAAGAGCGCTCAGTCCATGCCCGCGCAACGCCTGGAACGCCGCCTCATCAGTGCGATCATCTCCAAGATACGCAATCGCGGCGTCCTCCCCGAGCTCGTCGAGCAGGCTGCGCACGGCGTCCCCCTTGTCCCTTCCCGCCGCCCGCAACTCGAGCCCTCCGTCGAAGGGGTGAAGCTCCAGCGCCGTCTCCGCCGCCAGGGGCGCCCAGGCCTCCTCGGCTTCGCTTCGCAGCACGGCCGCCGCCTCCTCCGGGATCCCCCGCCAGTGCAAGGCCAGCCCGGCGGGCTTCGCCTCGCAGCGATCCGCGACCCCCATCCGCACCGCCTTGTCCCACGCCGTCGCGAGACCCCGAAGCTGCGCCTCTCCGAGCGGCCACCGGCGCGTGCCGCCCTCCGGGTCCCGCCGTTCCCAGCCGTGGGAACCCCAGAGTTCGAGGGGCGGGCCGATCCCGATCAGACGCTCGATATCCTCCAGCGACCGTCCACTGATGATCGCCAGGCGGCAGCCGGGAGCGGTGAGAATCCGCCGCAACGCAGGCAGTACGCCGGGATAGGGCCCGGCGAGGTCGCGCTCCACGCGGAACGGCGCGAGGGTGCCGTCATAGTCCAGCAGCAGAGCCCGGTGAGTAACTCCCCGCAGCGAAGCGAAGAACGCCTCCGGGTCCACTCCGCTGCGCATCACCTTCATTCCAGCCTCCTCAAGACGCTGCGAGATGGTTCGACAGGCCGCGGCGCAGGCCGAGGAACAGGGTCAGGTATTCGCGCAGGTGGCGGGTCAGAAGGAAGTTCTCGCGGACGAATTCGTGCGCGATATTCCCCATGTGGGCGATCCGCTCCGGGTGGCGCAGCAGTTCCCGGATGCGCAGCGCGGCGCCCTCCGGGGAGTTGACCCGGTAGCCGGTATGGTAGTTGTGCACCTGCAGGCGGATGCCGCCGACATCACCCCCGATCACCGGCTTGTACTTCCACATCGCCTCGGTCACCGTCAGCCCGAAGCCCTCCTGCAGGGATTTCTGGATCACGATCTTGGAGGCCCGCTGGATGGCGTTGATCGTCCGGTGGGCGTCCGGGGGGAGCATCAGGATATGGATATAGGGATTGTCCTCGGCGGCGTCCTCCACCTCCGCGAGCACCGCGGCGCCCTCGGGGTCGTCGGTCGCGCCGCCGCCGGCGAGGATCAGCTCCACGTCGGCATTCTTGCGGACGAAATTGAACGCCTCGATCACCCCGAGGGGATCCTTGAAGCGGTCGAAACGCGAAACCTGGGTCAGCAGCGGAACGTCGTGCGGCAGACTGAACGCGTCCAGCGTGTCGCTGATCTCCTTCTCGTCCAGGGTGACATTCTTTTCGCTCAACGGGTCGATGCTCGGAGCGATGATGAACTGGGGATGAGGCAGCGCCTGGGCGAACTCCGGCATCGAGAAGATGCTCGCGTCGTACCCCTCGACCTTGTCGCGCAGGAAGCGCCAGACCTTGCGGTTGGGATGGCTGACATCGATGTGACACCGCCAGACCCACTTCCCCCGCCGGTTGGGACAGTGGCGCAGCAGGTCGGCGGGCTGGGGGTCGTGGATGACGACGACATCGGCCTCCTCGAGGATCGGACGCAGGCGGACGGCGTTCTCCTCGACCGTGCGGTTGTAGGCGTCCACCATCGAGGGGGTGAGCACAACGGGGGCGCCCTGCAGCCCGTTGTGCAGCGCCTTGGTCACCTCGAAGAACGGCTCGTTGCCCTCGATCACCTCCCAGCGGGTGTCCAGGTGCAACTCCTGCATCAGGGGGGTCATCCAGTTGAGGATCTCCGCCACTCCGCCGCCGAGCTTGGTGGAATTGACGTGGACGACGGAGATTCCCTCGAGGATTCCGCCGAATTGGCGCAACTTGTCCACCGCGGCCGGGCCGGCCACCGCCTCGTAATCCTGCAGTGTCTTAGGCATGAGCTTCCTCCCCGAAGAGATGCCGTTGGACTGTGCTGATCAGGCTTTCTCTCAGCTCCGCCAGTGTGAGGAAATAGAAGTCGATGCGCTCCAGGTCCCGGATCAGCTCATGGGGAGGCTCCGGGAGTTGCAGCATCCACGCGGTGAAATCATCACGGCGGAGGGGGGGGCGGCGGTGCGCCTCGATCACGTGGTAATAGAGCGACCCGTGGCTGAGGCGGGGCAGGCGCCGGGCGAGCTCCTCGAGCGTGTGAATCTCGATGCCGGTGGGAAAGATCACCGTCACCGCGCGCATGAAATAGAACTCGTGCCCCTTGGGCGCCCAGGGGATGTTCGGCAGCTCCGCGAGGCGCTCGTCGAGCAGCTCGAGGATCGCCGCGCGCAACTGCTCCATGTTCTCGAACTCGTAGGGGTTCAGAACACCGAGGCGTTCCGCAAGCACACGGTCGCGCAGTTCACGGGAGGCCCATACGGCGAAATCGTTGCGGAACTCGGGGTCGTCGAAACTGGGGCGGATCAGCGTTTCATAGAAGTGGTGGAAGATGCAGTCCACCGGACAGGTCGCCACCCGCTCCCGCAGCTCGCGCAGGTTCATCGCGTTGTCCACCCCGCCCATCCGGGTGATGAGAGTACAGTCCATCACCTTGAAGGGAGGGAGGCTCTTGTCCGTCTGTTCCGGCATGGGCGTTCCCTTTCCCGTTACAGGCCATTTGGAATTCGTTGCATGTCGGTGCATTTTGCCTATACATACTTCACGAAAGCAAGCGGATTTCGCCCCGAAGTGGTGCTACACTCCGAGAGCGAAACTTCGGGTTTTTCGTGAAAAGATACAACAAGATGCTCCTCAACCCCTTGCCGCACCCCGAGAGATGAAAGTACTTTTGCGTAAATATAGATCTCGCGTTCCAGGTGTTTCGGTAAGATTCAGGGGAGGAATACGAAGATGAAGCGTGTGTTGGGCAAACTGGTGTCTGTCCTCGCGGTGGCGATGATGCTGCTGGTTCTGAGCCTGGGCTGTGCAAAGAAGCAGGCGCAGCAGGAGGCAACGCAGAAAGAAGAGCCGGCAGTGGAGCAGGCTGCCACGGATACCACCATGGCCGCTGACACCACGGCCGCCGAAGCTGGAGCCGCGGAGGAAGCGGCACCGGCCGAAGCCGGCGGAGGGGAGTAGGCGGCTCTGTCGCCTCCGTCGGCGTCCCCGTCCACGGTCGGACAGGGACCCGGCGGTAATGCCTTCCGAAGGAGTGACTCACAGGGCCGTTCGCCCGGAACGCCTGTTCCGGGCGTTTTCTTTCTCGCGCAACCACCCCCTACTTCTTGTGCTCCTTCTCCATCCGCTTGTCCCATGCGCCGGGCAGCCCGCGCAGGTGCTTGTCCATCCACTCGAGGTTCATCCGCTTGGTCAGCAGGTACTTCGCGCGCTTGCTGTAGATGTTGTGCCCCTCGTTCGGCCAGCGGATGAACTCCACCTCGCGGCCCAGCACCTTCAGCGCCGTGTACATCTGGTCGGACTCGACGATGGGGACGTTGATGTCCTCCTCGCCGTGGAACATCAGCAGCGGCGCGGTGATGTTGTCCGCCCGGTACAGCGGGGACTGCCCCACATACAGCTCCCGGTTGTTCCAGGGGAAGCTCCCGGGGGCGGCGGCGTAATCGCTGTAGAGGAACCCCCACCAGCCGGCCCCCCAGTAGCTGGCGATGTCCGAGATGCCGTACCCGCTGATGCCGGTGGCATAGTCGAAGCAGTCCGGGTCGTCCTTCGGCATCGAGAGCAGGTACATGGTCATGAAGCCGCCGTAGCTGCCGGAGGTGGGAGCCACGCGGGCGCCGTCCACGCCGGGCACGTGCGCGATGACGTGCTTCACCCCGCGGTTCATGTCCACCCCGGCCTTCCGGCCCCAGTCGTTGTTGTGATCATCGGCGAACTCCTGCCCGTACCCCGAGGCGCCGCGCGGCACGGGGACATAGACGAAGTATCCGCGGTCGGCATAGACCTGCTCGCCCCAGCGGAACCCGTCGCCGTAGCCGATGACCCCGCCGTAAAAATCGACGATCATCGGGTAGGATTTCGTGCTGTCGTACCCGGCCGGGTAGACCAGGTAGCCGGGGATGGTGGTCCCGTCCTCGTTGACGTAGTCGTACTGCACCGTCCTCGGCAGGGTGGTCAGGCGGCGCAGGGTTTCGTTGTGGGCGAACAGCTCGCCGCCCCTGCGCCGTTTCCAGTCGAACTGGTAGACACGGGGAAAATCGTTCAGCCGGTCGGCCTGGTAGACCAGCCGGGTGCCTCTCCGCGAGGCGGCCACCATGGAGGCGCCGGGCGTCGGCAGGTCGATCTCCTCGAAGCCCGCGCCCGCGTCGGGATCGTACAGGTAGAAGCGGATGTGCTTGCCGTAGGCGGCGGTGAAGGCGATACGCCCGTCCTCGCGCCAGAGCAGCAGCCCGCCCCGGCCGGTGCCGTAGTAGCTCCCGACCACCGCGGGGGCGAAGTCGCGGGTCCGGTTCTCCGCCTCGCCGGTCGCCAGGTCGAGAATCCACAGGTCCAGCTCGGCGGCGTTGTGGTCCGGGTAGATGTTGTCCAGCCCCTCGCGCGGGACGACCGGGTCCGCGGGGGCGGCGAAGGCGAGCCGTCCACCGTCCGGCGAAAAGGTGAGGTTCTGAACACGGCCGAGGCCGCCGTCATACACCCGCTTCGCCTCGCCGGTCGAGGTGGAGACCGTCCAGATCTCCGGGAGCAGGAAGGGGCGCCGCGGAACCGGCACGGTGCGGGTCAGAACCAGCTTCCCGCCGTCCGGGCTGATGAGGAAGCTCTCCGGGTTGTAACGCCCCTCGGTCAACTTTCCCTCCGCGCCGTCCAGCGCGTGAAAGTAGACCTCGCTGTCGTTGCGCCAGCGCAGGTCGCCGTAGCGCACGCTCTCCTTCCAGCGGTCCTCGAGGCCCCACATCACCTTGTATTCCTGGTCTTCCTGCTCCTCGTAGGGTTCCGTTTTCGTGTAATAGAGCACTTCGCCGTCGGGGCCCCAAAGGTAGTCGCCGTTGTCGTCCCGGTTGCGCATCACCGTCTCGAGCATCCCCGTGTCGCGGTGCCAGAGGAGGACATCATGGCCGTCGGAGCCGGGCACAACGATGAGCAGGCGCAGGCCGTCCGGCGCCCAACTCGCCGCGGAGATCCCTTGCGGCGCGAAGTAGTTCCACGCCTTCCGCCGGCTCTTCAGGTCCCAGACCTCGAGGCGGGCGACGGTCTTGTCCTTGCGGCGGTCCAACCTGCGCAGCACCGCCGCCAGCCAGCGTCCGTCCTCGGTGAGATCGAAGCTCCCCACCGACTCCTGCAGGTAGTAGTCGGTGATCTCGAAGGGGTGAACAGGATCGAGGGTGGCCTCCGGCGCGAGCGCCGGCTCCGCCTCGTCGCCCCGGTCGAGGGTGATCTCGAACCGCCAGGCGTCCAGCGAATCCGCCCCGCGCGCCGCGGTGACAAGGAGCAGCCGCCGCAGCCCCTGGTCCAGCGTAACCGGCCCCGTGGCCGCGCTGTCCGAATCCGCCGCCGCCGTCCGCACCAGCGCCTCCTCGCCGTCGAGGAAGAGGCGGAAGGGAGCGTTGCCGGCCACCTCCAGGGTCGCCTCCTGCCAGGCGGGCACGTTGAGGTAGGCCGCGGCGTAGGCGACCCGGAGCTCTCCGCTCCCCGCGGCGGGGGGCGCGAAGTCGAGCGGCCCCTCGGCGAACGCGGACTTCGCCCCCGGCGCGAAGGTCACCTCGTCGCCCTCCCTGAACCAGGCGTCGTAGGGGTCCACCGGGGGGGCGTCGAGGAGCACGGCCGCCGGGTCGGATTCGAGGTCCTCGTCCAGCATGGCATAGGGCACCGTCACCGCCCCGGTGACCATCCAGCGGTCGAGCGTGAGCCTCTCAGCCCGGCCGACGCCCGCGATGCACACGATCGCCAGGACCAGCCCGGCGAGTACCGTTCCCGTTCTCCGTCTCATCGTCATTCCCTTTTTCGCCGACCGGGCGCGGCCCTTATCGGCTGTCTCGCGCCGCAAAACACGAGGGGAAAGATACATCCGCCTCTCCGCGCCCGCCAGCGCCCCGGCCGCCACGGCGGAAGGGGGCGGGAGAGCGTGCACTGATCCCGGTCACAAGGGCGGCGCGAACGGGTTGTATATTGTATTCGTGGACCGGTTCACCTGTATCGATCCACGAGTCGTAATTGCCTTACAACGCCGGAGTAGGAAGGATGAGCGACGAGAATCGGGATCGAGCCGACGACGAACAGCAGGCATGGGACGAGGAGCCCGCGTTCGACGGCAGCACTTCGCCCAGCGCATGGGAGCGGATGCGGCACACCGCCGACCGGATTCTGCGCAGCACCGCCGTGACCGCCGGGGACCTCGCGCTGCGGAGCCGGATCGAAATGGAGTTGGCCTCGCTGCGCATCCGGCTCAGGGCGCTGTATTCGAAGCTCGGGAAAGTGGTGTACCACCTGCACGTGGCCGAGGAGCGCGACGACCCCCTCGGCGACGAGGAGGTGCAGACCCTGTTCAAGCAGATCCGGGCGACACTGCGGGAAATCGCGGGCGAGGAGGCCCAACGCTCCCAGCTCCGCGAACGGGCGCGGTCGGACGAGTTCGCCGGGGCCTGACC
>CAYOKT010000014.1:22416-46881 GCA_964404605.1 uncultured bacterium
TGCTCAGGACCGCCCGCCCCCCTCCAGCACTTCCCGGATGGCCCGCGCGAGCCGCTCGGCGGTGAACGGCTTGGGCACATAGGCCCTCGCGCCCATCTCCATGGCGCGCTTGATCTGCCCCTTGCGGGCATAGCCGCTCGCGATGACCACCCGCACGTCGGGCTCCATCTCCCGGATGAGCTGAAAAACATCGAGACCGTCCAGTTTCGGCAGCACCATGTCGAGGATCACGCAGTCGATCTCCTCGCAGTGTTCGCGGAACATCCGGACCCCCTCCTCCCCGTCCGCAGCCAGCAGCACATGATACCCCAGGCGCTCGAGGTGCCGCGAGGCCGTTTGCCGGATGTTCGCTTCGTCCTCGACCATCAGGAGCGTCTCGTCCCCGGTGAGGTCTCCGACGGCGCTCTCCCGCTCCTCGACGGCTTCCGTCTCGACGGCGACGGGGAAAAGAAGGGAGAAGCGGGTGCCGACCCCGGGCTCGCTCTCCACCTCGAGGCGGCCGCCGTGCGACTGCACGATGCCGTACACCGTGGAGAGCCCCAGACCTGTTCCCTTGCCCGGCGCCTTCGTCGTGTAGAACGGCTCGAAGATGTGCTCCTTCACCTCCAGGGTCATGCCTACGCCGGTGTCTTCGACGACGAGGCGCACGAAGGAGGCCCCGGCCTTCCCCTCGTCCGTCTCCGCCAGGTCGGTGATGATGCGGATCGTACCCGAATGCTGGATCGCATCCGCGGAGTTGGTACACAGGTTGATCAGGATCTGTTGTATCTGGGTGCTGTCGGCGAAAATCGGGGGCAGGTTCCCCGCGAGTTGCAGCTCAATCTCGATGTTCCTGCGGATGGAGCGCCGGAGCAGCTTCACCGCGTCCTGGACACCGGTGTTCAGGTCCATCGGCTTGCGATTCAGCTCCACGCGGCGGGAGAAGGTGAGCAGGTGGCGGGTCAGGTCCGCCGCCTTCTGCACCGTGTCAGTGATCGTTTTCACATTTTCCTGCAAAGGATGGCCCTCGCCGAGGTTGAGCTGAATCCACTCGACGTTGCCGAGGACCCCCGCCAGCAGGTTGTTGAAATCGTGCGCGATGCCGCTGGCGAGATTGCTGAGCGATCCCATTTTCTGCATCTGCCGCAGTTCGGTTTCCATGGAGGAAACCTCGGTGACATCCCGGCGCACCGCGACGAGATTGATCAGCTTGCCCGTCTCATCGAACACCGGGGAGACGGTGACGATCTCCTCGAGGGGTGAGCCGTCCTTGCGGGTATACTTCTCGCAGCTGTTCCAGACCTTCCCCGCGCGCACCGCCTTCCACATCTTGCACTCGTCGCCCTCCCGGCAACTGCATTCTTCCTTCCGTAACCCCGGTTGGCAGAAGCACTCCGCCGTGCCGATGATCTCCGCCCGCCTGTACCCGGTGATTTTCTCGAACGCCGGGTTCACGTATTGGATCGTCCCCTCCGGGTCCGCGATGACGATGCTCTCGGCGGCCTGTTCGATGGCGGTGACAAGGCGATTGCGTTCCTCGTCCGCCTTTCGCAGGGCGGTGATGTTGCGGACGACGACCAGCACCTCATTGACGCCGCTGACATTGATCCGCGCCTCGTAATGATACTCCCGGTCGTTCATGCTCAGGCTGTACTCGAACGGCACCACCTCGCCGGTGGCGACCGCCCGTTCGATCGCCGCCCCGGCGCGCCTGGCGATTTCCGGTGGAAGAACCTCGCCGATACTCTTGCCGATGAGCTGGTCCGCCGGGAGCAACAGCTCCTCCGGGTGGACGCCGCCGTGCACCTCCAGGAAGGTCCCCTCCCGTGAGAGGAGGAAGAAGAGATCCGGCATCGCCTCCAGCAGGGATCGGTGCCGCGCCTCGCTGGCGATCAGCCTTCTTTCCGACTCCAGACGATCGGAGATGTCGCGGTACACCGAAACGAAATGGGAGGTCCGGCCGGCCCGGTCCTGCACGGGGGAAATCGTCATCTCCAGGGTGACCGGGCTGCCGTCCTTGCGGTAGTACACCGTGACGCCGCTCGTCGCCCTGCCCGCGCGAAGATCCTCCTTCATCCGCTCGTGCGCCTGGCGATCGGTCAACGGCCCGTAGAGGAAACGCGGCGTCTCGCCGATCAGCTCCTCGCACCCGTAGCCGGTGATCTCGGCCATGCCGTCGCTGACGAAGATGATGGGGGAGCCATGCTCATCGAGGCGCGCCTCGGTGATCATCACCCCGTCCTTGACATTCCGCATCGCGGCGGCGAGCAGCTCCAGGCGCCTCTCGGCCCAGTCGTTCGAAGTGACATCGCGCGCCGTGAGCAGCACCCCCCGCACGGAGAGGTCGTCCAGCAGGTTGTTGTAATTCAACTCGAGGATCGACCAGCGTTTTCCGTCCGCGTGTCGCACCCTCAGCGGGAACGGTCCGCCGACCCCCCGGGTGTCCCGCAACTCGCGGCGGATCTCCTTCAGGTGGTCCCGGTCCTCCGGGTGAATGAAATCGCGCACCCGCCGCCCGAACAGCTCCATCGGCCGATACCCGAGGATGCGCTCCACGGAGGGGCTGACATAGCGCAGCACGGCCTTCCCGTCGAGGATCATCACCAGGTCGACGAGCTTTTCCACCAGCGGGGAGTACTCCGGCCCCTCCATCCGTTTCCCGGAAGGCGACTCCGCCCGATCCTCGACCGGTTCAAGCGTGAACAACACCCCCGCGACATCCGACTCGTCGCCCACGGGCAGGTATTGGACTCGCCACCGTGGCGCGGCTGTCCCCTCTCTTTTCGACGCCACGACATGATCGGTCACCTGGCCCTCGAGAGCGCGCTGGAAGTAGGTCTCGAAGCGGATCGCCTCGTCCTCATCCAGCATCATGGAAAAGGGCTGGCCTTCCTGGAGGGGATAATGAAGACTCCGGGGGATCTGCTCGCGGGCGGCTTGGTTCCCGGCGACGATCCGCCCGGAACGATCGAGGAGGATCATCATCCTGCCCGCGGAGTCGCGCAGCAGGCGGAGCGACTCGCCGACGAGTTGCAGGATCTCCTCGCGTGAACGTCTCTTCCGCGCGCCGGAGGGCTGCTCACCCGGGTCCCCGGGAATCGTACCCTTCTCCCGCGCGATCATCCGCCACTCCCTTTCATCGCTTACAGCCGGCTCGTTTCCCGGCACTCCCCCGCCGCACGGCAGGGGTTCGCACCCCGCCGGGGCACGCGAGCCGCCCGGAGCACCGGCCCGTCGCGCCCGGGAAAACCGCATGCACGATAAAGCCCCGCTCCCTCGGGGAACAGGGCCGACCGCCCGAGACGCGAAGAATCACCCTTCCTCGAACGCCCCCATCCGCCCATACTTGGCGATACGGGCCTCGATGCGCTCCTCCGGGTCCAGGGCGAGGAGCTCGTCGAGGTGGCGCAACACCGCCTCCTTCACCGCAGCGGCGGCCTGGTCCCAGTCCCGGTGAGCCCCGCCGATGGGCTCCGGGATGAGTTCGTCGGCGATCCCCAGCTCGAGCAGGTCGGGCGCGGTGAGCCGCAGCGCTTCGGCCGCCCGGGGCGCGAGAGAGGCGTCCCGGTAGAGGATGGACGCGCACCCCTCGGGGCTGATCACCGAATAGATGGAGTATTCCAGCATCAGCACCCGGTCCGCGACCCCGAGGGCGAGTGCGCCGCCGGAGCCGCCCTCGCCGATGATCACCGCCACCACCGGCACCGGCAGGGTGCTCATCTCAAAGAGGTTGCGCGCGATGGCCTCCGCCTGGCCCCGCTCCTCCGCCCCGAGACCCGGATAGGCTCCCGCGGTGTCGATCAGGGTCACGACCGGGCGGTTGAATTTCGCGGCCAGTTTCATCACCCGCAGCGCCTTGCGGTAGCCCTCCGGGTGGGACATGCCGAAATTGCGGAAGAGGTTGTCCTTCGTTCCCCGCCCCTTCTGGTGGCCGATCAGGGCCATGTCCCGCCCGTCGATCGAGCCCAGGCCCGCGATGATGGCATGGTCGTCGGCGAAGAGACGGTCCCCGTGCAGCTCCTGGAAACGGTCCGTGATCCGCTCGATGTAGTCCATCGTGTAGGGGCGGCGGGGATGGCGCGCGAGCTGTACCCGCTGCCAGCGGGTGAGATTGTCGAACACCTCCGCCCGCATCTTCGCCGCCTTGGCTTCGAGCTGTTCGATCTCCGAGGAGATGTCCACCTGCCCGGCATCCGCGAGGCTGCGCATCTCCTCGACCTTCCGCTCCAGCTCGCTGATCGGCTTCTCGAAATCGAAGAGAAAATCCTTCATTCCGTTTCCTTCCGCATCCTGTCCGCAACAGGGCGAACCCCGCCCACCGGTCGCTACACGACGCTCACCGGCTCCCCGGGAGCCGACGCGCCGGCGATCCACCGGACATCCACCCCCGGCAGGGGTCGCCTCTCCAGCAGGCGAACCAGCTCCCCGTACGGCGCGGCGATCGGCGAGAGCAGCACCACCTCCGCCCGGTAGTCCAACGCCGCTCTCGCGAGATCCTCCGCGAGGGCGACCACCGGCATCCCCATGACCGGCAGGCCGAGCAGTTTCTCGTTGAAACTCAGCCACCCCACGGGCCTGAACCCGGCAAGCGTGCCGCGGAGGATCTCCTCGTAGGCCGCCACCCCACGGGGGTCGGGACCGAGAATCAATGTGCGGCGCGGCTTTCCGGTGGCAGTAGTAGAGCGGGTGTCCAGCCAGGCGAGCCGCCCGCCCGCCGCCAGCATCCCCGCCGCGAGAAGCTGGAGAAGAGTCCGTGATCGTTTGAAAAGGTAGGCGAGCGCTCCCCCGAGCGCAAACAAAACGCCCAGTTGCGTGTTCAACCGCGCACGACGGAAACGGCTCATCCCGCGGGCGGCGACGATTCCCCCGTCGACCACAAAACGCTCGAAGGAGCTGAGCCGCAGCCACTTCCGGGAGAAGATCTCCATCGCCTCGAAGAAGTGCGCGTCCCGGTCCACGCTGCTGTTGCGTGTGGACTCGCCCTTGAAGTGCAGGATCGGCGCCTGCGGCACGTAGCAGAGTTTCCACCCCGCCCGCTGGATCGCGTGGCTCCAGTCCAGGTCCTCGCCGTACATGAAGTAGGATTCGTCCAGCCCCCCGACCTGCTCGTAGACCTCCCGGCGGACCATCATCGCCGCCCCGTAGAGGCCCTCCACCTGGTGCACCTTGTCCACGTCGAGGAAACCGAGTTCATACCGGTTGAACAGGCGGCTGCGCGGGAAGAGACGGGAGAGCCCGAAGAGCTTGCAGAAACCCGCCCACGGGGTGACGAGACCCCGCTTGCTCGTCGCCTGGAAGGTGCCGTCCCGGTTCAGCACCTTCGGGCCGCAGGCCCCGACCTCCAGGTGCTGCTCGAGGAAGTCCACGAGCACCTCGAGGGAGCGCTCACCCAGCACCGTGTCCGGGTTGAGCAGCATCAGGTAACGCCCCCGGGCGCGCCGGAGCGCGATGTTGTTCGCTTTCGCGAACCCCAGGTTTCCGCCCGCCTCGATCACCTCCACCCAGGGGAACCGCTCCCGCACCATCTCCACCGTACTGTCGGTGGAGGCGTTGTCCACGAGGAGAACCTCCAGCTCGAGCCCTCCCCGGGCCTGCGCCAGGGACTCGAGGGTGAGCGAGAGGGGACCGCGCGCGTTGTGGGTGACGATGATTACGCTCAGGTCGATCATCGCCGGCCCCGGAACAGGTGGGAGAAACGCAGCTTCCAGACCATCCAGATCGCCTCGTAGACGATGCGGCGGTTCATCTTGGAAGAGCCCTCCGCCCGTTCGGTGAACACGATGGGGCACTCCGCCAGCCGGAAGCCGCGGATCCAGGCGAGGTACTTGATCTCGATCTGAAACGCGTAGCCGTTGGAGTGGATGCTGTCCAAATCCACCGCCTCGAGAACCTCCCGCCGGATGAGCGCGAAGCCGGCGGTCAGGTCGCGGAACGGCATCCCCGTAACCCAGCGGGAGTACACCGAGGCGAAGTAGGAGAGCAACAGGCGCTGCAGCGGCCAGTTGATCACATTCACCCCGGAAACGTAACGGCTGCCGATGACGAAGTGGGAGTCTTCCGCGCACTGGATCAGGCGGGGGAGGTCGTCCGGGTTGTGGCTCATGTCGGCGTCGATCTCGATGACCGCGTCGTACCCCTCCTCCAGGGCGTGCTTGAACCCGGCGACATAGGCCGTTCCAAGCCCCAGCTTGGCGGCCCGCCGCAGCAGGGTGATCCGCGCTTCGGCGGCGGCCACCTCCTCCACCAGCTCCGCGGTGCCGTCAGGCGAGTTGTCATCCACGACGAGAACGGAGATCCTCGGGTCCTGCGCCAGCACCCGCTCGATCACGCGCAGCACGTTGTCCCGTTCGTTGAAGGTGGGAATGATCGCCAGGATGCGTTTCATCTCCCTCATGGTCCCCACGGTTCTCCGGTGATGTGTTTCCGCCCTCCGCGCGCCCGGTTCCACGCTCCGCCCGGCAGGCGCTCCGGCGCGCTCCCCGCGACTGTCAGTTGAACCCGGCTTCCTGTTCCCTGTACTCCTGCAGCGCTTCCTCGACGGTTCGGAACCGCAGCTTCAGGGCCTCCTCGGTCCTGTCCACCAGCAGCCCGCTCTGCAGCGGCCGGGGGGCGGTCTGTTCGAGCAGGCGGGTGAGCGTGGGCTGTATCGGGTCCGTGTCGAGACCGTAGATTTCGGCGACTTTCAACGCGAAATCGTAGCGGCTCAGGATTTCCCGCCCCGCGGCGTGGTACAACCCCGTGCGGCCGAGGGAGACGATGCGCCGGATGGCTCCGGCGAGATCGTCGACCAGGGTGACGTTGCTGATCTGGTCGGTGACGATCTTCACCGCCGCCCCCTCGCGCAGCTTCTGCACCAGCCAGGAGACGAAACTGGGTTTCAGCCCGCGACCGTGCCCGAAGAGCACCACGGTGCGCACCACGGCGGCCTCGATGCCGCTTCCGAGGGCGATGTTCTCCGAGGCGTGCTTGCTCCGGCCATAGTACGAAATCGGGTTCGGGCGGTCCAGTTCGCCGTACGGCCCCGCGTTGCCGTCGAAGACATAGTCGCTGGAGAGCTGCACGAACCTGGACCCGGCACGACGCGCGGCCTCCGTGAGGTAACGCACCGCATCGACATTGACCCGCCAGCAGGCTTCCCGCTGCACTTCGCAGGCGTCCACCTGGGTCATCGCCGCCGTGTTGATGATCACCCGGGGACGGATGTCGCGGATGTACTCCATCACATCGGCGCGGCGGGTGATGTCCAACGGGGCATAATGGTAGCGGGGCCGGCCCTGGAAGAGGTTCTCCCGGTGCAGGTCCACCCCGAAAAGCTCGCAGAACTGGGGGCCGAACACCTCGACCAGTTTCTGGCCGAGAAGGCCGTGTACCCCGGTGACGACGATTCGGATCATCAGGCGGCGCTCAGGAGGATTCGTTCAGTCGGCAACCCGCCGCGATGAAGGCGGTCAGCCTTTCCGCGACCGCCGCGTCCTGCAGGGCGGCGATCCGCGCGGCGAACACGGCGGCGTTGATCACACCCGCCTTGCCCACGCTCATCGCGGCCACCGGCACGCCCTTCGGCATCTGCACGGTCGAGAGCAGCGCGTCGAGGCCGTCCAGCATCCCGCCGGGCAGGGGCACCCCGATCACCGGCAGGTCGCTCTTCGCCGCCAGCGTTCCGGCGAGGTGGTTGGCCATCCCCGCCGCGCCGATGACCGCGAAGAAACCGCGTTGCCTGAGGTTCCGTGCGTATTCACCCAGCCGTTCCGGGTCCCTGTGGGCGCTGATGACCTCCATCTCGTAGTCGATCCCGAACTGTTCGAGGTACGGCACCGCGGCGGCGACCATCTCCCGGTCGCTGGCGCTGCCCATGAGGATCGCGACCTTCACAAGCACCCTCCCTGACCCTGGTGGATCGATCCGGGTGAACCGGTCCACTGCTGTGCGGCTTTCCTGCCCCCCCTCTCCCCGGGGCGGTTCACCCCGCGGCCGGCTCGAAGTTGTGCAGAATCACCTCCAACTGCCGGATAAACAACTCTTTCGGCCTGTCGGGAGCGAAGACGGCGCCATCGAGGAGATAGAGGGTTCCTTTGGAATGGAAAAGGTAGGCGACAAACGGGCCGCCGCCAAGCGAACCGAGGGTCTCCCATAGACCGTGAGCCTCCACCGCGGGGAGGCCGTTGAAGGTGGTCGTGCGGATGTCGAGGAGCGCCGGGTTCACCCGCACCGGGTCGGCGAAGCGGCGGCCGATGCGATTCCGCCAGGCGAGCAGCGTGTCCGCGGTGACCTCCTCCGGCCCGCCGATGCGCCACGCCACCGTGATGAAGCGGTCGGGAAACCTGCGGCGCAGGCGGATGTACTCCGGCGATCGCGAGGAGGCGACCAGGCCGTAATCATGCGCGATGCGCAGCCGCCAGCCGTGCGCCTTCTGCAGCGAATCGCTGAGCGCGACCGGCTCGTGACTCCCGTAGAGATGCCGCCGCATCCGCTCGTCGCGGTCCTCGGAGAGCAGGCGGTAGATTTCCCCGCCGCTGGTGTCCACCCAGGCGGCCAGCTTCGCCCGCGTCGCCGCGACGAGAACGATCACCGTCTGTCCCCGCGCCCAGACATCCCGCTTGCGGAAGATGTTGTACTCCCCCGATTCGACCCCCGCGAGCACATCTCCCTTCAGCATGCGCCGCACGCGCTCGCTGGCGGGGTCGGGCGAGTCGAGCGCCCCGACCAGGATGATGTTCTGCCAGCGCGCCACCTCGGCGATGGAGTCGTCGGGCACCCGGCGGAGGGTGAAGCGCGTCTCGGGCTGGGGGGTGAACAGCGGCCGTTCGAGCGCCCGGGTGAGCAGCGGCTCGATCACCCCCGCGTGCGACCCCTCCATCACCACCGCCACCAGGTGGTCTCCTTCGACGGCGTTGCGTTTCAACACGCCGCAGCCCGCCGCCGCGAGCAGCCACGCCGCCGCAAGCACCGCCGCGACGCCCCGCGGGATACCCCTTGTCCTGTTCCTCATAGACTCCCCCGACAAAAAAGCCCCCGGCTACGGGGGCTGAAAGGGCACGTTCCCTGGCATCTCACAACTTGAACCAGTGCGTCCCCGGCGAGAAGTACAAACGGAGCCCGGCCTCGAAGAATACGCCGGTGAAATCGGCCGTGAACCGCCGGTTGTCCGCACCCCAGGTCACCGTCTGGGTTGTATTGTTGATATCCTCGTAGAGCAGTTTGTCGATTTTCGCCTGGCGGAAACCGCCGAGGACGTGAACCGCGTAGCGCTTCGTCAGTTTCCACTCCAGCCCGGCGCCGGCGCGGAACCCCACGGCGCGGCCGTGGGCGTCGTAGAAGCTGCCCCCGGCGCTGGCGGAACGGTCCACGTTCGCCGTGTAGAGGGCGAGCCCCGCCCCCAGGTCAAGGCTGAGCGCCTCGCCGACGAGGACGAGGTAGCTGCCCATCAGGTAGTATTCACCGCCGACGACCGTCTGCTCGATCTCGCCGGGGCTGCCCCCCTGGGTCCAGGACCCCTGGGTACGGTCCTGCCCGAGATGGGAGTAGCCGATGCTCCAGCGGAAGTGCTCGTTGTTGCGGTACAGCAGGGAGAACCCCCAGCCGATTCCGCCCTGCACGTCTTCGCTGTTGCCGGTGTGGTTCGAGGTAGCGCGGTACTCGTTCAGATCCTCCATCAGGTAGGTACCGCCGCTGCCGAGAACCTGGATTCCATACTTGTCGGCGAAGGAAGGTGAGACACGTGTAAACACCGACACCTTCTGCGCCGTGGCGTTCGCGGCCAGGAACATCACTCCGCAAAGCATCCCGATCAAAAGCCCGACTCGCCGCCTCATAAATCGCTTCCTCCCTGCGTCCGCTGCTGAGTCCTCACAAGGTTCCGTTTCGTAAAGTCAACGAGGCAAGGTAACGTCTCTCACCGCAGGCCCGCAAGCTCCTCCACTCTCCGCACCCCTCTCAAATAGGCGAAAAGAATACAGCCCGGGTAGACCACGCTGGAGAGGTCATTGTCGCTGCGGCGCCGCAGCGCCTGCACCTCCCGCCGGCTCCTCACCCAGCGGGGAAGGTGAAGAAGAAAAGAGCCCCAGCCGGCGAGCACCGCCGCCAGGCGCTGCGGGCGGCCGCCGGCCGTCTCCGCAAGACCGATGCCCAGGTCGAGGAAAAGGCGCGCCGGCAGCAGCCAGGAGAGCGCGCCCGCCTGCCGGTTCTTCACCAGCGTCACAAGGCTGTTCCGGTGGTTGAGGTACATCTTCCGCCAGGCGGTGTAGGAGAGCGTGCCGCCGCCGAGATGGTGCACCACCGCCGCCGGGGCGGAGAGAATGCGCCAGCCGGAGATCCACGCCCGCCAGGCGAGGTCCACCTCCTCCATGTGCGCGAAGAAGCTCTCGTCGAGGTGGCCGATCCGCCGGAGCGCTTCCCGGCGCCAGAGACAGGCCGTGCCCGACGCCCAGAAGATTTCGCGCACCTCGTCGTACTGCCCCCGGTCCTCCTCGAGCACCCCGCCGATGCGGCCGTAGGCGAACGGATAGCCGAACCGGTCTATCAGGCCGCCCGCCCCGCCGGCATAGTCGAACCGCCGGGGATCATGCAGCGAGAGGATCTTCGGCTGGACCGCGGCGACATCCTCCGCGCTCTCCGCCACGCCGAGCAGCTCCGCGAGCACGCCCGGCTGCAGGCGGAGGTCGTCGTTCATCAGCCACACCCAGGCGCCCTCGCTGGCCTCCACGCCCCGGTTGCACGCCCCGGCGTAGCCCTCGTTGCCCGGGAGGCGGAGAATGCGCACCCAGGGGTGCTCCCGCTCCACCGCTTCGCGGGAACCGTCCGTGCTGGCGTTGTCGACGAGGAGCACCTCGACGGCGCCGTCGGCCGCCTCCACCTCGCGCCGCAGGTCCGCGAGCAGCTCCAGCAGCAGCTCGCGGCCGCGCAGGTGCGGTATGATCACGGTGACCCGGGCGGGTTCTCCCATCGCTCCGGTCAGGGGGTCTTGGGGGACTTCCATGCCTGCAGCATCTCCGCGGCGCGCCTGTCGTCGGGATTGCGCTCCAGCCATGTGTCGAGGAGGCGCACGAGGTTCTGGGTGTCCTTTTCGGCGCGGTACACCTCGAGCAGGCCGCCCAGCGCCTCTCCGTTCGAGGGATCCTGTTGACTCAGCATCTCGTAGATCGGCTTCGCCTTGGCGGGCATGTCCGACGTCAGGTAGAACGAGGCGAGGTCGAGCTGCTGGCGCGTCGACAGGTTGGAAATCATGGAGATCCGTTCGAGCACCGCCGCGAGCCGGTCCTTCATCTTGGCGCGTTCGTACACCGCGGCGACGTTGAACAGGTCGCGGACCGTCGGATCGCCGGCGAGAACCTCGTCCAGCAGGCCCGCCGCCTCGTCGCGCTTGTCCGTGTACTGCAGCATGTAGTACGCCGCCTGGATGCGGTCCTCGTTCGTCACACCGCGCCCGGTGGCCATGCGCTCGAACTCGCGGCCGGCGCCCTCCCGGTCGCCCAGCTCCGCCTTCAGCCGCCCGAGCTGCAGGACGGCGTCCCGGTTCGTCATCGGGATTACCTCCTGCGGCATCACCGTCTCCATCAACTCCAGGGCGTACAGCGCCTTCTCGCGCGGGGTGAGCTCGTCGAAGCGCTCCTTCCACTGCTCCCGGGGGATGTTGCTCGACTCCGGGAGACCGGGGCGGCGGGTCTGCCGGTAGTACTCATAGACGAGCTGGAGGAAGGCGCTGCGGTAGTTCTGCACCAGCTTCACGATGTACGGGAAGAAGAACACCTTCGGGTTGTCCAGGTTCCGGTAGTGCCCCGCGTAGGTCTCGAACAGGTTTTCCCGGATCTTCTCGACATCCACATCCGGCACCTTCTCGGGATGCAGGCGGAAGGCGAGCCCCTCCATGCTCAAGTAGGGCTGCAGGCCGAGGAGGTTGGTCTGGGAGACGGTCACCGCGAAGTAGACCGGGCGCTTCCAGCGGTTCTGCTCAAGGATGTGAAGGATCATCACGTCCTGCACGCGCAGGAAGTTCGGCTTGCCGCGCTCCTCGTTCGGGAGCCCGGTGGCGATGTAGATCGTCGGGGGCACCTCCCAGGTGATCTTATCCCCCTCCGGCCCGTGGATCGACCAGTCGTTCCCTCCCCCGGGCCAGTAGCGCAGGAGCAGCGCCTCGTCCGTCCGCGCGGTGAGCCTCTCGTCGATCTCACGGTCCGTCAGCCGGATGGCGATCTTCGGCTCCTCGTCCCGGAGCTGCTTGATGTACCAGTTGGTGTTCAGCAGGCTGAGGTTGATCACCCGGACATCGGTGCGCACGCCCTCGACCACCTGCAGGTACCACAGGGGGAAGGTGTCGTTGTCGCCGTTGGTGAAGAGCATCGCGTTCGGGGCGCAGGTCTCAAGGAGGTTGTGGGAATAATCCCAGGCGACATAGTTGCCCGACCGGTCGTGGGAGCGGTAGTTCTGGAGGACCATGTTCAGCGGTATGCCGGCGGCTGCGAGGACCACCGTGCCCACCGCCACCGCGCGGCGCGCCCCGGCGCCCTTGTTGCGCAGCATATCCTCGACGGTCTCGAACAGCGCGGCCACCCCGATCCCGATCCACAGGGCGAAGGCGAAATAGCTCCCCACGTAGGCGTAGTCGCGCTCCCGAGGCTGCGGGTCCTCCTGGTTGAGATAGAAGACGATCGCGATCCCGGTCATCAGGAACAACAGCATGATCACCGAGCCGCGCTTCGGATCCCGCCAGAAATGCCACACCATCCCCAGGATGCCGAAGAGGAAGGGCAGCAGCAGGGGCTGCCCCAGCTCGCCGATGAAATACTGCCACCGGAGATACCGGATGTACATCTTGTTGATCTGGTAGCTCCAGAAGGGCGCCTTGCGCTCGAGGATGTGGAAGCGGAGTATCTTTTTCGGTGAAACGCGGAGGAACTTCGCGCCCCCCTGGCGCAGGCGTGCATCCACCGAAGAGCCGATCGACTGGAGCTCCACGGGGCCGACCGCCCCGTACTGCTCGCGGTTGAGGTAATAGATCAACCGCTCCACCGTGTCCGGCTGGTTCTCGTTGATCACCGGATCCTGGTTGGAGCGGATGTAGATCGTGATATAGGTGGAATAGCCGAGGAGCACGAGGAAGAGCGAAGCGAGCACAAGCGCGAGGAGGTGGCGCCTCGCCCGGATGGCCAGGACCAGCGCGGCCAGGCCGAGGACCAGCACCCCCGCCTGGACGAGGAAACTCTCATCGATCAGGTTCGGCACGCCGGAGACGATGCCCGGGTAGACCGCCAGGATCCCGAGGAACGAGATCCCGACGGCGACCACCAGCCCCTTCCAACTGAACGGGTACTTCTGGAAATAGATCAGCAGGATGATCGGGCTCAGCGCGAGCACGTTGAGCAGGTGCACCCCCGTGGAGAGCCCGACGAAATAGGCGATCAGGAGGAGGTACTTGGTGGAGGATTTCTTGTCGGCGTAGTCCATCCAGCGGACAGCGAACCAGACGACGAGGGCGGTGAAGAACATGCTGATCGCATAGACTTCCGCCTCGACGGCGTTGAACCAGAAGCTGTGCGAGACGGCGAAGGCGAGGGCGCCGACCGCCCCGGAGCCGTACATCACCCACTTGTCTGTCGTCGTGTGCTCCGGCCCGCGCCAGCGGCGGATCAGGCGGACGATAATCAGGTAGGTGAGCAGGATGGTCAGCGCGCTGACCAGCACCGAGAGAACGTTCACCCGCAGGCCGATGTCCGGCAGCGGGAGGAACATCGTGAACAGGCGCCCCAGCAGGAGGAAGAACGGCGCCCCCGGGGGGTGGGGCACCCCGAGGGAATAGGCGGAGGCGATGAACTCGCCGCAGTCCCAGAAAGAGGTGGTCGGTGCTACGGTGCTGAGATACAACAGCAGCGCCGAGAAAAAGACGCCGCCCGCCACGAACCGGTGCGCGCGGAGATTCACACCGCTGCCTTCAATCGCCGTCTCGCCGTTCACCCTTACCACCCGTCTCTGACGTAGTTGTCATCCGGCCCGGTGCGCCCCGCAGTCCACCCGGTCGCTGTGAAGTGCCTCCCGCTGCAGTCCGCCTAAGATAATCCAACTCACGGGCAAGCTCAATCACGCCTCGACCCTCGCCCTCCCCGGTCCGCGGCGCGGATACTTGGTATACTTCCCGCAAGTTCCCGCGTTCCTTCACCCCGCGCGGGCGAATCCGGGAGGCCGGCGGACCGCCGCGCCCTTGCCCTCGACCGCCGCACGCCGGTAGTTTGCCTGGCAGGGGGGGGCGGTGCGCGCGGATCCGGCCGCTCCGCTTTTTTTTTCGACCGGATGGAACGCGAGGAGACGGGCATGAAACGGTTGGCGCTGACCCTGATTTGCCTCTCCCTGACCGCCGCTCCCGCCTTCGCCCATTCGGACAACCCCCCGGACGGCACCGCCGGGAACCCCCCGGAGATGAACACCTGCCACTCCTGCCACCACAGCTACCCGGAGAACACCGGCGGAGGAGGCATCGGGATCACCGGCGGGCTCGGCACGGTGTACATCCCCGGCCACCTCTACGGAATCAATGTCCTCCTCGGCTATGACGGCGGGGTGCGCTGGGGATTCGAACTCACGGTGCTCGACGAGGACGGGCAGCAGGCGGGGTGGCTGCTCCTCGCCGATTCCCTGAACACCCGCCTCTCCGAGCACCCGGGAAACGAACCCGATTACATCAAGCAGACCCTCGCCGGGACGCGGCTGGATTCCACCTTCGGGCTCTGGCGCCTGCTCTGGATCTCCCCGCCGCCCGGGAGCGGACCCGTCACCCTCTACCTCTCCGGCGTGGCGGGAAATGATGACGGGCGCCAGCTGCGGGACTATGTCTTCAGTGAAATCCGCACCTCCACGGAGGGGGTCGGTCCGTCCGGGGCCGCCGCCCTCTCCCTGCCCGACTCCCTCCGCTTCGGGAATGTCGTCCTCGGCACGGAGCGCACGCTGACAGTGCGGGTCTGGAGCCTCGGCGACACTCCCCTCGTGCTGCAAAGCGGTGGAACCAACACCCCGGCATTCGCCCTCGAAACGCCGCTGCCGATGGTCCTCGAACCCGGCGAAATCGGCGAACTCTCGGTCTCCTTTACCCCGGAACTCGCCACCCAATACCAGGATGTTCTCCAGGTCCTCACGAACACCGGGGGCTTCTCGACCCTGTTCACGTACTTGAGGGGAAGCGGCACCCATCCCCTCCCCCCCGAGCCGTTCCACCTCCTCGCGCCGCCGGACGGCGTGCTCGTGGTGTCGGCCGTAACCCTGCTCTGGAGCGCCTCCGCCCACCCGGACTCCCTCGGCCCCGTCCGCTACACCGTGGAGCTGGACACCCAGTCGGACTTCCCGAACCCGATGCGCATTTCGACCGGCACCGACACGACCCTTGCTCTCGCCCCGTCGGAGCTGCCTGACGGCAGCCCGGTGTTCTGGCGGGTGCACGCCGAGGACTCCAACACTCCGGGCGTCTTCAGCGAGGAGAGCTGGGTCTTCTTCACGGACTTCGCCGCCGCAGCGGAAGCGGCCTCCCCACTCCCCGCCGCCCCCCGCCTCGCGGGCCTCTATCCGAACCCGTTCAACGGCGCGGTGAAGCTCGAGGTGGAGCTGCCGGCCCCCGACCGTCTCCGCGTCGAGGTTCTCGACCTTCTCGGGCGGCGCGTCGCCACCCTGACGAACGGCCGCCTGCCGGCGGGCCTCGCCGCCTTCACCTGGCGGCCCGAAGGGCCGTCCGGCCTCTACTTCCTCCGGGTCCGCACCGCTTCCGGCTGGCGGACCACACACAAGCTGCTCTACCTGAAGTAGCCCGGTCCCGTCGGGTGGCCCGGGGCTTGCCCCGGGTTTCATACTCTCTTTTCCTCTCCACCATTCTGGTAGCTCCATGCTCAACGGTTCCGCTTCATCACGCAACCAGAACCATGAACCGGACCAACGCCAGTCTTCGGCAATCGCAAAATCATGAGACCCGGGACTGAAGTCCGGGCCACCCATCCGCGCAAAAATGTCATTCTGAGCGTAGCGAAGAATCTATAACGATATGTTTCCATAGCACACGAAGCATTTCGTTTGAGATCCTTCACTGCGTTCAGGATGACCGCATAAATCGCTCCGGACAACATAGAGACAGACACGGAGATGGACAAAAACGCCCCCCGGACCTCGCGGGTCCGGGGGGCTTGTGCACGCGGAATTGCGGCGCGTCACTTCATCAGCATCACCTTGCGAACCTGGCTGAAGCCGTCCGCCTCCATGCGGATGAAGTAGACTCCGCTGGCCAGACCCTTCGCGTTCCAGCGGGCGTTGTACCTGCCCGGCGAGAGTTCGCGGTCCACGATGCGTGCGACCTCCCGGCCCATCACGTTATAGGCCACGAGGCTGACCTTGCCCGCGCGGGCGACGTCGAAGCGCAGCGTGGTGCTCGGGTTGAACGGGTTCGGGTAGGCCGAAGCGAGGCTGTAGCTCGCCGGGACCACGCCGGGCATCCGCTCCGCCACATCCAGCGTCCCGTACCCGAAGGCGCGGATCATCCAGTCGGCGTTCCCGTCCGTGACCGAGGTGCCGTCATACTCGAAGTGGTGCCCCTCGCCCATCGGGTAGGAGAGGTCGGTTTCCATGTCGCGCGAGGAGAAGATGATGTGCGGGAAACCGTCGGCGGAGGTGACCTCATACCAGACCCAGAAGTCGGTCGTCAGGCCCTGCAGGTCGCCGACATCGCCGACGTAAATGCCCTGGAAGTACGGGTAGGTCGCCGCCGGGTCGGCGGTGAAGGTTCCGCTCCAGATCTCCGCGCCCGGCTCATCCCCGCCGGCGAAGACATGAACGTTGAAGTCGGTGGGATCGACGAGATCGCCGTTCCACACCACGCGGAGGGTGTCGAGGTCGAACGAGGTGAAGTCGTCCGGCAGCTCGAAGTGCGTAATCGGACCCTCGCCGACACCGAAGCGCGAGGTGGTGTACTCCGCGATCCGGTCGTCGAAGCCGAACTCATATTCGCCCACCGGGCGGATCGTCACCGGAACGGTGGGGGTGATGTTGTTGTCCTGGTTCTCGTCGTTCGCCAGCGTAATCCGGGCATAAACGTTGAAGTCGCCCGGATCCGTGGGCACCCAGCCGTCCTGGCCGTCCTCCAGGTTGTTGTCGAGGAACAGGGTCAGCTCCTCGCCGGAAACCAGGTCGAGCTGGAAGGGGTTGAACGGGATCACGGTGGTGCCGATGAACCAGATCGCGCCCGCGCCGGTCTCGTCGCTGCCGCCGTTGTTGACGAAGGTGGCGGTCGCGGGAATCACACGGTTCACGGTGTTCGGGAAGGGGATGAAGAGCGGCTGCACCAGAACGTCGTGCTCGAAGGTTTCGCCCCTCAGCTCGACATCGTCGATGTAGATCCCGAGACCCGTTCCGCCGTCATCGTTGTCGTCCGTGATGCCGGTGAAGCGAATCTGCACCGTCTGGCCGGCGTAATCGCTGAGGTCGATGGCGATGTCCCCGCCGCCCGTGCTCAGGAAGCCGGTGGTGCGGTGCGCCCAGTCATCCAGCGCAGAGCCGCCGTCGGTCGCGCGGTCGCCCCAGTCGTAGCAGAGCATCGTCCAGTTGACGCCGTCCGTCGAAACCTCGATCCGGAAGTAATCCTCGAGGTAGTTGTCGCCATCGCCGTCCGAGTCGGGCATGTTGCAATACAGCCAATAGTTCATGTAGATGGAGTAGCCTTCCGGCAGGTCGATCGGCCCGGAGATGACAGCGTCCAGCAGGTCATACCCCATGCCCATGTGCCAGGCATTGTCGGCGCTGTGATATTCTTCCGTCTGCAACTCCCACAGGTCGCCGCTGCCGACCTGCTGGATCGGCACCAGGTCGGAGGGGACCGCCGTGCCTTCCGCGTCGTTCTCGAGGTAGGTCGTGGTGCCGTCGGCGACCATCACATCATCCACGAACATGCCCAGGTAGCCGCTCTCCGGCGTGGCCTCCGCGGGGTCGCTGCAGAAGGCGATGCGGAACATGAAATCGCTCTCCCCGGCGAAGGCGGAGAGGTCGAAGTTCACCGCCGTCCAGACGTGGGGAAAACTCCCGTTCCATCCCGCGATCCCTTGCCCCATGCCGAACTCGTCGCCGAAGCTGTAGAGGCTCGTCGAGAGGTAGGCGGGCGTCGGGTTGGGGAGCACCGTCCAGGTGGTCCCGCCGTCGGTGGAATACCAGACATTCGCCCCGTCCCAACCGTCATAGCCGGCCGGTTCGCCGCCGGGCGCTTCGCAGTCGAGGTACATCTGGAAGGTGAGCGCCAGGTCCGTGCCCGCCGCGCTCAGGTCGAGGGAGGGCGACTCGAGGTACTGCAGCCAGTGGTTGTTGTATCCGCCGACTGCCGGGTCGCCGCACCACCACGAGGTGCCGTCGTTGTACGCGTTGAACGCGTCCGTGTGCCACATGGTGCCCGCGCCTGTCAGATCATTCGTGGTCCACGGGTCTTGCGTGCCCTCGAAATCGTCGAGGAAGATGCTGATTTCCTCGTCCAGGTTATCGACAGGCTGCACCGTGCCGACACGCCAGTTGTCGACTTTCTTCACCCACTGCACCGTGCCGGCCGCGGCGGGAAGAACCGCCAGCAGGGAAAGCATCAGCGCAATACTCATCGCCTTCTTCATGAACCTTCTCCACAGTTAGACAGCGATTGGAACTACTCTTCCCACTGCACACCCTGGCCTTGAGATATGGTTTTTTCAAGGTACCTCTTCCTCCCGCACCTTGGCAAGTCACCGGCGTGAATCTTCGCATACCTTGCAATCTTTCTCGCGAGGGTACTACCTTGCACGGTGGCAACAATGGACTCGTTCAACACCTCGCCCCGGCACCGCGCGCTCATCGTCGCAGACGCCCACCTTCCGCTCGACGGACGCCCGGGCGGTGAGGAGGAACTCGCCGCCTTCCGCGACCTTTTGCGCGCCACTCGAAAGGACACCGCCCTGGTGATCCTGCTCGGGGATATCTTCGACTTCTGGTTCGAATGGTCCCACGTGATCCCGAAACGCGCCGTGCCGCTGCTCTACGATTTGCACGACTTCGTCCGGGACGGCGTCGAGGTTCACTTCTTCGCCGGAAACCACGACTTCCGCCTGCACGGGTTCCTCGACGCCGAGCTGGGATTCCGGCTGCACATGGACGCCTGGACACCGACCATCGACGGGCGGCGGGTGTTCATCCACCATGGGGACGGGATGGACGCCACGGACCGGCGCTACCTCATTATGAAGCGCCTCTTCCGCGACCCCGCGGCGCAGAGAACCTTCTCCCTCACCCTGCACCCCGACCTGGCGATGCAGATCGGGCGGATGACCAGCTCCCTCGGCCGGCGGCGGCAGAGCGGCTACCCGGACGGCAAGAAACCGGACGGTCCCTACATCGAGCGGGCGGAGGAGATCCTCCGGCGGGGCTACGACCTCGTGATCTTCGGCCATACCCACCACGCGAGGCTCCGGCAGCTCGCTGACGGGTGGTACCACAACCCCGGCCCCTTCCTCCGCGAACGGCGCTACAGCGTCATCGAGGGAGATCTTCCCCGGGGCGAGGTGCTGTCATGAGTCCGGACCTCCGGGGCCCGTACAGCCGTCCTCCTCACCCATCCCGTCTTACCCCGCGCCGCCGCGGGAGAACGATCCGGGCTCCCGGCCTCGGCACCCTCGCCCTGCTCGCCCTCGCGTTCGCTGTCGTCTGCGGAATCGCCGGGGCGTTGGTCATCCGCGTACTCTCGCATGACCTGCCGAGCCTCGAACAGCTCGAGACCTACTCCCCGCGCCTGATCACCCGCATCCTCGGCCGTGACGGGTCGGTGCTCAAGGAGCTCTACACCGAGCGCCGGGTCCAGGTCCCCCTCGACTCCATCGCCGTCCCGGTGCTCCAGGCCGTCCTCGCCACGGAGGACCGGCGTTTCTACCGTCACTGGGGCATCGACCCCGTCGGCATCTTCCGCGCCTTCGCGGTGGACATCGCCACCCTCTCCCGCCGCCAGGGCGCCTCCACCCTCACCCAGCAGCTCGCGCGGAACCTCTACCTCCACCGCCGCAGGACCATCAAGCGAAAGCTGCGGGAGATGATCACCGCCGTGCAGATCGAACGTACCTACGCCAAGGATGAGATCCTCCAGATGTACTTCACCCAGATGTACTTCGGGCACGGCGCGTACGGTGTGCAGGCGGCGGCGAAGCTCTACTTCGGGGTCAACGCCTGGGAGCTCGACCTCCCCCGGTCCGCCTTGCTCGTCGGACTGCTGAAGGCGCCGGCACACTACAGCCCGTTCAACCACCCGGCGGCGGCCCTGCGGCGGCGGAACACGGTGATCGAGAACATGCTGCGCGCCGGGTTCATCACCCCCGCCCAGGCGGCCGCCGCCCAGGCCGCGCCCCTCGAGTTGGCGGGGCGGGAGACCGCCGAGGACTTCGGCACGGCCCCCTATTTCACCGAGTACATCCGGCGGAAGCTCGAGGAGATGCAGCAACCCTACGGCTTCGACTACTACCGCGACGGGCTCACGGTGCGCACCACCCTCGACACGATGGTGCAGCGCATCGCCGAGGCCGCCGTCGACAGCCACATGGCCGTCTTCCAGGCAGGGTTCAACGAGCGCTTCCGCCGGGAGGGCCTCGAGGACTGGCTGGTGGACGCCTGGCGCGATTCCCTCGGCCTCGACACGCTGCGCGCGGAGCGGGACTCCCTGCGCTGGACGCTGGACAGCCTCGCCGCGGCCTCGCCGGAGGCGGACACCCTCGCCCTGCACGCCCGGGCCGACTCCCTCGACGCCCTCTTCGCCGCCCGCGAGGACACGGCGAAGTTTCACGCCCACCGGGTGATGACCGACAGCGCGGCGGTGGAGAGCGTGCTCACGGAGCATTTTACCGTGCAGGTCGCCTTTGTCGCCCTCGACCCGAAGAACGGGGACATCCTCGCGATGATCGGCGGGCGCGACTGGGGCCGCTCGAAGTTCAACCGCGCGGTGCAGGCCCTGCGCCAGCCGGGGAGCGTGTTCAAGCCCTTCGTCTACACCACCGCGGTGGACAACGGGATCTACGCCAACTACCGCGTGCTGAACATGGTGCGGCCGATCAAAATGGAAGATGGCACCTGGTGGCGGCCGGAGAACTACTCGGTCAACAACCGGGGCAGCTATGTCACCCTGCGCGAGGCGCTGCGCCGCTCCCTGAACAACGTCACCGTGCGCCTCGTCGCCGGGGAGGACCGGCTGGTTCCGGTGCGTGAGGTCATCCGTTACGCCCACCGGCTCGGCATCCGGACACCCCTGAGCCCCGTCCCCTCGCTCGCCCTCGGCTCGAGCGGGGTCATCCCGCTGGATATCGTCACCGCTTACGCCGTCTTCGCCTCCGGCGGGGTGCGTTCCGTCCCGCACGGGCTGCTGGGTATCGACGACAAGAACGGGGTGGAAATCTTCAAGATGGACCCCGAGCGCGAAGTTGTGCTCAGCGAGGAGACCTCCGCGATCATGGTGGACCTGCTCCAGGATGTGATCAACCGGGGCACCGGGGGCAGCGCCCGCTGGAAGTGGAAGTTCTACGCCCCCGCCGCCGGGAAGACGGGGACGACGAACAACTTCACCGATGCCTGGTTCGTC
This sequence comes from uncultured bacterium, assembly GCA_964404605.1. GTDB lineage: Bacteria > Electryoneota > Electryoneia > Electryoneales > Electryoneaceae > CAYOKT01. The sequence continues at coordinate 43,979 of CAYOKT010000014.1, forward strand.
GGCTTCACCCCTTACATCGTCGCCGGGGTGTGGGTCGGGTTCGACGATCCGGCGATCAGCCTCGGGCCGCATCAGTCCGGCGCCGTCGCCGCCCTGCCCATCTGGGCGATCTTCATGCGCGAGCTGTACAAGGCCAAGGGGTGGGACTACGCCGAGTTCGAGCTGCCGGTGGGCGTGGTCAAGGTGCCGATCTGCGCGGAGTCGGGCGAGCTGGCCGGCCCGTACTGCCCGGTGGTCGTCGAGGAGGTGTTCCGCCGGGGCGATGAACCGCTGGTGCCCTGCCACATTCACCGTGTCGGGTCGGGAGGGTGACAATGAACAGCGAACCGCTGCGCGGGGTGATCTTCGACCTCGACAACACCCTGTTCGACTTCATCTCGATGAAAGAGAAGGCGGTCGAGGCCGCCGCCTGGGCGATGGTGGACGCCGGCCTGCCCCTCGAGGTGGACGAGGTGCGCCGCCGCATCTTCGGCGTCTACCGCATCGAGGGCATCGAGTTCCAGTCCGTGTTCGACACCATGCTGCGGGAGGTGATAGGCCGGGTGGAACCGAAGATCCTCGCGGCGGGGATCGTCGCCTACCGCCGGGCGCGCGAGGCGATGCTCGTCCCCTATCCGCACACCCGCTCCACGCTGGTCGCCCTCGTCCGGCGCGGAATCAAGCTGGCCGTGGTCTCCGACGCCCCCGCCCTCCAGGCCTGGCTGCGCCTCTGCTACCTGCAGATCGACAACCTCTTCGACGCCATCGTCACCTTCGATGACACCGGCGAGGCGAAACCCTCGCCGAAACCCTTCCAGCTCGCGCTGAAACAGCTCAAGCTGCGCCCGGCGCAGACGCTGATGCTCGGTGACTGGGTGGAGCGCGACCTGCTCGGCGCGAAGAACCTCGGGATGCGCACGGTGCACGCGCGGTACGGCTCCGAGGTGCCCGACGGCGAGCCGGAACCGCTGGCGGACGACGTCATCGACGACATCGGCGAACTGGTCGAGATCGTGGACCGATGGGCATGATTCCCCCTGTCCGGCGCACGCCCCCCGGCGGCGCGGGATCGTCCGGCCGGGGAGCGAGAGTCCCCCGGCGCAGAGCCTCCTCCGCCCTGCTTCTCGCCGCCCTGATTCTCCTCTCCCTCGCGCGTCCGCCCGCCGCCGGGGCGCGCTACCGCTTCGTCGAGGGCGACTGGATCGCCTGGGGCGACGCCCGCACGCCGCACGACTTCGATGTCGGACGCCAGGTCATCTACATCGCCACCGATGCGGGGATCCTCCGCTGGGAGCGGGACGAGAACCGCTGGCTGTTCCCCTGGTACAGCGTGCCCACCTCGCCGGACGGCGGGCTGCTCCTCGAAGAATGCAGGCAGGTCCGCGAGGATCCGCTCACCCGGGATGTCTACGTCCGCACGGCGCGCGGCTGGGTGGTCCGCGACATCGCCACCCTGCGCTGGCGCGAGGTCCAACCCCCCGAGGGGATGCTCGCCGAGCGGCTGCACCTCGGCCGGACCCCCGGGCTGATCCCCGACCGGGGGCTGCTGATGCCGGACAGCTACTTTCTCTCGCCCGAGGGGAAGCTGCAATACCGCTATGTCAACTGGCCCTCCGCGGGCGGCGTCTCCGACGACCGGGGAACGCTGGTGTACGGCTGGAAGGGGTTCGGCGTCGGGATCGCGGATGCCTACTCGAAACGGCTGGAGCTCTACCCCGCCGGGCCCGGCCCGGCCACGGCGCTGGATGTGAACGGCGGCGAGATCTGGTGCGCCTCGGTGCTGGACCACGAGGAGGGCTGGGTCTGGCGCCGGGACCGCAGCGAGAACCGCTGGCGGTTCTACCACCCCGTGCTGGAGTGGGGCCTGGAACCGGCCCGTGTCAACCGCCTGCGAGTCGCCGGAAAGATCGCCTGGATGGCGACCAGCGAAGGGGTAATGGTCCTGCAGGGGTCGAGCTGGCGGCGTTTCGCGAAAAAAGAGGGGCTGCCCCGGCGGGAGATCTTCGACATCGCACCCTACGGCGACGGCGCCTGGGCGGCGAGCGAGTTCGGCCTCGCCTACATCGACCTCTCCCGCGGCGTGATCCTCCACCCCGACAAGGAGCTGTATCCCGAACCCCGCAGCGCCGCGTTCACCCAGCTCGCGATGGACGGCGACACGCTCTGGGCCGTGGGGCCGGGCCGGCTGTGGAGGCTCGACCCCACCGGAACCTGGCGCGAGGAGGCGATGCCCTCGACGACCGCCCTCGCCTCCCGGCCGACCGCCCTGCTCGCCGCCGGCGGCCTCCTCGCCCTCGGCGACACACAGGGCTTCGCCTGGCGCGACAGCACCGGCACGTGGCGCCAGGTCTACAACGATCTCTGGGGCGGCTCCGGTGCGGTGTTCGCCATCGCCCGGCACGGCGGCTACTTCTGGCTCGGCACCAGCCGCGGACTGGTGAAATACGACCCGGTGGAGGGCGATGCGCTCCCCTACCGCGAACAGGACGGCCTCGCGGGCAGCATGGTGTTCGAGATCTTCCCCGAGGGGGACTGGCTCTGGCTCGGTACCGACCGCGCCCTCGTCCGCTTCCGCTGGACTGTCGAGGGGCGGATCGACTGAAGAGAACCCTGATTTTCCCGGGGGATTCTCCCAACGGGTGGCCCTGTCAGCTCCGATGACAGGGTCTCACAGGGTTATTATGGTATGATATGGTAGAATAGATGCTTTTGAATAAAATAAAAGATGATAATCAAGAAAACTTGCCTTGAACAGACCGTTCGTTCTCCGCGGAAAACCTTATAAAACCCGGGACACCCCCTTTTGCAGAGCTTCCCGCCTTCGCCCTTGGCTGCCCGCCTACGCCTGTGGCTACGACCGGCAAGAAACCCCGGGCCACCCCCGCCGGGCTACGCTGCATCTGACATCGTAGGGGCACGGCGCG
>CAYOKT010000015.1:0-2568 GCA_964404605.1 uncultured bacterium
ACAGGCGCAGGACGCGCTCGCGGATGTCGGCGAGCCAGACGCCGGGGGCGAAACGGCGGCGGCGCGAGCCGCCGTTCGGAGAGATGACGAGCAGGCCCATGCGCACCAGGTGCAGGGAGAGCGCTGTCCGCGGGTGCGAGGCGAGCGTTCGCCAGGCCCGGCGCATCCCCGCCGACCAGAGGACGTCATCGAGGAGAACCACCGCGTTTTCGGCGAGAAGCGGGCGCAGCCGCTCCAGGTAGTCGAGGGTCGCCCTTTCGTCGTGGTGGCCGTCGAGGAAGACGAAACCCGGCGCGGGCGTACTTGGCGGCAACGCTTCGATCGCCTCGGCGAAGCGGTCTTCGACAACTTGGACGACGCCGGAGAGATCCAGCGCCGTCACGGTTTCCCGCGCAAGCGCGGCGATCGCGTACGCGCCCTCTACGCTCGCCAGGGTTCCCGAACCGTTCTCCCGCAGCCCGGCGCCGAGGTAGGCGGTCGAAATGCCGAACCCGCTGCCGAATTCGAGGCAGACATCCGGCCTGAGTTCGCGGATAAGGTGGTAGAGAAACCGCCCCCACACCGGATAGGTGGACTTGCTCCGCACCAGCTCCGCCACCCCGGCGCGGTACCTCTTGGGGCTCGCCGCCACGCCCCGGCCGTTTCCCCGCGACCCGGCGCCGTGGTCGATCACTTCGATGACCTCGCGGCGGGCGAGCAGCTCGGTGCGCCGCGCCTCGATCCGCCCGGTCCAGGCCGCCGGGGAGGCCTCGTTCCGCCCGTCCACCGCCGCGCGCAGAGCGCGGCGAAGCCGGTCCTCGATGCTCCCCATCGAATCGCGTTCCCGGCGACCCTGCACGTTTTCTCCCGGTTCGACGCCGTACGGCGGCAGGAACCCGGACCCGCGCGGGCCCGGGTCTGCCCAAGGGTGGATATTCAAGGGAACTCCGCGCCCCGGCGCTCCCCTACATGCGGAAGATGCCCACCTCCATGTCCGGGATGGGGGCGTTGAGGCTCATCTCGAGGCCGAGGGCGAGGGCGGTGCGGGTGTCGCGCATCGTCAGGATGCCGTCATCCCACAGTCTCGCGGTGGCGAAGGTGGGGTGCCCCTCGCGCTCATAGGTTTCGAGGATCGGGCGGCGGAACTCCTCCAGCTCCTCCCCGGTCATCGGCGGCTTGCCCTGCGCCTTGAGCTGGTCCTGCTTCACCTGCGTCAGCACATCGGCGGCCTGTTCGCCGCCCATCACCGAGATGCGCGCGTTCGGCCACATCCACAACAGGCGCGGGAAGTAGCCCCGCCCGCACATGGCGTAGTTCCCCGCGCCGTAGGAGCCCCCGATGATCACGGTGAACCGGGGGACATCCGCGTTCGCCACCGCGTGCACCATCTTCGCGCCGTCCGAGGCGATGGCCCCGTGCTCATACTCCACCCCGACGATGAAGCCGGTGATGTTCTGGAGGAAGATCAGGGGGATCTTCCGCTTCGCGCAGAGGGTGACGAAATGGGCGCCCTTCTTCGAGCTTTCGCTGAAGAGGACGCCGTTGTTCGCGACAATCCCCACCGGGTAACCCATCAGCCGGGCGAACCCGGTGACCAGCGTGACCCCGTAGCGGGCCTTGAACTCGTGGAAACGGGAGCCGTCCACCAGGCGCGCGATCACCTCGCGGGCGTCATAGGGCTTGCGCAGGTCGGCGGGGACGACCCCGTACAGCTCCTCCGGGTCGTAGTAGGGGTCCTCCGGCTCGATGCGGCCGATGTCCGTCTTCTCCCGCTTCCCGAGGTTCTCGACGATGTTGCGGACGATCTTCAGCGCGTGCTCGTCGTTCTCGGCGAAATGGTCGGACACCCCCGAGATTCTCGTGTGCACGTCGGCGCCGCCCAGCTCCTCCGGGGTGGTTTCGACCCCCGTCGCCGCCTTGACCAGCGGCGGCCCACCGATGAAAATGGTCCCCTGCTCCTTGACGATAATCGTCTCGTCGCTCATCGCGGGGACGTACGCCCCGCCCGCGGTGCAGGACCCCATGACACAGGAGATCTGCGGGATGCCGAGACGGCTGAGACGGGCCTGGTTGTAAAAGATGCGCCCGAAATGGGCCTGGTCGGCGAAGGTGCCCGCCTGCTCCGGCAGGAAGATGCCGCCGGAGTCGACGAGGTAGACGCAGGGCAGGCGGTTCTCCTCGGCCACCTGCTGGGCGCGCACGTGCTTCTTGATCGTCATCGGGAAATAGGTGCCGCCCTTGACCGTGGCGTCATTGGCGATGATCAGCACTTCGCGGCCATGCACCCGGCCGATCCCGGTGATGACCCCCGCCGCCGGCGCCTCGTTGTTGTACATCCCGTAGGCCGCCAGCGGGCTCAACTCGAGGAAGGCGGTGTCGGGGTCGATCAGGGCCTCGATGCGCTCACGGGCTGTCATCTTGCCCCGCGCCTTGTGCCGCTCGACGTATTTCGGTGGTCCGCCCCGGCGGATCTTCTCGTAGAGTTCCAGGTACTCCGCCTCGACACGCTTCTGGTGCTCGACGTTCGCCTTGAATTCCGGGTCGGATGTGCGGATTTGCGACGGGATGCGGAACACGTTTCTTCCCCCT
>CAYOKT010000015.1:2668-36321 GCA_964404605.1 uncultured bacterium
TTCCGGGTCGGATGTGCGGATTTGCGACGGGATGCGGAACACGTTTCTTCCCCCTGTGGCGGCGGTTATGGTGTTGTTCGCCGAACGACGGCTACTGCTGCGTACCCTCTCCCTGCGGCTCCGCCATGGTCACCCCGATGCGCCAGTCGCGCCCGTGCACCCGGATCGTCGACCAGGAGACCTGCTTGCGCACGAGGCGGCCGCTGTCCGGCTCGAAGAACTCGTAGCTCCCGGACCCGCTGGGGTTTGCCGCGAGGGCCTCGACGAAGGCGATCCAGCCGGAGTCCTGCTTCGCGCCCCCCGCTCCCTGCTCCCCGGGTCCCCGGAGCACCCCGCCGCCGATGATCGAGCCGCTCGACGCCTCCGCCGCCCAGGCGTCAACCTTGCCGTCCGGGAAGGCGCGGCGGCGGAGATTCGCCATCAGTTCATCCGCCTCGATGACGAAACCGACGGTGCCGAGGAACTTCCCCTCGGATGAGAGGATCGGCTGGTTCATGTCCACCCCGGTGGTCCCGTCGAGGAACCGGAAGAGGCGCCCGAGGGAGGGCTGCCCGGTCCGCCGCATCTCTGCGAGGCTTTCACGGTTGGGGATCTGGACACCTTCATCCGGCAGACGGTGATGTCCGCGGGGTGCGCTCTGGACGAGGGAGCCGGTGGAGTCGAAGGAGCAGCAGTCGAGCACGAAGGGGTGTTTCGCGCTGAGCCTCTCGAGAATCCGCCGGGCGCTGTCGCCCTTGATACCGCGGGCGGCGAGTTCATGGGCCGCCCCCGAGAGATCCCGGTCGAGATCGCCCAGCAGGGAATCCATCTCCGCTTCCAGCCGGGCGAGGGGCTCGGTTTCCACGTTCTTGTCGGTGCGGGCGGCGCGCCGGCAACCGGCGGCGATGACGAGCGATAGAATCAGCAGAACGACCAACCCACCGGCGACCCGTTTCATCCCCACTTGCCCTCCGTCGTAACCCCGGAGTGCCAATATACGCAGAGGCCGGCCCCGTCGGGTGGCCCGGGAACTTCAGTCCCGGGTTTCATAAGGGCGGGTAGCCGGAGTTCTTGCCGCACCGTATTCCGACGCTTCGGGAGAAGGCGGCAGGTGGTCCGCTCGGAGGAAGTTCAACGGAATAACAAGATCCTTGCGCCTCTACTTCACGGAGGTTTCGTTCGCCAGGGCTTCCCGGACCACTTCGCGCCCACGGTCGAAGGCCTCGAGGTTCAGCTCGATGGTCTTCGGCGGCACCATCTTCCGGATCGTCGCGCGCCACAGGTCCGCCTCGAACGCGAGCTGGGTCGATAGCGCCCCGAGGAGGATGGTGTTGGCCAGGCGGGGGTTGCCCAGCTCATGGGCGATGGCCTCCGCCTCGATGGGAACGACCCTCCCGGCGCACACCGCCGCCGCCCGCTCGAGGGCATCCTCGGGATAGGGCTCGGCCTTCTTCCCCCCGCCGGTGGGGGGTTTGATCTTCTGCGTCGAGGCGAACAGCGCCCCGCCGCTTTTCACCTCGTGGGCGAAACGCAGCGCCTCGGCGGCCTCGAAGGCGAGCACCGCCTCCGCCTGCCCGGAGGCGATCAACGGGCTGAAGACCTCGGGGCCGAAACGGACATGGCTGGTGACCACTCCGCCCCGCTGGCTCATCCCGTGCACCTCGGACTTTTTCACATCGTACCCGGCGCGCAGCGCCACCTCGCAGAGGATGTTGCTGGCGAGGATGACCCCCTGGCCGCCGACGCCGACGATGAGAACATTCGTGGTTTCCGTGCTCATGCCATCACCTCCTCGCCGGTGCGGATGGGGTGGATCACGTCGATCGGGCAGACCTGGGCGCAGAGACTGCACCCGGTGCAGGTGTCCGGGTCGATGACCGCCAGCGGGAGTCCCTTCTCCGTCTTCTCGGTGCCGGAGGGGAGGATCGCCGGGCAGCCGATGCGGAAACAGGCCCCGCAGCCGTTGCAGTCCGCCTCCACCACGTAGGGCTCCGGCCGCAGCTTCCTCGGGAAGAGGGCGCAGGGCCGCCGGGCGATGACCACCGACGGTCCCTCGTACTCCACGGCGGACTTGAGCTGTTCGATCGCCTCGTCCAGGTTGTAGGTGTCGATGACCTCCAGCTTCTTCACCCCGGCCGCCTCGATGATGCGCTCGAGGCTCACCTGCGGCGCCTCCTCGCCCATCAGGTCGTGCCCGCTGGCGGGGTGGTCCTGCCCGCCGGTCATCGCGGTGATCGAGTTGTCGACGATGACCAGGGTGATATTCGCCCTGGAATAGACCATGTCGACCAGCCCGGGGAGTCCGCCGTGCAGGAAGGTGCTGTCGCCGATGATCGCCACCTGGGGGTGCTTGGGATCGGTCGCCGTCAGCTTCGCCCCGATGGCGTTGCCGATGGAGGCGCCCATGCAGAAGCAGGTGTGCATGGCGTTGAGCGGCGGCAGGGCGGCGAGGGTGTAGCAGCCGATGTCGCCGTACACGTCCGCCTTGATCTTCTTCAGCGCCAGGTAGATGCCGCGGTGGGGGCACCCGGGGCAGAGCACCGGCGGGCGGGGCAGCACATCCGCCGCCGTGCGCACCACCGGCGCCGCGCCCAGCCCGGCGGCGTGCAGCCCGGCGGCGACACGGTCCAGGTTCAGTTCGCCTTCGCGGGGGAAGTACTTCTTCCCCTCGCAGGCGATGCCGGCGATCTTCGCCTCCTCCTCGAGGAAGGGTTCGAGCTCCTCGACGACGAGCAGGCGCTTCACATGGGAAGCCAGCTCCCGCGCCTTCCCCTCCGGGAAGGGCCAGGGCATGCCCACCTTGAGGTAGCTCGCGTCGGGCATCAGCTCGCGGATGTACTGGCAGGCCACCCCATCGGTGATGAAGCCGATTTCGCGGCTTTTCAGCTCGAGACGGTTGCCCTCCCAACGGTTGGACCACTCCGCCAGCCTGCGGCTGCGCTCCTCGACGATGTGATGGCGCGGGCGGGCGAACAGGGGCATCATCACGAACCGCTCGATGTCGCGCTCGAAGCTCTCGCCGCGCACCGGCTCGCGCCATTCGCCGAGGGTGACCAGCCCCTTCGCATGGGCGATGCGCGTGGTCTCGCGCAGCATCACCGGCGTGCTGAAGCGCTCGGAAACCTCGTAGGCGAGGGTGGTGAAATCGTGCGCCTCCTGGCTGTCGGAGGGCTCGAACACCGGGATTTTCGCGAACTTGGCGATGATCCGGTTGTCCTGCTCGTTCTGGCTCGAGTGCATCTCCGGGTCATCGGCGCTGACGAGGACGAAACCACCTCGCACCCCGGTGTAGGTGAAAGTCATCAGGGGGTCCATCGCCACGTTGACCCCGACATGCTTCATCGTGACCAGCGTCCTCGTGCCGGTGAGGCTGGAGCCGATGCCCACCTCCAGCGCGACCTTCTCGTTCGGCGACCACTTGGCGTAAATCCCCGGAAATGTCCGGAACACCTCGAGAATCTCCGTCGAGGGTGTCCCGGGATAGGCTGCCGCGAAATAGACTCCCGCCTCACGGGCTCCGTGTGCGATCGCTTCGTTGCCGGACAGGAGCACCCTGTTCTCTTCGCCGCTCATGAATCCTCTCCGTAGCGTTTCGCCTGCTCCTCGCCGCGCAGTACACGCAGCGCGCCCTCCGCGAGGGCGAGCATCTCCTCCTCGCCGGGATAGAGGAAGATGCGGCCGAGGAAACGAACCCGGTCCAGTATGGCGTCCTTCAGTCGTTCGGAGTGCACCAGCCCTCCGGTGAGCACCACGCCGTGCAGCTCGCCCCGCAGGACAGCGGCGCAGGCCCCGATCTCCTTGGCGACCTGGTAGGCCATCGCCTCCCAGACGATGCGCGCCTCCTCGTCGCCGGCGTCCATCCGCGCCTCCACCTCTTCGAGGCGGGAGGTGCCGAAATAGCCGACGAAGCCGCTCTCCCGGCTGAAGATGCGCTTCGCCTCCTCGTAGCCCTTGTCACGGACGAGGTTCATCACCCCGATCAGCGGCAGCGCCCCGGCGCGTTCCGGGCTGAAGGGCCCCATGCCGAGGAGGCCGTCGTTCACCTCGGCGATCCGTCCCCCCTCGAGGGCGGCGACGGAGATCCCCCCGCCGAGGTGGGCGACGACGAAGCGGCTCTCGCGGAAGGGCACGCCGAGCTCCCGCGCCGCGCGGCGCGCCGTGGCCTTGATGTTCAACGCGTGCGCCCGGCACTTCCGCTCGATGCCCGGCACGCCGCTGATCCGGGGAACCGGGCCGAACTCGTCCGTGGTCACCGGGTCGACGATGAAGGCGGGAACGCCCTTCTCACGGGCGAAACGGTCGGCGAGGAGGCAGCCGAGGTTGCTCGCGTGCTCCCCCCAGCGCGCCTCGCGCACGTCGGAGAGCATCGCTTCATCCACCGCGTAGGTCCCGCCCTCGCAGGGGCGGAGCAGCCCCCCGCGTCCGACCACCGCCGCCCAGTCCCGGAGACAGGCTTCGGGGATCTCCCGCCGTACGGCGCCGTACCGATGTTCGAGCTGGCCGGCCACCGTGCCGAGAGCGTGCAGCTCCGCCGCCTCGTGACGGATCTCGGCGCGCCACTCCTCCCTGCTGCCTGAAAAAAGCGCGACCTTGGTGGAGGTCGTGCCCGGGTTGATCACGAAAATCCGCTCGCCCACCCCTCAATCTCCTGTCCCGAAGGGGCCAAATGTGAAATGTGGGACAAAGATAGGGGCACGCGGGGGTGGAGCCAAGCAGGCGTATCCTGTCCGGCCTCCCCAGGCTCTACGGGCGACCGGAATCCGGCGGGGGATGCAGAGTGTCCGCCCCGGTCACAACGTGGAAGAGGACCTGGACGGGATGGAGGTTGTATTTCAGCATCACCCGCACGCTGTCCGGCTTGATGACCTGCCGCGGATCGTCGGGGAGAACCCGGATCGTGTGCATCTTCATCGGCAGGTGGGAGTAGAGCAGGCCGGTGCGTCCGACCTCCCTGCCGTCGATCACCACCGTCCCCTCGCCGCCGGAGAGGTTGACGATCACCCGCGGCGGAGCGGCCCGGGTGAAGGCGAAGATCAGCAGCGCGAGGGCGCCGAACAGGAGACCGAGGAGCGTGTCCCGCCGCCGCTTGCGGAAGGCGAAGGGGGTCCGTTTCTCCTCCCGCCGCCGGAACGTCTGGTGGGGTTCCCGCTCGGGGACGCTCCGCCGGGTGGCGTCGCCGTGGGCCCGGTCCCGTACATACGGGTCGCCGATCGGCACGCCGTACCGCTTCCCGCCGCTCTTTTCCGAGTCGTTCACAGTCCCGTCCGTCACTGCACGGCCCTCCTCCCCCCACCCCGGCGGACGCCTCCCACCCGGCCGGTTGGTGGACCGATTCAGGTGAATCGGTCCACCAGGCTCAGCGCAGGAGGATCATCTTCTTCAGGTCGCGGAAGCCGTTCGCCCGCAGTTCGACGAAGTAGACCCCGCTCGCCAGCCGGTCCGCGACGAACACCGCTTCGTGCACCCCGGCCGGCCGCCGCCCGTCGACCAGGCGCGCGACCTCCCGGCCGGAGACGTTGTACACCGTCAGCCGGACAGTCCCCGCCTCCTTCATGCAGAACCGGATGGCCGTCGTCGAATTGAAGGGGTTGGGGCGGTTCTGGGCGAGAAAATAGGTGCTCGGGACACCGCTCTCCGCGACGCCGTAATAGGCGGAGCCCGTCAGCCCGATGACCTGCTCCCCGCCCGCCTGGTAGTCGTTATGGGTAAAGGTGACACTGCCCGAGAAGTCTCCGATCTGCCCCGGCTGCCAGGCGAGGGTGATCGAGATGGTCGCGCCCGGCTGGACCGGGAGGGGGAAATCCCCCACCACCTGGACCTGGTCCTCGACGGCCGGGTCCACGGTCCAGGAGACGATCAGTCCCGGTGCGCTCCCCTCGTTGGTGATCTCCAGCTCCGCAAAGCCGGTCTCGCCGACGGTGACTTCCCCGAAGTTGAGGACAAGAGGCTCGAAGGCGAGGGAGGGCAGGGCGATGGCGTTCCCGGCCAGCGTGAGGGCCGTCTCCCCACCGACGGAGGTGTCGCTGTGGGTGATGGTCAAGGTGCCGGTGAGGAGGCCGGCGGCCGAGGGCGTCCAGACGATGTGCGCCGTCTCGGTGTCGCCCGGGGCGAGGGTCAGCGGCGGCGACAGGTCGATCGAGAAATCCTCCGCGTGTGCGACATCGAACTCCAGCGCCTCGATCTCGCCCTCCTCCGTGCCCCAGTTGATGATCTCCAGGTCCACCGCGCTGCTGTCGCCGACCTCCACCTCCCCGAAGTCGAGGGTGCGGGGGCGGAACGCGAAGCGCGGGCCCTCGATCACCCCGGCCTCGGTGGGGGAATAGACCCGGTTTCCTTCGCGCGTCCCCGCCGGCATCGCCCACTCGAGAATCGGCTGGGTCGCGGTGACCGGCAGGTCATAGACCGCCGTATAGCCGAGGATGCTGTGGACCACGATCGGCAGGATGCCATCCTCGGGCGGGAAGAGCGCCGTGTAGATCCGGGGGATGTTCTCGTTGGTCGTGATGTCCACCGGGAACCCGGGCAGGGGGCTGTGGTTCCTCAACCCGAAAAGCTGCGTCTCGCCGACGGTGAGGGTCATCGAGGCGACGAAGAGCAGCGCCTCGGAGGCGCTGTTCTCCCGCATCGCCGAGATGGTCTCGCGCATCCCGTTGTTCGTCTGCAGGGAGTAGGGGAATCCCGCCAGGTACGCCCCGTCCAGACCGACCGCGTGGAGGAAGTCGTTGGACGCCTTGACCAGGAGGTCGGGCGAGCCGTCCGCGTCCACGTCCGCCACGGACATCGAGGTGATCTGCACCCCGTCCACGTTGGTCAGGCTCATCGGGAAGCCGGCCACGACCAAGCCGTCATCCGTCCAGGCGTTCACCCCCACGGTGCTGCACAGGGAGACGATCCACCCCGTCTCCGTCGGGATGATCACCGGCCCGGCGATGTAGCCGTCCGCCGAGGCGGTGAATCCGACCGGCCAGCCGGGCAGTTCATCCATCCCCCCGACCGACCGCGCGTGGAGCTGGTTGTTCTGCGTGGCCCAGACGATTACGGGGTCGTGCGTATCATCCCCCGGAACGACCACCGGGCCGGCGACCCAGTGAGTCTGGCCGTTCAGCGGCCAGGGGAAACCGGCCGCCGCCGACCCGTCGCCGTTCAACGCGTAGAGGGTGTCATAGGCGGTGTAGATCACCTCGTCCGCACCGTCATCGTCGATGTCGGCGAGGGTCACGGTCGAAATGTCGATGTGCCCCGCCCCCATCGCGTATCCGCGGGTCACGCCGGTAAGGATGTCGCCGCTGAGGGAGAAGGCGGCGATGGCCCGCGTCGTCGCCGTCGGGCTGCGCAGGGCGGCGACCAGTTCCAGATCGCCGTCACCGTCCAGGTCCCCGATGTTCGGACCGGCGCAAAGGTAGTTCGCGCCCGCGGGATTGGGAACCGTCCCGCTGACCGCCCACGAATTCAGCTCGTTGCCGTCGATGTCATAGACACGGATCGTGGTCGCCGTCGCGGTGACGACCAGGCGGACCCCGTCCTGGGTCACGGCGATGGAGAGCGGGTTGGGTTCCACGAAGGAAGAGGTGTTCGGGATACCGTAATCATGCGGCCACCCGTCCCTCAGGACCGGCTGGGCATGGATTGATGTCGTCGCTGCGGACAGGACCGCGGCAAGGAACACTCCGAGCAGGCGTCTCATGGCTTCCTCCTGTGTGCTCGTTCCCTTTTCGGATGCCGTAAGGTAACGCCTCCCGGCGGCCGGTTGGCCGCCCGGGCCCGGCCGGAGCGAATCTCCCGCCCTCCGCCTCCCGTTCTGGCACCGGGATTGCTCCATAGTCCGGTGAAACGAGAGAAGCAACACCGGAACGGGAATGATGCGGCTCAAATCGCGGAAAAAGTGTGGCGTGGCCGGCACAGTGTGGGGAAAAAGAGGGGATCGGCTCCCCGCCGCACGGTTGAACCCCGGCGGGTGGACGAGTACCTTGTCGGGGTACCTTGCCGGCCGACGGGCGCACAGCCGCGGGGGCGCACGGCATGAGTTCCGCTGGGCATTTCACTGTTCCGCATGGGAGGAAGTCGTGGTGAGACAGGGATATCGTATTCTGGCAGCCACTCTTGCGCTCGCACTGGTCGCCGGCCTCGCGCCGCGCGCCCGGGCGCAGATCGAAGTGATCGATGAGAAGCTCGTCCGGGTCACCGCCAGCGGGCACGCGGAGAAGGGCCGGAGGAAAACCCGCGAACGCAACGCCCGGGACATGGCGCTGCGGAACGCCGTCGAGCAGGTGGTCAACGACCTGTTGCGGGACGCCGTGGAGCGCGAGGCGTTCGCCAACGTCCAGGGTGATTTTTACCAGGATGTGAACCGCTACATCCAGGATTACAGCTTCAAGAAGAAGAACGATGACAACAAGCGGATGAACGTGGTTCTCAGCGTCGTCGTCAACAAGGACCTGATCCAGCAGACCCTCGTCCAGCTGGGCGTGATCCAGGCCGCGAAGGAGGCTCGCCGCGAGCTGGACCGCTTCACGATCATGCCCTACCTCGACGAGGCGAACTCCTCCCCGGAAGCGCTGAAGTACAAGGAGCTCTTCTACACCCGCGTCCGTGTCTTCTTCGAGGACCAGGGCATCCCCACCGTGGGGCAGGAGGAGGTGGCGGCGGCCGAGTCCGACGAGGAGTACCTGGCGAAAGTCAAGGGCTCCGTCGGGGAGGCCGGGGATGAGGACCCGGCCCTGATGGTCGCGCGGAACACCCCGGCGGACATCCTGGTCAAGATCACCGCGACCATCGAGACGGGCAGCTACGGCGGCGCGGTGACGAAGAAGGTGATCCTCACCATCGGAGCCTACACGGTGATGACCGGGGAGTTCATCGGCTCCGGGGACGGCTTCAGCGAGCCGCTGGCGCTCTCCAGCGAGTCGGCGAGTGTCGCCGCGGGAATCGACCAGGCGATGAACAACGCCATGTCCAGGGTGATGGACCGGATCAGCTCCTTCTGGCGGGATTTCGTCAAGGAGGGCCGCCCGATCAAGCTCATCTTCACCGATTTCGACTTCGGCGACATCCGCTGGGTGCGCGACGCCCTCAAGACCCTGGTCAACGATCAGAAGCGGCTTAAGGCGGCGGGCAACGTGAGCGAATTCATGGTCTGGTACGACGGCAGCGCAGAGGACCTGATGTACACCCTCTACGATGTTTTCCAGGAACACGATGTGCCCCTCGCCGAAGACCCGGTCCTGATCTCGAACACGATTCGTTTTTACAAGAAGTTGTAACCACCGGACCTTGCAGGAGGAGAGAATGCGCTCGATGAGAATACCCGGTCGGCGGTCATGGTGCGCCGTCGCCCTCGCGCTGGCGGCGTTCGCCCTGTCGGCGTCGGCGGCGGAGGTGGTGGTGGACGGCTACGGTTCGGACCGCGCGGGCGCGGTGAGCGACGCCCAACGGAACGCCGTGGCGACGGTGGTCGGGCAGTACATCGAAGGCAGCAGCCTGGTCGCCAACTTCGCCCTCGTCTCCGACCGCATTCTCAGCAGCACCCAGGGCTATCTCACCTCCTTCCAGGTGATCGAGGAGGGGGCCGGCCCCGCGGGGTACCACGTCCGGGCGCGCGCCGTGGTCGAGACGAAGAGCATCCGCGACGACATCAACGCCATCGCGGTTCTCCGCGCCTCCCGCGGCAACCCGCGGTTCATCGTCGTTCCCGATCCCAACCCGCTCTCGGAGGCGTTCCGGATCAGCGATCCGGCGGTCGGCGAGACGCAGAAGGGGATCATCGAATACCTGAGCGAACGCCAGTTCGAGGTGATCCAGGCCCCGATGTACAGCGCCGCTGTCGCCACCGGGTCGCCCGGCATGCTGAAGGACCTCTCGCTCTTCGGCGCCGGACTGGGCGCGGAGTACGCCGTGTACTTCTCCGTCCTCGGCCGCGAGCAGGGCGCGGGGCGCACCTTCAAGAAGGCGATGGCCCTGGTCGATCTCTCCGTCGTCCACACCGGGAGCTACCGCATCGTCGCGCAGGTGGAGGGGCGCGCGGAAGCCTCCGACCGGGCCGGGATGGAATTCGCCTACCGGAAGGCCGCCCGCTCCGCCGCGAAGGAGGCCGCCGGCAAGGCGCTGGACCTCGTGCTCGCGGACTGGAGCCGCGCGGGCAGCACCGCCGGCGCCGAGTTCACCCTCGTCCTGCAGGACGTCGAAGGCGACGGGCTGAAGCAGTTCGAGGACGCCCTCGCCCGCAGCGGCCGGGTGAAGCGGGTGAACCGCCGCTCGTACGCCGCGGGCACGGCGACGCTGGCGGTCACGGTGGCGGGTGACCTGCGCGACCTCGGCGACGCGGTCAGCGGGGCGTTGCGGGAGACGGGCGCGGCGTGGGCGCTGGTCGCCTCGGACGGGAGTTCGCTCACCTACCGGGCGCCGCGGGAGATCATTCAGCCGGTCGAATAGGCGTCCGAACGGACGCTCAACCTTCGCGACAGCAAAAGAAGAAACTCTTCCCCGGGTGGAGCGTACTTCCCGGGGAAGTCATGTCTCTCGGACCCGCCGAATCTCACCGAAGAGCTCTCCGAATGAACGATGGGAATGGGAAATGAATATATATTGTGTCCCAATTCCTTTCGTGGCGCACTTTGCAAGCTCGGGGTGAGCCGGTGAGTGAAGAGAAAGACACCGAGGTCCCGCGCCCGTTCGGCGAGGAGATCAAGCCGCAGGAACTGCCCGAGATATTCAAGCGGGTGCTGAAGCACAACCCCACTTTGAACCTGTTCGACGGGGAACAGGATTACGTTACCCAGCTCCTGCAGGCCCATGTAGTCAAGAAGCAGGTCCGCGAACTGGTGGTGGACGAGATCGCCGCCGCGTTCGCCAGGCCCGCGCTGGAGAACAAGACCGAGCTGCTGGTCCGCGCCCAGTATTTCCAGGGCGGGTTGCACCATCGCCTCTCCTTCAAGGCGCGGCTGATCCGCGAAATCACCTTCGAGAACTATCCCGCCCATGTTCTCTCCCTCATCTCGCCGGTGCACCGGGTATCCAACCTGTTCATCGCCTATCCCTCCAAGGCGCGGCCGGTGTACCTGGAAGTCCCGGTCGCAGGGGCTCCGCCCGAGGTCCGTGTCGTCGAGGTGAGCATCGAGTCGATGCGGGCCTATTCCCCGCGAACCAACCGCGTCCTGCCGAAGACGCGGTACATCGACGGGGTGCGGGTGCAGTTCGTCGAGGTGGGGAAGACGGAGGTCAGCGGGGAGATCAAGCCCCACGGCACCGATGAGATCCAGATCAACCTCGATCCGCTCTCCTCGGACGCGCGCAAGATCTACAACAGCTACCTGGAGAAGGAGTACATCAAGACGCACCATCCCAAGCACCAGGAGAGCGCCGCGCCCAGGGCCGCCAAGAAGCTCCCCGCCAAGCCCACGCCCGAGACGGTAAAAAAAGAAGCGATCATCATGATCGCGGACCCCATCCTGCGCCACCGGGTGGTCAAGGTGTTGCAGGAGCTCAAATTCCGTTGCACGGAATATGCGACCTACGAGGAGGCGTTCCGCACCTCGCCGCCCCCTCCCTCGGCGATGATCGTCCTCGACGCGATGCAGGGACAGGTGCACGCGGTGGACCTCCTCCGCGGCCTGATCATCAAGGAGCTGCTCCTGCCGACCCGTTTCGTCATCATCGCCGAACGGTACTCCGACGCCCGGCAAAAGGAGTGGGGCGACCTGGGCCAGGGGCTGTTCCTGCGCTCCTCCCTGCCCGAGGAGTGGATACGGAGCAAGCTCTCCGCCTGGCTGAACATCAAGCCCCCGAAGGTGAGCACCACCCACGGGAAAGGACAGCGCCCCCTCATTCTCGTCGCCGATGACGACCCTGACATCCTCGACCTCATCGGGAGCATGTTGACCGACCAGAAGTATCGTGTCATCACCGCCGCCAGCGGGCATGAGGCCCTGCGTTCCGCCCGAAACCTGCAACCGGACCTCGTGCTCCTGGATATCAACATGCCGAGCCCGTCGGGCCTGGAGGTCCTGCGCACGCTGCGTTCATTCCATGTCACCAAGGACATGCCGGTGATCATCATCTCGGGGTACCAGCAACAGGAGACGGTGATCCAGGCGATGAAACTCGGCATCACGGACTACATCGTCAAACCCTTCGATGCGACAGCGCTGATGAAACGGGTGCGGGAGATCGTTCAGGGGTAGGAATCCGCCCGGGGACCGGCGGAAGGGGATGGGAAAAAGCGCGTGGGAAGGACCCTCCACGGAACCGCATCGCCCGGAGTGATTCCGGACACAGGAACGCTCTTTTGTCAAGATGATTGCCCCTGCAGCGAATGATCTTTCATGAACAGGGAGGAACTCATGGGTGAGCCTCTTCGCGTGTTGCTCGTCGGCAGCTCCGAAAGAGAGGCGGAAATCCTGGTGGGCGAACTGGAGCGGGGTGGCTTCGCCGTCGAGTACAGGATCGTCCCATCGCCCGATGAGTTCGCCGAAGCGCTGCATGAAGGATCGTGGGATATTTCCCTCTGCGATTACCACGCTCCGGAGATCGACGCCGAAAACGCCCTGGAGCACCTCTTCCACCTCGACCCCGACCTGCCCTGCATTGTTCTGTCCAAGACCATCGGCGAGGACATCGCCGTGAAAATGATGGAACTCGGCGCTCGGGATTACATCCTGAAAGACAATCTTTTCCTTCTCGCCCCCGCGGTCCGTCGCGAGTTGCGCGACGTGGAGGAGCGGCGGCGGCGGCGTGAAGCCGAGTCCCTCCTCCGCGAGAGCGAGGCGCGGTTCCGCGCGATCAGCGAATCGGCGGAAGATGCGATCTACCTCCTCGGCGAGGGAATGTTCCTCTTCGTCAACCCGAAGTTCTGCGAGATGCTCGAGATTTCGCCGGAGGAGGCGTGTTCCCCGGGGTTCGACTTCATGTCCCTCGTCGCGCCGGGGAGCGAGGGGATCATCGAGGAGCGCATCCGCCGTGTCCAGGAGGGAAAGGAGGTGTCCCCCCGCTACGAGTTCACGGCGATCTCGACCGGCGGGCGCAAATTCGAAGTGGAGGCCTCGGTCTCCTACATCGAGATCGAGGGAAAGCTGACCACGCTCGGCATCCTTCGCGACATCAGCGAGCGGAAGCGTGCGGAGACGGCGATCCGCGAGAGCGAGGCGCGGTTCCGCGCGATCAGCGAGTCGGCGCAGGACGCGATCATCACGATCGACGACCGGCAGGTCATTCACTTCTGGAACGACGCCGCGACGAGGATCTTCGGCTACAGCAGCGACGAAGCCGTCGGGAGGGAGATCCACGATCTCATCATGCCGGCGAAATACCTGGAGGGGCCGAACCCGAGGATCAGGGAGTTCCTCGAGAACCGGAACGACGCCGCGGTCGGAAACACCATCGAACTCACCGCCCTCCGCAAGGGGGGCGAGGAGTTTCCCGTGGAGCTCTCCGTCGCCTTTTTCGAGACGGATCACAAGCGATACGCCATCGGCATCCTCCGGGACATCAGCGAGCGGAAGCGCGCGGAGAAGAACCTGCGCGAATCCGAGGAGAGCTACCACAGCCTGTTCGACAACTCGCCGGATGCCATCTACATCCAGGACCGGCAGGGCCGTTTCCTCGATGTCAACCGCGGGGCGTGCGAGATGTACGGCTACCCGCGGGAGTTTTTCATCGGGAAGACACCCGAACCGCTCTCCGCGCCGGGCAGGAACGACATGGAAGCGGTCATGGCCCACCTGGAGAAAGCCTTCGCCGGGGAGCCGCAACGGTTCGAGTTCTGGGGCATCTCCGCGGACGGCCAGGTTTTCCCCAAGGACGTGCTCCTGTTCAAGAGCCGCTACTTCGGCCGGGAGGTCGTTATCGCCTTCGCCCGCGACATCACGGCGCGAAAGGAAGCGGAAAGAGCTCTCCGGCTGACCCAGTTTTCCGTGGATCACAGCGCGGACGCCGCGTTCTGGATGGGGCCCGATGCCAAGTTCATCTACGTGAATGATGCCGCCTGCCGGTCTCTCGGCTATTCTCGGGACGAACTGCTCTCCCTGACCGTCCATGACATCGATCCCAATTTCCCGGTGGAGAGATGGCCGGAGCACTGGGAGGAGATCAAGCGCCGGGGTTCATTCAGCATCGAATCGCACCATCGCACCAAGGATGGACGCGTTTTCCCCGTCGAACTCATGTTGAATTTCATCGAGTTCGAAGGCAAGGAATACAACATCGCCCTCGCCCGCGACATCAGCGAACGGAAGCAGGCGGAAAAGGACCGGGAGCAATTCGAGCGGGAGCTGAACCAGCAGTTCCATCTCTCGCAGATCGGGCTGCTCACCTCCGGCATCGCGCACAACCTGCGCAACCCCCTCAGCCTGATCACGATGCAGGCTTCCCTGATGCAGAACATCCTGGACAATGCCTGCAGCGCCGTGAAGGACGGCGAGGAATGCATGGTCAATACAGTCGATGTCAAGAAGACGATGGACCGCATCCTTCACGCCGCGGACCGGATCAACGAGATCATCGACGAGTTGATGAACTACCACCAGATGAACCAGGAGACCGGCTCGGACAGGGTGGATGTCAACCGGGTCATCCGTTCGGACGCGGCGATCCTGAAGGCGGACTTCGACCTCAAGTACCATGTGAGCATTCAACTCGAGCTCTCGAAGAGTCCCTTGTGGACGAAAGCCGACGCCCGGGATATCGGCCAGATCTTCCTCAACCTCGTCAGCAACGCCCGGGACGCCATGCAGAAGAGCCAGAACCGCATCATGACCATCCGCAGCGGCAGCAGGAGGAAGCAGGGCTTCGTGTGGTTCGAGGTCGCCGACACGGGAGGAGGAATCCCGAAGTCCATCCTCGATCGACTCGGCGAACCATTTGTCACCAGCAAGGCGCGGGACGCCGAAGCGAAGAAGCACGGCAGCGGAACCGGGCTCGGGTTCTACATGATCCAGCGGATTCTCAACCGGATCGGCGGCCGGTTCGAGGTGGACTCCCGCGAGGGCGACACACGAATCCGCATTCTGCTCCCCGCCTCCGGGTAGTGGACCGGCCCGGCCGCACGCGCCACGCCCCCCTTCCCACGCGCGAAGAAGCCTCTTGCCGGCTCCCCTCCGGTCCGCCGCCGCCCGACACGAGACCTCCCCCGATTTCGTTCTGGATTTCCGCCTTCACGGTTTTACCTTTCTCCCCGACCGGGCGCAGGGTCCGATGACATCCGGAAGAGGAACCGGGGCACCGTAATGGGCCGACCGAAATCCCAATGGCAGCTCCGTCTCGAGGAGTACTTCGCGCGGGGCTTCATCAAGCTGTTCCAGGCTCTCCCCCACCGCACGGCGCTGGCGGCGGGAGCGGGGATCGGCGGCCTGTTCCATGATCTCGCCGGGGTGAGGAGGGAGCACGCCGTGCGGGAATTGCGCCGTGCCTTCCCCGAGCGGAGCGAAGCCTGGGCGAAGGCCACCGCGCGGCAGGTCTACCGCCACTTCGGTATGGTGGCCGTGGAGCTCGCCCGCCTGCCGAAGTTGCGCGGCGCCGGGCTGCATCGCTGGGTCATCATGGAGGGCGTCGAACACCTCGAGAGTGCGGCCGCCGCCGGGCGGGGGACGCTGGTCATCTCGGGCCACCTCGGCAACTGGGAACTCGGCGGCGCGTGGGTCTCCAACGCGGGATACCCGGCGACCTATGTCGTCGCTCCGCAGAGCAATTCGCGCATCGAGGAGCTGCTCGACGAGTTGCGCCGTTCGGCGGGCATCGAAATCGTCAAGCGCCGTGACGCCACGCGGCAGATCATGAAGGCCCTGCGCCGGGGACGCTTCGTCGCGCTCCTGATCGACCAGGACGGCGGACCCGGGGGGGAGTTCGTCCCCTTCTTCGGCCGGCTCGCCTCCACCTTCCGCGGGGTGGCCGTGTTCGCGCGGAAGATGCGGCCCGCGATCATCTTCTACTCGAGTTACCGTGACAAGGAGGGGCGGATCCACGGGCGCTTCGAGCCGGTGGAGTTCATCCCCACCGACGACATGGAGGCGGACATCCACAACCTGACGGCGGATCTGACCGCCCGCCTCGAAGCGGAAATCCGGCGTACACCGGAGCAGTGGCTCTGGCTGCACCGACGGTGGAAGACCCGGCCGCCGGGGGAGACGGCCGGCGAAAACAAGATGACCCAATAACGGTGCTGTCCGCGGGGGGAGGGGCTCCTCCAGGCCATCCCGCGCGGCAGTCTTCTTCCGGAGAGAAGCGGGAGAGCGAATCGATGAACCTTGATCGCAGCATCCTCGAAGAGGCGCTGGAAAAATTCCACCATCTCCAGGTTGTTGTAATCGGCGACCTGATGCTGGACCGTTACCTGTGGGGCCGGGTGGAGCGGATCAGCCCCGAGGCGCCGGTCCCCGTCGTCGAAGTCACCGAGGACGCCGAGCGCCCGGGCGGCGCCGGGAACGTGGCCCTCAACCTGCTGAGTCTCGGCGCCATGGTCCGGCCCGTCGGCCTCGTCGGCGACGACGCCCACGGAAAAACCCTGATGCAGCTGCTCGACGAAAAAGGCGCCCACATGGAGGGGGTGCTGATCGACAACGAACGCCCGACGACGGTGAAGACCCGGGTGATCGCCGAGGACCAGCAGGTCGTCCGCGTGGACCGTGAAAAAAACGTCCCCCTGTCCAACGGGATCGAAGCCACGCTGATCAGCCGCCTGCGGGGGCTGGTCTCCCGCGCCGACGCGGTTATCCTCCAGGACTATAACAAGGGAGTGATGACGCCGCGGCTGATCCGCGCGGCGATCGATTTTGCGAAGGAAGAAGATGTGCCGGTCACCGTGGACCCGAAGTCGCAGCATTTCTTCGAGTTTTACGGCGCGACGCTGTTCAAGCCGAACCTGCGGGAAGCCGAGGGCGCGCTGAACCGGAGCCTGCGCAGCGAGAAGGACATCGAAGCCGCGGGCAACGAGATGCTTTTCCGCCTGCAGGCGAAGCAGGTTCTCATCACGCGCGGCGGGGAGGGGATGTCCCTCTTCGAGGAGAACCGCCCCACCATCCACATCCCGACGCGGGCGAGAACCATCTCGGATGTTTCCGGCGCGGGCGACACCGTGATCAGCACCCTGACCCTCGGCATCGCCGCGGGATATGATGCCTTCACCGCGGCGCAACTCGCCAACCGCGCGGCGGGCTGGGTGGTCAGCCAGGTGGGGGTCGTTCCCATCACCCCGGAGGCCCTGTTGAACGAAACAGGGGATTGATTTTACTCCCCTTGCATGGTATACTCTCGTGCCTCGGCCCAAGCGGCCGGGGCAGAGTGTTTCGGGCGATTAGCTCAGCTGGTTAGAGCGCTGGTCTCACATACCAGAGGTCGCTGGTTCGACTCCAGCATCGCCCACCGGGACCCCGCCGCGGGGAGGGACGGAAAAAAGGAAGAATGGTGCGGATTCCCGCGGACGGGCACGGAAAGGCGGGCGGCGCGGCGCAGGTGCGTGCGGGAAACATGGAGCAGCCGGCGCCGCCCTTTGCTGTCTGCGCGAGCGGGCGACGGCGGACAATCGGCGGCGGCGGACAACCGATGGATACGGCATGAGCCACCCCGGGCTCTTCAGTTGGGACCAGGCCTGCGACTGGCGCGAGGAGCATCGCCGCGCCGGGCGGCGGGTGGTCTTCACCAACGGCGTGTTCGACCTCCTCCACCCGGGGCATATTGATCTGCTCGCCCGGGCGCGGGAGCTCGGGGATGCGCTGATCGTCGGGCTGAACACGGACGCCAGCGTACACCGGATCAAGGGGCCGGAGCGGCCGATCGCCTTCGAGGAGGACCGGGCCGCGATGCTGCTGGCGCTTCGCGCCGTGGACGCGGTGGTTCTCTTCGACGAGGAGACGCCGGCGGAGCTGATCGCCCGGCTGCTGCCGGACATCCTCGTCAAGGGCGGGGACTACACCCCGGAAACCGTCGTCGGGCGCGACATCGTCGAGGCGGCGGGCGGCCGGGTGGTGATCCTGCCGCTTCTCGAGGGGCGCTCGACCACGGACCTCGTCGAGCGCGTGCTCGAACGGTACGGCGTGCGGAAGGGCGGGTGAGGCGGCCGGGAGGCGGCCGCTTCGCCGCCACGACACCGGAGCGCGGGTGTTCTCGGACCTGAGTGAACGGCTGGAGGGATTTTTCCGCAAGCTCCGCGGGCGCGGGAAGCTCTCCGAACAGGATGTGAAGGCGGCGCTTCGCGAGGTCCGCCGCATCCTGCTCGAGGCCGATGTCAACTACACCGTCGCGAAGCGCTTCCTCGCGCGGGTGCAGGAACGCGCCGTGGGCGGGGAGGTGATCAAGTCGGTCACCCCCGCCCAGCAGGTGATCAAGATCCTGCACGACGAACTGGGGGAACTGCTCGGGGGAAGCTGGCGTCCCCTGCACCGGAGCAAGGAGCCGCCCACCATCATCCTGATGGTCGGGCTGCAAGGGTCCGGCAAGACGACGACCACCGGCAAGTTGGGGTCGTACCTCGCGCGGCGGGGGATGCGCCCCCTGCTCGCCGCCTGCGACCTGCAGCGTCCGGCCGCGGTGGACCAGCTCGAGACCGTGGGCCGGCAGGCGAAGCTGCCCGTGGTCGCCCTGCGCGGCGCCACCCCGCTCGAGGTCGCCCGGGAGGCGAAGCGAAGGGCGAAGAGCGAAGGGTTCGACACGCTGCTCCTTGACACCGCCGGCCGGCTGCACATCGATGATGCGCTGATGGCCGAACTCGCGGAACTGAAGGAGGAGCTCCGGCCGGCGGAGATCCTGTTCGTCGCCGACGGGATGACGGGACAGGACGCGGTGAACTCGGCGGCGGCGTTCGACGAGCGGCTCGGCATCACCGGCATCATCCTGACCAAGATGGACGGCGACGCGCGCGGCGGCGCGGCGTTGAGCATCCGCGAGGTGACCGGCAAGCCGATCCGTTTCGTGGGCGTCGGGGAGAAGCTGGATGCCCTCGAGGAGTTCCACCCCCGGCGGATGGCGGACCGCATCCTCGGCCTGGGCGATGTCGTCACTCTCGTCGAAAAGGCCCAGGAGACGGTCGATGTCGAGCAGGCCGCCAAGCTGGCGAAGAGGCTGAAGAAGGCGCAGTTCGACCTCGAGGATTTCCTCGAGCAGATCCGGCAGATGTCGAAGATGGGGCCCATCGAAGGGTTGATGAAGATGATCCCGGGCATGGGCAAGGCGCTGCGCGGCGTCGAGATCGACGAGAGCGAAATGAAACACGTCGAGGCGATGATTCTCTCGATGACGCCCGAGGAGCGCCGCAAGCCGCAGATCATCAACGGGAGCCGTCGCCGCCGCATTGCGGCCGGCAGCGGCACCTCCGTGCAGGATGTCAATAGACTGTTGAACCAGTTTGAACAAATGCGTAAACTGTTCAAGCGCTTGGGAGGCAAGACGCGGGGCCTCCCGATGGGACTCCCGCGGATGCCAGGATAAGGAGGACGTGTGGCGGTAAAACTCAGGCTGACGCGTTTGGGGCGCAAGAAACGCCCGTTCTATCGTATTGTCGCAGTGGACTCTCGTCGCCGCCGTGACGGCGCGTACATTGAAAAGATCGGCCATTATGATCCCCTGTCGAAGCCGAGGAAGATCCTGATCGACCACGACAAGGCGGTCAAGTGGCTGCAGAACGGCGCGATCCCTTCGGATACGGTGCGCAGCCTTCTCAAGTTCGACGGGGTCCTGCTGCGCTGGGACATGACCAAGCGGGGATACGATCCGGCGAAGATCGAGGAGGCGGTCGCCGAGCTGCGCGAGCGCCATTACACCGCCCTCGCCGAGAAGGAAGCGCCGAAGGCGAAGAAGGACGAGACCGTCGAGCCGGCGGAAGCGGAGAGCCCGGCCGCCAAGACCGAAAAGGCCGAGGCGAAGAAAACGCCGGAGAAGAAGGAAGCGAAGGCGGAGAAGAAGGCGGACGAGCCCGCCAAGGTAAAGGCGGAGGAACCCGCCGAGGTAAAGGCGGACGAGCCTGCAGAAGTGAAAGCGGACGAGCCCGCAGAAGTGAAGGTGGAAAAACCCGCCGAAGCGAAGGGTGCGAAGGCAAAGAAGGAGAAGGAAGAAGCCCCCAAGGCGGAAGCGCCGAAGGCGAAGAAGGCGAAAGCCGACAAAGCCGGCGCCGATGCCGATAACGCCGACAAGGGATCGGACGAGGCGGCCGCCGGAGAGGCTGAGGGGAAGGCGGCGGAAGAGACGGGTTCGAAAACCTCGGAGGACGGCGACTGAGGCCGGATTTCCGGCGACGTCTCTCTCCCGAAAGCGCTCCCGTGCCGTGCCCGATTCCCTGGAACCAGGAGGAGGGTAGACCGTGCTGGAAGATTTCATCTCATTCATCGCCAAGCACCTCGTGGACAAACCGGAACACGTGCAGGTCGCCCAGGACGAGAACGAGGAGCGGATTCGTTATGTTCTTTCGGTCGGCGCGGAGGATCTCGGCCGAGTGATCGGCAAGGATGGACGGAACGCCAAGGCGATGCGCACGCTGCTCACGGCGGCGGCGGCGCTTCGAGGACGGAAGGCAATCCTCGAAATCTCCAATGATCCAACAGGGACATGACGCCTGAGAGGACGCCTCCCCCGGATGAAAGACGGGTTTTTCTCGGCACCCTCGTCAAGGTGAGAGGGTTGCGGGGAGAGGTGAAAATCACGCCCGCGACCTGGCGGCCCGAGCGGTTCGCCGAACTCGAGGGCATCTGGTGGAGGGGCCGTGAGGGCGGGGAGCGGTTCCTCACCTTCAAGCGGGTGAAAGTTACACCGGGCGCCGTGTTCATCCGTTTCCACGAGGCACCCAAGCGTGAACTCGCCGAGGAGTTGATCGGCGGTGAGTTGTTCATTGACCAGGAAGATCGCCTGCCGCTGCCCGAGGGGGCTTACTATCTCGATGACCTCCTCGGCTGTGAAGTCACCTGCGAGCGGTACGGGGCGCTGGGCAGCATCGTCGAGATCATCACCCAGACGGCCCAGGACATCTGGCGGGTGGAGGGGCCGCGCGGCGAAGTGCTGATTCCCGCCGTGCGGGAGATGGTGCGCGAGATGGATCTGCCCGGCCGGCGGGTCCGGGTCAGCCTGCCGGAGGGGCTCGTGCCGGAAGAGGCCCAGCCGGAAAGCGCGGGCGAGGGGGATCCTCCCCCCGGCCGATCGCCCGCGGCAACAGCGCAAGACGGACGGCGATCACATTGATCATTGAAATCATCACCCTGTTCCCCGAGGGGGTCCGGGCGATGCTGAGCGAGTCGATGCCCGGCCGGGCGCAGGAGAGCGGGATCGTCGAGATCGATCTCGTCCAGCTCCGCGACTACGCCACGGACAAGCACGGCACGGTGGACGACAAGCCCTTCGGCGGCGGCCCGGGCATGGTGCTCAAGGCGGAACCGGTGGCGCGGGCGCTGCGGGACCTGCGGAAGCGGCGCCCCGGCCCTCCGCCGACCGTGCTCTACACCAGCCCGCAGGGGGATCGATTCGACCAGGCGATGGCCGAGGAGCTGGCGAAGCTGCCGAGGATCACGCTGCTCTGCGGCCATTACAAGGGGCTGGATCAGCGGGCGATCGACACCCTCGTGGACCGCGAGGTGAGCATCGGGGACTACATCCTGACCGGCGGGGAACCGGCGGCGGTGGTGATCGCCGATGCGGTCGTCAGGTTGCTTCCGGGGGTTCTCGGCGATCCGGACTCCGCGGCGGGTGACAGTTTTACCCGGGGGCTGCTGGACCACCCGCACTATACGCAGCCCGCGGTGTGGGAGGGCCGGGAAGTCCCCCCGGTGCTGCTCAGCGGCCACCACGCGAAGATCGAACAGTGGCGCCTCGAGCAGGCGTTGGAACGAACCAGGCGCCGCCGCCCGGAACTGGCGGAAGAGTGGCTCCGGCGGCGGGCGAGGGAAAAACGGAGCGGGAAAAAATCGTGAATACGCGCCCGGCGCGCCTTCACATGATGAGGTAGCAGAACGATGTCGGATCTGATTCTACAGGAACTGGCGCGCCGGGAGGCGCAGAACGGGGCGGTAATACCGGAATTCTCCCCCGGTGATATGGTGAGCGTGCACGTGCGGGTGATCGAGGGCTCGAAGGAGCGCATCCAGATCTTCCGCGGCACCGTGATCGGCCGCAAGGGCAAGGGTCCCACCGGCAGCTTCACCGTGCGCAAGGTGTCCAACGGCATCGGTGTGGAGCGGGTTTTCCCGCTCAGCTCGCCCTCCGTCGCGAAGGTCGAGGTGCACCGCAAGGGCGATGTACGCCGGGGCAAGTTGTACTACCTGCGCGACCGCGTGGGGAAGGCTGCCCGGATTCGGGAGAAGACAGAGGCTCCGAAGGGATCGAAGTGACCCGCTCGTCCGGCCCCGCGGCATGAACCGCCCGCAATCGAAAGCCGCCCGGCGGGCGGCGAGAACCGCCCTGTTCACCGCCGCGGCGGTGGCCGGGGGGTACCTCCTCACCGCGGTGCCCAACGTGGAGATCGTCTCGCTGACCGTGGCCCTGGCCGGCTGGCTGCTGGGGCCCTGGAGCGGCGTGCTCGTCGGGGTGTTCAGCGAGGCGATCTACGGCGCGCTGAATGTCTGGGGCCTGCCCTTCCCGCCGGTCTGGATCACCCAGATGGGATCGATGGCCTTCACCGGCTTCGTTTTCGGCCACCTCGCACCCCTGCTGGATTCGGCGCCTCCGAAGCGCCGGGTGACCCTCGCCCTGGCGGGCGGCGTGGGTGTGACGGTGGTATTCGACCTGCTGACCAACCTCGCCTTTCCCCTTTCCACCGCGGTACCACTGCGCGCCTGGTGGCCCTACCTGATCGCCGGGATCCCCTTCGCCGTGGTACACATCACCAGCAACGCCGCGATCTTCGCCCTCATCCTGCCGGTCGCTCATGACCGGTTGAAGCCGCGCCTTTCGCCGAATCCCTGATTCCCGGCCCCCTGTCCGCGGAAGGTTGTCCGGTTGTTTCCCCCCCTGTGTTTTCTTCCGATTCCTGTGTATCTTTTATAAACCGCCGGAAGTTCGCAGTTCACCTCAACTCGTCGCACTCATGCGCATCATCAGTCTCGATAAACTGAAGACCGGGGACATCCTCGGCAAGTCTCTCTTCAACGAGCGCGGCGAGCTGCTTCTCTCCTCGGGCTATGCACTCACCGACCGGATGGTCGAGCTCATCCGGAAGCAGGGCTACAATTACGTCTACGTGATGGACGATGTCAGCGAGGACATCGTCCCCGAGACGGTGATCTCCGAATCCGTGCGCCAGATCGTCAACCGGCAGCTCGCGCAGACGTTCGACGGGGTGAAGAACAACCTCGCCTTCGAAGCCCACACCCCCGAAGAAATCAAGAAGCGTCTGCGGGATGAATCCAAGGCCCGCAAGCTGATACGAATGCCCTCGGTACGGAAGCAGGTGAACCAGTTGCTCGAGGAGATCTTCGACAACAACATCTCGATGTTCACCTCGCTCCCCGTCCGCAGCGAAGCGGGGGAAGACTATCAGCACGCCTTCGAGGTGGCGGTCATGTCGATCCTCCTCGGGCAGGTTTTCCGCTACAATCACCGCGAAATGCGGGCCCTGGGCGCCGCCGCGCTGGTCCACGACATCGGGAAGATGGCCTTTCCCAGGCTGAAGGGGAAGACGTACGACCAACTGTCGCGCGAGGAGCGGATGATCCTGCACGAGCATCCGACCTATTCGATGATGATCCTCCGCGGCAGCGACCCCAGCAGCTACCTCGAGCAGACCACGGTGTTGCAACACCACGAACAGCAGGATGGGCGGGGATACCCGCAGGGACTCCAGGGGACCGGCGAGAAACCCGCCAAAGCGAAGGCGCATGAACCGCTGAGGATTTTCCGTTTCGCCGAGATCCTCGCCGTCGCCAACCGTTATGACAACCTTCTCACCGGGACGCTGGACGGCGAGAAGAAATCCCCCGCCGAAGCCATCGCGACCCTGGTCAACGAGGCGGGAACCCGGTGGAATCCACACGTCGTGCGGGCGCTGACCCAGGTTGTGCAGACCTACCCCGTCGGGGCCACCGTGCGGATCAAGAAAACCTATTCACGCTCCTATATCGGTTACATCGGCGTGATCAAGAAGGCCAACCCGATCGCGCAGAACAAACCGGTGATCGTCCTTTTCAGCAACGCCGTGGGGGCGAAGATCACGCCGCGCGAAGTGGACCTCTCGAACGAGAAGACCGTCACCCTCGAACTCGTGATCTGACATCCCCGTGCTGCGTATCCTCCCCGGTGTCCGTCGCCGCGCGACGCCGCTCTCGCCGCGCTTGACAGTTCGGAGACCCTCGCATACATTACCGCGTCGCGGCTCGGCGGGTAGTCACCCGCAACGCCCTCCCTCCGGCCCTGGCTCGCCGGCGTAACGCGACCCCGACCTTCAAAACGACAATCGGCGGCGATGCAAATAGCACTGATCGGCTGGCAAGGCGGTGGGAAATCCACCCTGTTCACGGCACTCACCGGGAGCGAGCCCGCCGCCGGGGCGGAAGCGCATCCGGGGGTGGCCGAGATTCCGGACGAGCAGCTCGACCGGCTGCACGAGCTCTATCCGCCGGCGAAAAAGATCCGGGCGAAGGTGGAGTATCTCGATGTCGCCGGCCTCGCCGCCACGCAGAAGCGCAGCGGGTTGAAGCGCAGCCTGATCAGCCACCTGCAGGGCGCCAGCGTGCTCGCCCCGGTGATCGGATTGTACGCCTTCGGGGCCGCTGACCCCGCGGAGCTGGCGAACCTGGTCACGGCGGAGCTGCGGGACCTGGAGGTCGAGCTGCTTCTCTCCGACCTGCAGACCGCCGAGGCGCGGCGCGAACGCATCGACCGGACCCGCCGCACCGGGCAGAGCGTGGACAGGACGGAAGACGCCGCCATCGACGAGGTGCTCGCCGCCCTCAACGCCGAGACGCCGCTCCGGGAGATCGACTTCGCCCCGGAGCGGGACCGGGCGCTCCGCTCCTTCGGCTTCCTGACCAAGAAACCCCTGCTGACCGTGATCAACCGCGGCGAGGAGCAGGACGGCGAGGCCATCGCCGCGGCGCTGGGTGAAACGCTCTCCGGCAGGCGGCGCGCCACCGCGGTCGTCGATGCCCGCCTCGAGGCGGAGATCGCCCTCCTCGACGAGGAGGACCGCGCCCCGTTCCTCCGCGAGCTGGGGATCGAGCGGCCCGCCTCCGAGCGCGTTCTCCAGGCGGGCTTCGCCCTCCTCGGGCTGATCCGCTTCTTCACCGTGGGCGATGACGAGGTCCGTTCCTGGCCCATCGTCGAGGGAACGCCCGCGGTCCAGGCCGCGGGGGAAATCCACAGCGACCTGCAGCGAGGTTTTATCCGCGCGGAGGTCGTATCTTCGGATGATCTGCTCGCCCACGGGTCCCTGGCGGCGTGCCGCGACAAGGGGCTCCTGCGGCTGGAAGGGAAGGACTACCGGGTGCGTGACGGCGATGTGATGCACGTCCGCTTCGCCGTATAATACCGGGCAATCCGGCGGGAGGCTGCATGAAGAAAATCGAGGCTGTCATCCGGCCCTACCGTCTCGACGAGGTCAAGGCCGCCCTGCTGGAGATCGGCGTGCGCGGGTTGACACTGACCGAGGTGCGGGGATTCGGACGGCAGAAGGGACACACGGAGCTCTACCGCGGGCGGGAATACCAGATCGAATTCGTGCCCAAGGTCAAACTGGAGGTGGTCCTCCCCGCGGAACTCGCCGACAAGGCGATCAAGGCGATTCTCTCCGCCGCGCGAACCGACCAGGTGGGGGATGGAAAAATCTTCGTGACCACCGTGGACGATGTGATTCGCATACGTACCTCGGAATCGGGACCCGACGCCCTCTGAGGGGCGGCGGGGCGTGGGACAATCTCTTCGCAGGATGAGGCAGGGAATGGATGCAATTCGCGAGATCTTCGAGTTGATCAAGAGCCGCGGCGTGAAAATGATCGACCTGCGCTTTATGGACTTCCCCGGTATGTGGCAGCATTTCACCATCCCCGTCAGCCAGCTCTCCCCGAGCGATTTCGAGGAGGGATACGGTTTCGACGGTTCCTCCATCCGCGGCTGGAAACGGATCAACGAGTCCGACATGCTCGTCCGCCCGGACGCCTCCACGGCGGTGATGGACCCCTTCACGGAGGAGTCGACGCTGATCCTCTTCTGCGACATCATCGAACCTTCGACGATGCAGCCCTATTCCAAGTGCCCGCGCACCCTGGCGCGCAAGGCGGAAGATTTCCTCGTCTCCCTCGGCATCGCCGACACCGCGTACGTCGGGCCGGAATCCGAGTTCTTCCTGTTCAACGACATCCGCTATGCCCAGAACGAGCACGAGGGATATTACTTCATCGACTCCCTCGAGGGGCACTGGAACACCGGGCGGGAGGAAAACCCGAACCTGGGCTTCAAGCCGCGGTACAAGGAAGGGTATTTCCCCGTGCAGCCGTCCGACAAGACGCACGACATCCGCACCGAGATGTCGCTCCTGCTGGAGTCGATGGGGATCACGGTCGAGGCGCATCATCACGAGGTCGCCACCGGCGGGCAGGGCGAGATCGACATCCGCTTCGCCCCCCTGCTGCGCCAGGCGGACAACCTGCAACTGTTCAAGTACGTGGTGAAGAACGTCGCCCGGCGTCACAACCTGACAGCCACCTTCATGCCGAAGCCGCTCTTCGGGGACAACGGCAGCGGGATGCACACCCACATGAGCCTCTGGAAGGGCGAGACGCCCCTCTTCGCCGGGGACCGGTACGCGGGGCTTTCCGAGATGGCGCTGTTCTTCATCGGCGGCATCCTGAAGCACGCCCCGGCGCTCTGCGCGTTCACCAACCCGACGACGAACAGCTTCAAGCGCCTGGTGCCGGGCTTCGAGGCGCCCACCCGCCTCGCTTACAGCCAGCGGAACCGCTCGGCCGCGGTCCGCATCCCGATGTACAGCCCGAGCCCGAAGCAGAAACGCATCGAGTTCCGCGTGCCGGACTCCTCCTGCAACCCGTACCTCGCCTTCAGCGCGATGCTGATGGCGGGCCTGGACGGCATCCAGAACAAGATTCACCCGGGCGATCCGCTCGACAAGAACATGTACGACCTCGACCCCGAGGAGCTGGCCGATGTGCCGGAGACCCCCGCGACCCTCGCGGGGGCGCTGCACGCCCTGGAGGCGGACCAGGAGTTCCTCTACAAGGGCAACGTGTTCACGGAAGATGTGATCGATACCTGGATCTGGTACAAGCGGGAGAACGAGGTGGACGCCCTCCGCCAGCGCCCGCACCCCTGGGAGTTCGAACTGTATTACGACATTTGAGCGCGCGGAGCGCGGCGGCCCCCGCCCGCACTCGCTCTCGCGGCGGCTGAGGAAGCACCGGGGCAAGCCACAGGGAGCGCACGATGGAACGACCGCGAAGATTCGAAGCCCCCGCCGATCCGGGGGGGAGCGGCGGAGCAGCGGCCGGCAAGGCGCCCGCGGCTCCGCGGGTGCCGTGGGAAGGCGTCTTCACCGCCCTTGTCACCCCCTTCGACCCCGACGGCAAGCTGGACGAGAAGGGGCTCGAGACCCTCGTGCAGCGCCAGGTCGAAGGAGGGGTGCACGGCCTCATCCCTTGCGGAACG
Organism: uncultured bacterium; assembly: GCA_964404605.1. GTDB lineage: Bacteria > Electryoneota > Electryoneia > Electryoneales > Electryoneaceae > CAYOKT01. Next base: position 30,200 of record CAYOKT010000015.1, read on the forward strand.
ACCGGCGAAGCCCCCGCGCTCAGCGACGAGGAATGGGCACGGGTCATCCGGATCACGGTGGAGGTGGCCGGGGAGAAGGCCTGGGTGGTCGCGGGAACCGGGACGAACAACACCGCGGTGACCATGGCGCGCACCGCCCGCGCGGCGGAGTTCGGGGTGGACGGCGCGCTGGTGATCACCCCGTACTACAACAAGCCCACGCCGGACGGCCTGGTGCGCCATTACCGGATGATCGCCGAGGTCGCCCCCACCCTGCCCTTGATGGTGTACAACGCCCCCGGGCGCACGGCGCTGAACCTGACCCCGGACACGATGGCGCGGCTCGCGGAGATCCCCTCGGTGGCGGCGCTCAAGGAAGCCTCGGGTGACCTCGCGCAGGTGTGGGAACAGGTCTGCCGGCTGGCCGGAAGGCTGCCGGTCTTCTCCGGGGAGGACGGCCTGAACCTGCCGGTCTTTGAACTCGGCGGCGCGGGCACGGTGAGTGTTCTCTCGAACGTGGTTCCCGATCTCGTGGTCGAGGAGTGGGAGGCGCACCGCGCCGGGCGGGGCCGCGAAGCCCGCGAGCTGCATGACCGCCTCGCCCCGCTGGCGAAGGCGCTGTTCGTGGAGACCAACCCCGCGCCGGTGAAATTCGCCCTCGACCGGATGAACCTTCCCTCCGGCGATGTGCGGCCCCCGCTGGCCCCCCTGCGGCCGGAATCGAAAACGGCGGTGGAAGAGGCACTGAGGGGACTCGAGCTGCAATGATCACGGTGACCCTTTTCGGCGCGGGCGGACGCATGGGCCGCGCGGTCGCCGCCGCGCTCGCCGGGGAGAGCGACATCGCCCTCGCCCACGCCGTGGAGGCCCCGGAGCGCGCCGGCGGTGAGGTCGCGGGCCTCCCCCTCGAAGCGGACGACCCCCGGGGCGCGTTCGAGGCCGATGTCTGGGTGGATGTCTCCCTCGCAGCGGCAGCCTGCGAGCACGCCCTCCGCGCGGAGGAATCCGGCACGCCCATCCTCATCGGTGCGACCGGTTTCACCGCGCGGCAGTCTGAGCGGCTGCACCGCCTGGGCTGTGCCCACCTGATCGCCCCGAACCTTTCGCTGGGGGTGAATCTCCTGCTGGCGCTCCTCCCCCGCATCCGCCGGGTGCTCGGAACGGGGTACGATGCCGGCATCGTCGAGACGCACCATCGCCACAAGCGGGATGCGCCCTCCGGCACGGCGAAAGCCCTCGCCGCCGCCCTCGAAGCGGAGGGGCCGGAGGTGCAGGTGAGGAGCCTCCGGTTGGGCGAAATCGTCGGCGAGCACTGCGTCCGTTTCGCCGCCGAGGGCGAAGAGATCGAGCTGGTGCACCGGGCTCATTCCCGCATGGCGTTCGCACGGGGCGTGGCGCCGGCGGTACGTTTCCTCGCGGGAAAACGGTCCGGCGGCTTCTCGATGGCGGATGTGCTGGGGTTGTAGCATGGCGCGCATCGTCCGCAAATACGGTGGGAGCAGCCTGCGCGAGCCGGAGCAGATCCGGCGCGTCGCGCGGCACATCGCCGACATGCGCTGGCGCGGCGACGAGGTCGTCGTCGTCGTCTCCGCGATGGCGCGGACGACGGACGAGCTGATCTCCCTCGCCCGGCAGCTTCACCCCGACCCCCCCCGCCGCGAGATGGACATGCTCCTCTCGGTCGGGGAGAGAATCTCCTCCTCCCTGCTCGCCCTGGCGATCGAGGCGGAAGGCATCGGCGCGGTGAGCTACACCGGCAGCCAGGTGGGCCTGATCACGGACAACCACCACGGCGAGGCGCGCATCGTCGAAGTGCGCCCCTTCCGTCTCCTCGAAGCGCTGGAGAAGGACCTGGTGGTCGTCGTCGCCGGGTTCCAGGGGGTCTCCACGGAGAAGGAGATCACCACCCTCGGCCGTGGCGGCAGCGACGCCACCGCGGTGGCGCTGGCGGCGGCCATCGAAGCGGACCGGTGCGAATTGATGAAGGACGTGCCGGGCCTTTACACCACCGATCCCGCCGTGGTGGAGGAAGCGGAGTTGATCAAGGCGGTGGATTTCGAGGCGGCGCTGCGCCTCGCCCAGGGCGGTGTGCCGGCGCTGCAGAGCGAAGCCGCACGCCTCGCCCGCGACCACAAGGTCCCGCTGAGCATCGGCGACAGCGCCACGGACCGGAGCGGAACGATCATCACCGACCGGCCGCTGGACTGCGGCGACGTTCTCGGGATCGCGCGCCTCGACGGCTTGCGGCGCAGGCAGGGAACCGGTCCCCTGCCGGGCGGCGGGCAGAGGGTGCGCCTGGTGGAAAACCGCGACCGCTGGGTGGCCTGGGAACGCGCCGAACCCGGGGAGGAGGCGCCGCTCAGCGCCCTCACGGTGGTCACCTCGGGCCGGCCGGTGGAAGGACTGCACGAGATGGTCGTGCAAACCCTCGCGGCCGCTTCCATCGAGACCTTCGGCCTGATGGAAAGGCTTGAGGAGGTCTGGGTCTGCATGGAAACGGCCCGGGCGGACGAGGCGCAACGGCTCCTGCACCGGGCCTGCGCAGAGCGCGGCTGGTTTGTGCGACGAACGGAGAGCATGAGGTGAACAGGCTCACACCGCCGGCTGCTCTCCTGCTTATCTTTCTGGTCGGTTGTGCGGCACCTCTTAAAGAGGAAACGAAGATGACGCCCTCCCAGCAGGCCGCCGAAACCACGAAGAGTCCTGTCGAAGAGAAACGTGGCAGCCTTGCTCCCCGTGTTATACAGGGCAGGCAACCCCTTGTCCGTGTCGGTCTGCTCGAAGGGTACGACCACGTCGATTTCCGTATCCGCGGCGCGTTCAACCTGACGACGATCGACGGCAGGGAGATCTATGCGGGAATCACCTCGGACCGGCGCTGGCGCTGCCGCGTGGAGGAAGCCAAGCCCGCCAAGTATGTTTACAGCGTTCTCGTCAAGACCCTTGATACGGAAAAAAAGGCCGATAAACTCGCCGAATGGCTGCGCAGCAACGGGCAGCCTGCCCGGGTGCTGCCCTTCGGCCGTGAGGTGCAGATCGGTAAAACCCTGATCCACCAGGGCAGGCGCTGGCGGGTGATCGTCGGGGCCTACGACCGCGAGGACGAGGTCCGGCCCCTGCTCGACAAGGTGCGCACACTGGACGGCGAGTTGCACCCGCGTGTGCTCCGACACCGTGTCGAGGATGCCTCCGGCAGGGTGGAGGTGTACGACGCGGAATATGACCTCAGCGCCATCGTCCCCACCGGGTTCCGGCTGATTCCCGCCGACGAGAACACCGAATTCACCCTCTACGATGTTCGTGTCGGGGCGGGCTTCTCCTGGGAGCGCCTGGAGGACCATGTCTACCGCGGGGTCATCGAGATCCGGGTGGACCACACGGCCAACCTGCTGGCGCTCAACGAGCTTCTCCTCGATGACTACCTGAAGGGAGTGATCCCCTCCGAGATGCACCCCTCCTATCCCATGGAGGCGCTGAAGGCGCAGGCGGTGGCGGCGCGGAGTTACACCGTGGCAAAGCTCGCCAGCCGTCCCGCGAACGACCCCATCGACTTCCCGGCCACCGTGATGTTCCAGGTGTACTCGGGAGTGACGAAGGAGGACGAGGCGACCACCCGGGCGGTACTCGAGACCTCCGGCGAGGTGCTCAAATCGGGGTCGCGGGTGTGCGAGGCCTACTTCTGCGCCAACAGCGGCGGCCATACGGAGAGCAAGGAGTACTGGAACCCGCCGGGGGAGGACTACCTCGTCGGCCGGCCGGTGATGAGCCCGAAGAACGCCCGGGCCTTCAACCTCGACCTGAGGAAAGAGGTGGATGTCGAGAAGTGGGTGCAGAGCCACCCGGAGAGCTACTCCAACCCGCGCGGAACGAACATCGACTTCCTCAACCGGAACGCCCGCTATTTCCGCTGGGAGGTCACCTATCCGAGGCCGGAGCTGGAGGAGATCATCCGGCGGAAGCTGGGGTTCGACATCGGCACCCTGATCGACATCCAGCCCCTGCGGCGCGGGGTCTCCGGGCGGATCATCGAACTCGAGATCCTCGGCACGCTGCGGAACCACAAGGTGCGGGGGGAGTTGGCCATCCGCCGGGTGCTCAGCGAGACCACCCTGAACAGCTCCTGCTTCGTCGTCAAGCTGGTGATGGGCGACATCGGCAACCCGGTGGAGATTACCTTCGTCGGCGCCGGCTTCGGGCACGGCGTCGGCATGGACCAGACCGCCGCCGGGGTCATGGCCGTCGAGAGGATGAAATACCCCGACATCCTGAAACGCTTCTACAAGGGCGCGCGCATCGAGAAGATCTGGTAGCGCCCGCCGCGCCCGCGGCAGCAGAATGTCCCATCGTGGTGTAGCTCCCCAGCATCCCCGATCGGCGGGAGGCCGGTTGAGGCGGGTGCCGGGAGCCGCTATCTTCTCCCGGGCGGGTGCGCCGTGTTTCCCGGGAGTGCCGCGCGCCCCGGCCGGTCAACCGAGAACGAAGAGGAGTTCGATGCTTACCCCGCAAGAAGCGCGCGAACAGTGGAAAGTGCTGAAGCAGAAGGTCGCCGACCTGCGGAGGTATCTTTGACGTCGAGACCCGCCGCAACCAGGCGGACAAGCTGGATGCGAAGACCTCCGAACCCGGCTTCTGGGACGACCAGGAGCGGGCCCAATCCCTCCTGAAGGAAGCCTCGACCCACCGCCGCATCGTCGAAAGCTGGGATGAACTGTCCCGCGATATCGCCGAGTTCGAAGTCTACATCGAGTTGCTGGAAGAGGACCCCGAAGGGGCCGCCGGCGAGGCGGAGACCATCCTCGCGAAGCTGAACGAACGGGTCGAGGAGATGGAGTTGCGGAGGATGCTCTCCGGCCCCAACGACGCCCGGGACTGCATCCTCAACATCAAGCCGGGCGCGGGCGGCACCGAGTCCCAGGACTGGGCGTCGATGCTCTTCCGGATGTACGTCCGCTACCTGGAGCGCCGCGGGTACACCTACCGGGTGATCGACCTGCAGCCGGGCGAGGAGGCCGGGATCAAGTCGGCGGCGGTCGAGGTGTCCGGCGACCATCCCTACGGCTACCTGAAGGCGGAGTCCGGGGTGCACCGCCTGGTGCGGATCAGCCCCTTCGATTCGAACGCCCGCCGCCACACCTCCTTCGCCAGCGTCTTCGTCTACCCCGATGCCGAGGAGATCGGCGAGATCGAGATCAACCCCGCGGACCTCCGCGTGGACACCTACCGCGCCTCCGGCGCGGGCGGGCAGCATGTGAACAAGACGGATTCCGCGGTGCGCCTGACCCATATCCCCACCGGGATCGTCGCCACCTGCCAGGCCGAACGCAGCCAGCACCGCAACCGCGAAGCGGCGATGCGCTTCCTCAAGGCGAAGCTGTACCAGAAGAAGCTCGAGGAAGAGTTGAAGAAAAAGGCGGAGCTGGAGGAGATGAAGAGCGACATCGGCTGGGGAAACCAGATCCGCAGCTATGTCTTTCATCCCTACAAGATGGTCAAGGACCTGCGGACCGGGGTGGAGACGAGCAACGTCGAACAGGTGATGGACGGCGACATCCACCCGTTCATCACCGCCTACCTGATCGGCAGGAAGCGGGAGAAGCACCCGGTCGAATAGGGCGCGGCATCTCCCGCCCGTCGGAGCCACCCTCTCCACCGTGCGCACGTCGCACGCGGTCCCATCCCGACACGGATCACCCATGGGCAGAAGACGGAAAAAGCGTTTCCCCTGCGGGCATGAAGGCTACGGCGCCTTCTGCCACCGCTGCCGGGAGGAGGAGAAGAAGATGCAGCAGCACCGCGGGGAGAAAGACGCCCTGCGGCGGGTGCGCTCCTCCGATCCGATCCCCCTCGACCACCTCCCCCCGGCGCAGGAGTCGAAGGCGCGCAGCATCCTCCGGGCGCTGGCGGAAGGGGCCGCACCCCACGGCCTCGGGGGGCGGCGCTGGGTGCAGCAGCGCCGGGAGATCGTCGTCTTTGACCTGGGGAAGCGTTACCGGCTGATCGTCCGCGAGGAGGGGGGGCGGCTCACCCCGGAGAAGGCCCTCTCGCACGAGGAATACAACAAGTACAAGCCCTGAAGCGCTGCGGTCCCGCTACTGGATCGACCGGACGATGGAGAGCTGGCGCACCTCCGCCAGCGGCAGCAC
>CAYOKT010000015.1:36421-46500 GCA_964404605.1 uncultured bacterium
GCTACTGGATCGACCGGACGATGGAGAGCTGGCGCACCTCCGCCAGCGGCAGCACCGGGGCCTCCTCCCTGGTGAACTGGAAGCCGGTCGCGGTCTCGATGATCCGCACCACGGGCCGCTCGGGTTCCTCCCGGTTCTGCTCGAGAACCAGCCCCTTCTCCCCGGAGGAGAGGAGCACCTCGGTGCCGGTGGGATAGGGCATGACGAAGCTGAGGAACGTCCTCAGCGTCTTGCGGTCGAGCTTCCCCTTCATCTCCAGGGACTTGAGCAGTTCGATCACCTTGTCGGCGGGCCAGCCCTTCTTGTAGGGCCGGTCGCTGCGGAGGGCGTCCCAGATGTCCGCCACGGTGATCAACTTCGCCCAGGGGTGGATGTCGCCCGCCTTGCGCCGGTCGGGGTAGCCGCTGCCATCGAGGGACTCATGGTGCTGGCGGGCCAACGCCCAGATCAACGGCTCGGTTTCAGTACGCTCGCTTAGGAGGTCGAAACCCCGCAGCGGGTGGTTTTGCACCTCCTTCCGCTCCTCGTCGTCCAGCGGCCCCTTCTTGTTCAGGATGTCCAGCGAGATCTCCATTTTACCGATGTCGTGGAACAGCCCGCCCATCGCCAGCATCTGGAGCTCGCTGCGCTCCAACCCGATTTCACGTCCGATGGTCAGGGAGAGCGCGGTCACATTGACCGAGTGGCGGAAGGTGTAATCATCGTAGGTGCGCAGGTCGTGGATGGTGACCGTAATGTCCTTCCGCTCGAGGATCTCATCGACCATCACCTCGGCGATGTGGCGGACACGCCTCACGCGGTCCTTGCTCAGCGCGTTGAAGTTCCGGTAGGCGTCTTCCAGGGTGGTGACCGCCAGGGTGCGGGTGCGCTCGGAGATCGTTTCGGTGGGGATGCAGTCCTCGCTAAGCTTGTCCTCGATATAGAGGGCGCTGATCCCCCGCTCCCCCAGCGCCCGGATCTCCCAGTCGCTGAGCTTATAGCCTTTGCGCAGCAGGGTTGTCGGGCCGAGGCGGATATCCATCGCGAGGATCGACCCCGGCACGACCTTTTCCAGCACGACCAGGTGCATCCCTTGTCCCTCAACGGTACTGCCGGCGGACCGGGCGCACCTGCCCCGATCCGAGAGAATATAGCACCACCGCATGAGAAATAGTCGCCATCCTCCCCGCCCTCGAAGCAGAGAACACCCCCGGCCGCCGCGCGGCGGGATACAAACGCCACCCAAAGGGACACTACGCCCGAAAAGGGAGAGGAAAAAGTTCTTCGGGAAGGGTGGGGTACTCCCTTACGACCGGTTGGGATGGCCGGCGACGAGGACCGTGATGTCGTCGGCCTGTTCGGTCCCGCGGGAGAAGCGCTTCACACTCCGCACGATGCGCTTGCACAGCTCCGCCGGGTCCGCTTCGGAATGCCGGCGGACGACCCCCCACAACCGCTGCTCCTCGTACATCCCGCCCTCGATGTTCTCCGCTTCGGTAACGCCGTCGGAGAAGAGCACCAGCCTCGAGCCCGGAGGAAAGGAGACTTCGCGGGTCTCGCGCGGCAGGCCGGGCATCACGCCGAGGGGCACCCCGGTGGCCTCCAGCCACTTCGCCCCGCCCTCCGGTCCGACCAGCAGCATCGGGTTGTGCCCGGCGCTCAGGTAGCGCAGCCGCCCGTCCGCGAGCAGTCCCATGAACAGGGTGATGAAGGTTCCGCTGGGGAAAGCCTGGTGGTAGTATTCATCCACGCGGGCGAATTCCTCCAGCGGGTCGCTGCCCTGGGCGTTCTGGTAGCGCAGCAGGTTCGCCAGGCTCGCCATCCACAAGGCTGCGCCAGGCCCTTTTCCGCTCACATCGCCGAGGACCAGTTGATACCCCCGCGGGGTGGGAAAGGCGTCGTACAGGTCCCCGCCCAGGTTCCGCGCGGCATGGTACGTCGCCGCGATCTGGTAGGGCCCGGTGTCGGGAAAGGTTTCGGGGAGCATCCGCTGCTGGTAGGCGCGGGCGACCTCGAGTTCGCTCTCCATCCGCTGCCGGGCGAGGGCGTCCTCGTGCATCCTCGACTTCACCAGCGAGAGCGCCGCGAGCACCGCGAACCCCTCGAGGAGTTCCTGGTCGCCGCGGGTGAAGCGGTCGCCCCGGTTCCGGTTCAGCACCTGGAGGGTGCCGATCACCTTGCCCGAGGCGACGAGGGGAACGCAGAGATACCCCCGGGTTCGGAAGCCCGTCTTCTGGTCCACCTTGTTGTAAAACCGGGAATCCCGGGAGATGTCGTGGATGTTCGCCGTGCTGCCGTTCTGCGCCACCCACCCCGCGACACCCTGCCCCATCGGGAAACGGATCTTCCAGGCCGCCTCACGGGAGAGGTTCGTCGAAGCGGCCATCTGCAGCTTGCGGGGGCGACCATTCACCAGGAACACGGAGGCCGCCTCGGCACCCAGCAACTCACGCGCCGAGTGGAGGAGCTGCTCGATCGTCTCCTGGTAATCGTGCGCGTCGAGCAGGTGGCGGGAAGCCCTGATCAGCGCCTCGGATTCCTTGCGCATTCGAACACCTCGGCACAGGGGAGAGCGGGCTCCCTCACGGGTTAGGCGTGGTAACGCACCGCCACTCCAGCCGCCGGCACGTGGAAGGAAGAGGATATCGTCATCCGGCTAAAAGTTAGGTCAACCTACGTCTTTTCGGCGGACAGCGCAACCCGGGGAGCGAGACGAGCGAAATCCCTCCGGAGGGGTCGCGGTGGCTCGTTCCGCGCGGTTTTGGAGCACACTGCCGCCCGCCTCTTGTGCCCGGCGCGCCCGCCGTGTATCATGCGGGACAACCGTTCCGCCCTGCGGCTTCGCGCCGCACTCCATCGGATCAACCGGGCTGAAATGATGTACGAGGTTTCCGCATTGCCCCTGAATCCATCGACCGCCCTGCCGCCCACCTTCCGCCGGCGGCCGACCTACCTTCGCATCGACCTGGACGCCGTCGCCCACAACCTGAAGGTGGTGCGCGAGCACAAGGGCGACGCCAAGCTGATGGGGGTGCTCAAGGCGGACGCCTACGGGCACGGCCTGATTCCCGTCGCGCGGAAGATGGCGGACGAGGGGGTGGACTTCTTCGGCGTCGCCTTCCTCGAGGAGGCGATCCAGCTTCGCCAGGCGGGCATCGAAGCGCCGATCCTCGTCCTCGGAGGGTTGGTCGGTTACCAGGTGAAGCACTTTCTCGACTACCATCTGGACATCACCGCCTCGAGCCTGTACAAGGCGCAGCAGATCAGCGAGGAGGCGGTTCGCCTCGGGCGCACGGCCCGGGTGCACCTGAAGATCGACACCGGGATGAACCGCATCGGCGTGCGGGCGGACAACGCGGTGGATTTCGCGCTGCAGGTGGCGCGCCTGCCCAACCTCGACCTCGTCGGCATCTTCACCCATTTCGTCCGCGCGCAGGGGCCGGACACCGAGCTCGCCCGCCGTCAGCTCGAGCTGTTCCAGGGCGTGATCGACGAGTTGAAGCATCACGGGGTGGAGATTCCCCTCGTCCACATGGCCAATTCCTCGGCGCTGTTCAACTTCCCCGAGGCGCGCGCGGACCTGGTCCGCCCCGGCCTCAGCCTTTTCGGGTATCCACCGGGACCGCACCTCGACGGGAAGTGGCCGCTGCGCCCGGCGATGAGTCTGCACACCGAAATCGTCTTCTTCAAGGGGATCCGCAAGGGGACGGGCGTCGGCTACATGCACACCTGGTCCGCCCCGCGCGACGGCTGGCTCGCCACGCTGCCGATGGGCTACGGCGACGGGTATCCGCGCATCCTGTCGAACCGGGCGGATGTCCTGATCGAGGGAAAGCGCTACCCGGTCGTGGGCAACATCAGCATGGACCAGATGATGATCTGGCTGGGCGATGACAAGTACGGCGTCGGCGAGCCGGTGACCCTGCTCGGGGCGATGGGGTCCGAGCGGATCGGAGCCTGGGAGCTGGCGACGAAGGCGGGGACCATCGCCTACGAAATTCTCTGCGGCTGGACCCCCCGTGTCCCCCGTCTCTACGAAGGAAAAGGATGGAAACCCTACACGACCTGATCCGGGCGCGGCGCGAGAAGCTCGCTGCCCTGCGCGAGGCCGGTCTCGACCCCTATCCATACCGCTTTGAGCGCTCCCACACCGTCGCGCAGGTCCTGGAGGAGTTCGACCGCCTGCTCGGGGAGGGCGCCGTGATTTCCCTCGCCGGCCGCCTCGCCGCCCGGCGGGTGATGGGCAAGGCGAGCTTCGCCCACCTGCAGGACGACACCGGCCGCGTGCAGCTCTACTTCCGCCGGGACGACATCGGCGAGGAGAGCTACCGGCTGTTCAAGCAGGCCTGCGACCTCGGTGACTGGCTCGGCCTGCGCGGCACCCTGATGATCACCAAGACCGGCGAGAAGACCCTCCATGTCAGCGAATGGGTTCCCCTCGCCAAGTGCATCCGCCCGCTGCCGGTGGTGAAGGAGGACGCCGAAACCGGCCGCCGGTACCACGAGTTCACCGACCCGGACGAGCGCTACCGGAACCGCGCCCTGGACCTGGTCGTCAACCCGGAAGAGCGCGAGGTGTTCCGGGTGCGGGCGAAGCTGATCGCTTCCATGCGCCGCCGTCTCGACGACCTCGGGTTCCTCGAAGTGGAGACCCCGGCGCTGCAACCCCTCTACGGCGGCGGCACCGCAAGACCCTTCGTCACACACCACAACCAGTTGAAAAAGCAGCTCTACCTGCGCATCGCCGACGAGTTGTACCTGAAGCGGCTGATCGTCGGCGGCCTCAGCCGGGTCTACGAAATCTCGAAGGACTTCCGCAACGAAGGGGTGGACCGCACGCACAACCCCGAGTTCACGATGATGGAGTGCTACGCCGCCTTCGAGGATTACACCTTCGCGATGGACCTCGTCGAGGAGATCACCTGCGGGATCGTCCGGGAGCTGCACGGCTGCTACCGCGTTCCCTACAACGGCGGGGAGCTGGATTTCACCCCGCCCTGGCCGCGTGTGCGCTTCTTCGACGCCCTCCGCGAGGCGAGCGGCGAGGACCTCCTCGGCGCGAATCTGGAGCGGGTGGCGGCGGCGGCGGAGCGCCACGGCATCGAACTGCCCGAGGGGGCCTCCCTCGGCAAGGCGATCGATGTCCTCTTCAGCGAGCTGGTCGAACCGACCCTGGTCAACCCCACCTTCGTGCTCGACTACCCCATCGAGCTGAGCCCGCTGGCGAAACGCCACCGCGAGGACGACCGTCTCGTCGAGCGCTTCGAGGCGTTCGCCGGGGGGATGGAGATCGCCAACGCCTTCAGCGAACTGAACGACCCGGACGACCAGCGCGCCCGCTTCGAAGAGCAGGCGCGGGCCCGCGCCGCCGGGGACGAGGAGGCGATGGTCCTCGACGAGGAGTTCCTCGCGGTCCTCGAGCTGGGAATGCCCCCCACCGCGGGGCTGGGCATGGGGGTGGACCGCCTCGCGATGCTGTTGACCGACCGTACCTCGATCCGCGATGTAATCCTCTTCCCCCTGCTTCGTGACCGGCGGGAAGATAAAGCATAGTCCTTGGAGCCGGAGGGGAGGCCGTATGAGAGAGGTTCGCGGGATACGGACACTTCTTCTCCCCCATCGCACACCCGCCGGCGGCCGGCGCACCCGGTTCGGCCGCTTCAGCATCGTCCTCGCGGCGATCCTCCCGCTCCTGGCCGCGAAGCCCTGTTTCCCGGCGGCAGAACTCTACGCTGCCACCGACCCGCCCGACCCTCGCGGGGCGGCGGCGCGCCTGCTCGCCGGGCGGGCCTACTTCCAGGCCGACAGCCTCGAGGCGGCGGCGGAGGCGTTCCGCGAGGCGATGCGCCTCGAACCCGAATCAGCCGATGCCCACTACAATCTCGGGCTGACCCTCTACCTCCTCGGCCGACTCGACGACGCCATCGCCGCCTACCGCGAGGCGGCGCGCCTCGCGCCGGACAGCGCCGATGTGCAGAACAACCTGGGCGTCGCGCTCCTCGAAGCCGGGAAACACCCGGAAGCGGTGGCGGCGCTGGAGAAGGCGGTGGAGATCGACTCGCTGGACGGCGAGGCGTGGTACAACCTCGGGCGCGCGCGGGCGAAAACGGGGCGGCTGGACGGCGCCGTCGAGGCCTTCAACCGCGCCATCACCCTCAACCCCGATGATCCGCTGGACCACGCCAACCTCGCGGACACCTACCTCACACGCGGGGACCTGGGCGAGGCGATCGCGGCCTATGAAAAAGCCCTGCGGCACGATCCCTCCAACCCCGACCTGGTGAACAATTACGGCCTCGCACTGCTGTTGCGGGGGGACCTGGACGGGGCGATCCGCCGGTTCCGCAAGGCTGCCGGCCTGCGGCCGGAGTTCGCCGAGGCGCAGTACAACCTCGGCCTCGCGCTCCACCGGAAGGGCTCCTACCAGGCGTCGCTGGGCGCCTACCGTAACGCCCTCCGCATCCGTGAGGAGTTCCCGATCGTCTGGTACGACATCGGGTTGACCTACTTCAAGATGGGCCAGCGGAACCAGGCGATCCTCGCCTACCGCCGCGCCCTCGAGATGGACAGCACCCTCGCGGGGGCGGCCTACAATCTCGGGCTGGCCCTGCAGCAATTGCGCCGCTGGGACGAGGCGGAAGCCGCCTACCGGCAGGCGCTCGCCGTGCGCCCGGACCTGGCGGTGGCGGAGAACAACCTGGGAAACGTGTACTACAAGACCGGCCGCCTCGACAGCGCCCTGACCGCCTGCGAGCGTGCGGTCGCCCTCGACTCCACCCTCGCACCGGCGTACAACAACATCGGGCTGGTCCTGTTGCGAAGGGGACAAATCGACAGCGCGAACACTCTCTTCCGTCGCGCCATCGCCCTGGATGATTCCCTCGCCCAGGCCTGGAACAACGTCGGCCTCGTCTACTATTTCCGCGGCCAGCCGGACAGCTCGGTCGTCATGTACAAGCGCTCCCTGGAGCTCCGCTGGGAGGACCCGGAGACCCACAACAACGCCGCGCTGGCGCTGCTCGCCCTCGGCTACCTCAACGAGGCGGAACAGGGGTGCCGGATCGCGATTCAGCAGAGCCCCGACTACGCCGAGGCGCACAACACCCTCGGGCTGGTCCTGAAGAAGAAGGGTGACCTGGAGGGCGCCGACAAGGCCTTCCGGGAAGCCCTGTTCCTCAACGATCACTACGCCGACGCCTATCACAACCTCGCCCTGGTGCGGCTGGACCTCGGCGACCCGGCGACGGCGCTCACGATGACCCGTGAAGCCCTCGCCGTGCAGCCCGACTTCGTCGATGCCCGCCTCACCGAGGCGGAGGCGCTCCTCGACCTGGACCGGAGCGAGGAGGCTGTCGCCCTGTTGCGGGACGTTGTCGGTTCGCACCCGGAATATGCCCCCGCCTACCTCTCCCTCGGCGACGCCCTCGGCGAAGCGGGGGACGATGCCGGCATGCGCGAGGCCTACGGGCGTTTTCTCGAACTTACCCCGCCGGACGACCCCGTCCGCGCCCAGGTCAATCGTATTTTACAGGGGTCCTGAGGGAAAACCGGCGCGGACCGCCCGAGGGGGGGCGCCCGGCGCGCAGGACGCTGCGGGGTTGAACGCGCGGCGGGTGAAGCGCCCGGCGGGCGGGGTGTCCGCCGGGCGGGGTGCCGGCACATGGACGGTGCCCGGGAGATGAACCGCCGAACCATCGCCGGCCGCGACGATCCGGCCGGGAGCTGCCGAGGGGGAAATCAGCATGCGACGCGCCATTTTGACCGTTCTGCCGTTCCTGCTGCTGGCGGGGATCGCCCGCGGCGGGATGAACCACCGGGAAATCGTGGTCTATGCCCGCGGCATCGCGGAGATCCACGAGACACACACGGTATCGCTGCAAAAGGGCGAAGGGGAGATCACCTTCGCCCCCCTCCCCATGGGCACCTACGGCGAAACGGCGACCCTCGAGGTGCTGAAACCGGGCAAGGTCGAAACACGTTCCCTCGGTTACAGCTATAACCTGCTCACCATGGACCGGCTGTGGGAGGCCCAGGTCGGGCGGCCGGTCACTCTCAGCCTGGCGGACGACACCCTGCGGGGGACACTCCGCCGGGTGACCGATGACAAGCTCTTCCTCGAACCCGAAGGAGAACCCGGGGTCATCCGGGTGATCGACCGGGCCGAAGTGGACGACCCGACCCTCGACACCCTGCCGGAAGGGCTCACCCTCGCGCCCTCGCTCCTCTGGCGCTACAAGGCCCGTTCCGGCGGGAACGCGGAGGTCCGCCTCACCTACATGTGCGAGGGGATGGAGTGGTCGGCGGAGTACCGGGTCGTCTTCGAGAAGGGCATCGTGAACCTGCGCGGCGATTTCGTCGTCGACAACGACTGCGGCATGACCTTCCCCTACGATCAACTGGTCCTCATGGCCGGGGAGGTGCACCTCGCCGGGGACAAGCGCAGCATCGACCGGATGAACCCGAAACCGGGCGCCGCCGGGGCGGCGGGGCGCACCCCGTTCGGAGACCTCCGCCGCTTCATCTTCGATGAGCCGGGCCGCCTGGTCAACGGCAGGCAGACCTCCCTGCCCCGCTACGACGAGAACGGCTGGAAGGCCGGGAAGAAACTGGTCTACGACGCCACGATCTTCAACGACCGGGTGACACGCCACCTCACCTTCACCCCGACCGCGCCGCTCCCGGCGGGCAAGGTGCGCATCTACCTGCGGGCGGGCGACAGGCTCTACTTCTCCGGCGAGGACGAGATCGACGACACCCCGGCGGGGTCGCCGGTGGATCTCACCGTCGGTTACGCCTTCGACATCACCGCCGAGCGGGTCCGCAAGCGGGAGGTTCCCTCGCCGGAGGGCGGCACATCGCAGACCTTCGTCGTCACCCTCGGCAACTCCAGCGGCGGCGATGTCACGGTGCAGGTGCTGGAACGCCTCTTCGGGGACTGGCGCATCACCTCGGCGACAGTGGGCGGCGAGCCGGTCACCCCGACGGTGGAGGACGCGCGGACGGTGAGCTTCCTGGTTCCCCTCCCGGCGGGTTCGACGACGGTGCTTGAATATGAAATCCATTACCAACGATAGCAGTGCGGGGAAGCCGAGTCAGCCTGCGCCGGGGAGGTCTCCGCTCCGCCGGGCCGTCCTTTTTCTCCTCGCGGCGACGGTTCTCGCCCTCGGCTGCACGTCCCCCACGCCGGTTTCGCCGGGACGACCCGGTCACAGTGACTACCCCTACGTCCCGGAAGTTCAAACCACGCTGCGCGTGCCGGGCGGAACCTCGCCGGTGTGGATGCCGGATGGGATGAGCTTCCTGTTCTCCTACGATGAGAACCTCGATTCCACGGGCCTCTACCTCGCCGAGGTAGACGGCGGACAACCGGTGAAGCTGTACCCGGAAGCCCACAACTACGACTACACGCCCTCGCCGGACGGGGAGTATGTCGCCTTCAGCACCCCTGCGCTGGACGGCGGGGTGATCGTGATCTCCCTGGAAGGGGAAATCGTCACCGAACTGGGCGGCGCGCGACGGCCGAGCTGGCTCGGAAGTGACGGAATCGTTTACGAAAACTCCGTGCAACAGCTCATCTATTCCAGCCTTTTCACCGGGGCGCATCAACTGTTGTCCGCGGCAGGCTACTCCCCGTCGGTCTCACCGGACGGGCGCTATCTCGCTTACCTCGTGAACGACGGCGACAGCTTCAGCCTTCGCCTCCAGGGGATCGACCCGCCGACTCCGGCCAGCACGATCGCCTGGTTCGTGTCGCCGGACCTCGCCTGGGATGCCTCCGGGGGATACCTCTTCGCCACGCTCTTCACGGGGGCGTTCAGCGGTGTCGCGCGAATCGAGATGGGATCGAGCGCGCCGATGGACACCGTGGTCGACGGCGCCTTCTCGCCCAGCCCGGGCAACGGCTTCCTCCTCGTGACCGACCTGAATGTTGACAGTGAAGACGGTGTCCTTCTGCTGGACCTGGGTGGGGACGACGTCTACCGCCTCCTCGACGCCGGCGGCCGTCCCGCCGCGGCGCCGTCGGGCACGAGAGCGCTGGTGGAAACCGACGAAGGCATCCTGCTGGTCACCTGGTAGGTCCGGCGCGATTTCGCGCGGCT